>JAJYMV010000055.1 GCA_021786705.1 bacterium
GCCGGCGTTCCGGTCAGCGTTTCCTACGTCGCGTAACTCCTCGTTCGCGATTCCGCTGCGCGGCGCGGGCGGGGAACCGATCGATTTCGAGCGTACGCTCTTTTCGCATGGCTGCGCCTCGCTCGCGCCCAACGCGATCGAAACGCAACCACTCCGGCTCACCACCACGCTGCGCGTCGGAACGCGCGCGATGGCGATCGAGATCGCGCAACGCGAAGGTGCGCTGCACGTCCGGCACCCATCGGCGCTCTCGGAGCGAACGCGCGCTCGCCTCGCGCAATCGGTCGCACGCATGTTCGCGCTCGATGCGGATCTCTCGCCATTCTATAACGCACTCACCGAAAACGACCCGTTGTATTGGGCGCGCAACGGCGCTGGTCGTCTGCTCGCCGCGCCGAGCGTCTTCGAAGATCTCGTCAGGACGCTCTGTTCGACGAACTGCGCCTTCTCGGCGACGCGGCGCATGGTCGCCGCGCTCGTTCGGATCGGCGACGGTGCCTTTCCCACCCCGCAGCGCATCCTCGATCTCGGCGAGGAGAGGCTCGTCGCCGACGTGCGCATGGGGTATCGCGCGCGTTCGCTGGTCGCGCTTGCAGAGCGCGGTTGCAACGGCGATCTCGATCTCGAATCGTTACGCGCCGCCGCCGGAGCGCGAGAAGAAGAGGTTGCCGCCGCGCTCGGTTCGCTGCACGGGTTCGGGCCCTATGCCGTCGCTCACGCGATGCAACTGCTCGGTTTTTATCGTCCGCTGATCCTGGATTCGTGGACGCGCCCGACCTACGTGCGCATTATCGGCAAGCGCAGCCGCAGCGACGCGGCGATCCGCCGCGACTTCGCGCGCTACGGCGCGTACGCCGGGCTCGCGTTCTGGCTCACGCTCACCAAAGGTTGGGTTCCGGGCTAAAAGCGCGCGAGAAGAAGGGCCGCCGCAAGCGCCGGCAGCGTGCAGGCGATCCCGATGCGCGCGAACTCCCGAGCGCTCGCGCGTATTCCGTGTTTGCGGAGCATTTGCGCCCAGAGCAACGTCGCGAGCGATCCGCTCAACGCAAAGTTCGGCCCGAGATCGATTGCGACGACCAGCGCGCGATGAACGCCGGCGGCGGCGCCCGCCGAACTCAACGATGCCGCGAGCGCGGCGATCGGGAGATTGTTCGCCAGCGCGCTCGCAACCGCGGCAATGAAGCCGATCGCCGCCGCGGAGTGCCCGGCGCCCGGCGCGTGGAGCGCCGAGCGCAGCCCCGCGAGCAGCCCCGTCGCCTCGACCGCCGCCAGCAGTACCAGCAAGCCCGCGACGAAGGGGAGAACGCCGAGATCGATGCGGCGGAGATCCTCGCGCCCGAAAGTGCCCGTCAGCAGCCCGGTTCCGAGCACGACCGCCGCGCCGACGAGGGCGGCGAGCCCCGGCGGGCGCTGAAAAAGGCTCGCTGCAAGGAGAAGCGTGACGGCGAACACTACCGCCCCGAGCACCGCCCGCTCGCCGGGGCGCAGCGCTTCAATCTGCAGGCTCCGTTCGAAGCGCCCCCCAAGCTCGCGCCGAAAGAGCCATGCGAGCACCGCAAACGTGATTGCGAGCGCCGCAATGCTCGGGAGCGCAAAGATGCGGAGCCAGCCGAGCAGCGGGGGAAGCGCGGCGCCGTAGAGCAGCAAATTCGCCGGATTCGCGATCGGTAGCACGAACGAGCCGGCATTCGCGACCAGCGCGCAGGCATACGCGTAGGGCGCCGCCCGCTCCCCGAGCGCGGCGCCGAGCACCAGCACGGCCGGGGTGAGCGCGATTACCGTGGTGTCGTTCGAGAGCACCGCGGTCGAGAGCGCTCCCAGTCCGAAGAGCCAGGCCAGGAGCGCGAGCCGACGGCCGCCCGAGAGCGCGAGCAACCGTTCGGCGGCGACCTCGAAGAGCCGCGCCTTCGCGGAGACGTCGGCGATCGTCAGGATTCCAAGCAAAAAAAACGCGACGTCGCGCGCGTTCCACCACGCCGTCCATACGGCGGCCGGGCTCGCTCGAAACGGCAGCAGCTCGACGAGCACTGCGGCACCGAGGCTCCATTGCCACGCTCGCGAGCGCCACGGCCGGGCGATGATCCCCAACAGGGCTACCACGACGATGAAGAGCGGGATCAGTTCGCCCGCAGGCGGGAGATTCTCCACACCCGATCTAATAGCCACAAACAATGATTTGGTGATGTTGATATCCTGTGAATGAAGAGCCGAGGAGTCTATGAGTTCCTACATTCCAACCGATCCGCTCGTCGCCGAGTTCGCCGCATACCTCCGGCTCGAGCGTGGACAATCGCCGCGAACCGCCGAGGAGTACGCCCGCGACATCGAGGTGTTCGGCGATTTTTTGGAGCCGGGGCACCTGCAAGGGACGCCGTTTGAAAAGTTGCTCGCGACGACGCCATCGGATATTCGCCGATTCGTGATGGAACTTATGGGCCCTCGCGCCTACAATCCCACCTCGGTGCGTCGCAAACTCGCCGCGCTCCGATCGTTCTTCGCGCTCCAACGCCGCGAAGGACGTCGCACCGATAACCCCGCCGCCGACGTTCCGCCCCCCAAAGCCGCCAAGCGGCTGCCGCACGTCATGTCCGAGGGCGAGGTCGGCACGCTCTTGCGGACGCGGATCGCCGGCCGAAGCGACGAGCAGCGGCTCCGTGATACGGCGATTATGGAACTACTCTACGCGAGCGGAATCCGGCGGGCGGAGCTCGTGGGGCTCGATCTCTCCGATGTCGATACCGAGCGGCGCTTGCTGCGCGTGACCGGAAAGGGCAACAAACAGCGCACCGTTTTTATCAATCTCGCGGCCGCCGAAGCGATCCGCGCCTACCTCGGAGTGCGGCCGCGCTCGACCGATTCGGCACTCTTTCTTTCACGGCGCAAAAAGCGACTTTCGTATCGGCAGGCCTGGGCGATCTTTCAGAGTTACGCGAAGCTCTCGGGGCTTACCAAACACGTCACGCCGCACGTCATGCGCCATTCTTTCGCCACCCATCTTTTGGAAAACGGCGCCGACTTGGTGACGATCAAAGAACTTCTGGGACACGAGAGCCTCGCGACGACGCAGATCTACACCAACGTCTCGCTCGAACATATGCGGCGAAACTACGAGGAAGCGCATCCGCGCGACCGAAGCGAGGAGCGGTGAAGCAGACTCTTCTTCTCCTCGTCCTCTGCGCGTCGACCGCGCTTGCAAGTTGCAGTTCGAAGGCGCCCTTTGCTCGTACCGTCGGCGAGCTGCATCCCGGCATGCGTATGGAGCTACGCGTCGCCGGAGCGCAGGTTGAAGCGTACGCGCCGCTCCCCAAACAACCGACGCAAGCCTACACCGTCGAGGCAACCGCGCTCGGGGCGATCCCACCGGCGCCGACGATCGTGCCCGATCGGCGCGGGATCGTCGTGAACGCACCGCAGCCGCTCGCCGATCTGCTCGTCCGCGTCCCTCCCGGCGTCGACCTCGTAGTGCGCGACGTCGCCGGCGATATCGACGTCAGCAATGTCGGCGGAAACGTCGATCTCGCGACCGAGCGGGGAAGCATCCACGCGTTGCTCGATGGATACGCGCAAGCGCGCGTCGGCACCGGGAATATTACCGTCACGATGGGGGCGCTCGCCTGGCCCGGGACGCTGCATTTTCGCGTCGACAACGGGGACGTCACGCTCTTCGTCGCGGCGAACGCGCACTTTCACCTCCACCTGCAGACCGCCGACGGGACGATCTTCACCACCTACGGCCTACGCGGAACTTCGCAGGGCACCAGCGAGCGCATCGACGGAAATATCGGTGCGCCGGGCTCTCAAGGCATCTCGGTGGTCGTCAAGCGCGGCAGCATCCGCGTGCTCCGGATGATGCCGCAAGCGTAACGTCGTTACTGTTTATTCCCGAAGAGCGAACCGAGAACGTTGCCGATGTTGCTCGTGCCGCCGACCTGCGTCTGGCCCTCGGCCGCCGGCTCGTGATAGGTCATCGACTGAATACCGACGCGGCCGGGACCGTAAAAACGATTCATCTGCAGCGCGAATCCTCCGACCGCGGCGCCGAGCGCTCCCAGGAGCCCTCCGCCGCCGGCGCTTTGAAGCACGCTTACGGTTTCCATGCGCACGTTGGAATCTTTCCAGAGCCATCCACCCGGTTCGACGTCGAGCACCTCACCTGCGGCGAGCGTCTTTTCAAAGACGTTTCCGTACCCATGAATCAAGAGCACGCCTTCATGGCCGCGCGCGAGGAAACGATCGACGAAAAGTCCGGTGCGCGAAAACAGTACGTTCGCTAGGCCTTGCTGCCAATAATAGCTATATTCGATCTCTCCGGTAGCTAACAGAAACTGATGTTCGCGCACGTCGACCGATTGCCCGGGGGCGAGACGCAATGCGACGATCTGCCCGGGCGCCTCGCGCGAAAACGCGATGTTTCCGGGGCCTTGCGCGGTCGAGATGAAAATCTGCAGCCCGGCGAAGAATCGCTGCGCTGCGTTTTGGAGGCTCATGAAGCCGAGGCGAATCTGCGGCGACTTCCAGAGCACGATGTGGTGCTCGAAATAGACGGTCTCACTCGCGCCGAGTTCCACATCGACGACCGGCACTAATTGCCCCTCGACGCGGATCGAACAATCGCCGATGCGAATGAGTTCCTTGGGATTGTCGGTCTCGGCGACGGGTTCGGTATAGTTGCCCACCCCCGTGCTGCTCGCCGCCGGGGCGCCGCAATTCGGGCAGAATTTCGCCTGTGCGGGAATCGCCGCTTGACAGCTGGGACAATTCATAGGGAGACCGCTCCTTTCCGCGCGCGCATTCTCTCCAGTGATTTCATCAATCGAACGATGGCTTCGTTAAACGGCGTTGCGACGCCGGCCCTCCGGCCGAGCGCAACGACAGCGCCGTTGAGATGATCGATCTCGCTTTTATTGCCGAGCTCGAGGTCGAACGCCATCGAGCTCTTGCTCTCCGACCCGACTGCGATCACTTCGGTGACGTATTGCCACGGGTTGGCAAATGGTAACGCGATCTTCAACGCCGCGGCGACCGCGGCGGCCTCGTCCGCGAGCGATTCCGCGAGTCGCGCGGCATCGGGCTCGCGAAGGATTTCGCCCGCCGTACAATCGAGGATCGCCGAGAGCGCGTTCACGGCGGCATTCGCGACGAGCTTTCCCCAGAGATGCGGCTTAATATCGTAGACGACCGCGGCGCGCAGGCCGCTTCGCGAGAGCAGCGTCGCGACCGCTTGCGCCGTCGCTGCCGATGCGCCCGCCGAACCGATCAGCGTCATTCCTTGTTCGGAGCTCCGCACCGACCCCGGGGCGACCGTCTCCGCCGACTCCGTCGTCACGCCGAGAATGACGGGCACCGTTCCGCCGAGCGCGGTCTTAATCGCATCTTCATTCCCGACGCCGTTCTGCAACGAGACGATTGCCGTCGTCGGATTTAATTCGCCGGCAAAGGGACGCAGGGCTCGCAGCGTATCGACCGCTTTCACGAAGAGGAAGAGCACGTCGGAGGTAAAGAGGTCGCGCGCTCGCCGTGCGATGCGGATGGGGCGGGGCTCGGCGTCGTTCACGCGAAGCCCTTCGCGCTCGAGCC
The DNA here is from genome assembly GCA_021786705.1 of bacterium. Taxonomy (GTDB): domain Bacteria; phylum Vulcanimicrobiota; class Vulcanimicrobiia; order Vulcanimicrobiales; family Vulcanimicrobiaceae; genus JABEUX01. The sequence continues at coordinate 5,578 of JAJYMV010000055.1, forward strand.
CGGCCCGCACCGTTTCGTTCGATTCGAGAATCGTAACGTCGGCGATTCCCGCAAGATGGAAGCCGAAGAGCGAGCCCATGGAGCCGCCCCCGATGAGGCCGATGCGCGGACGCGGATCGGGGTTATCGCGGTGCATCGGTGAACTCGACACCGTAGACGTTCCGTCGCTGCGCGTGGAGGATGTCGCGCTCGCCGAAAAAGAGGCGCACGTTCGGCGCGACGCGCAGTTTCGTCGAGAGGTCGAGCATCGGCCGTGCGACGTCGTAGAGCTTGGTCGAAAAGCCCACCGCACCGCGCGAATAGTCGCCGAGCACACCGAGCCGCGAATAGAGAATTCCGCCGCCGAAATAGAGCCCGGGTCCGACGCGTCGCACCGCTGCGAGATCGAGCGTCGTCGTGCCGCTTCCCAGATCGTTCGCACCGAGGATGAATTGTGTCGGTGCATTCGGCAGAAAACGCAGGGCGAGCGAACTGTTCGGCCCACGCGAAGGACCGAGCAGCGGCGAGCCTCCGCCGACGCGTTCGGGTGCGTAGCCGCTGATCCGCACTCGCGCCGATACCAACGAAAAGCCTCTGCGGCGTGCCCGCGGTGCGGCCGTTCCCCCGTCGCGCCGATCGCCCGTTCGCAGGTGCCCACCGAGAGCTCCGAGCAGGGAGTTCGCTCGCTGCGAGGTCTCGTCGAGGTTCCGAATGGTATCGCGAAGGCGGCGTTGCGTCGTCGGATCGCCGGTAATGCCCTCCATATCGGTCGCCATCTTCTTCAGCTTCGCACTCGCTTCGGCGATATTCGTCGTCGTCGCCAAGACGTTGCCTTTAAAGGCCGGATCGCTCGCGATACTCGCAACGATCTGCATCGTCGAATTGAGCGCCGTCGCGGTGCCTTGGATCTGCGCGAGCGTCTCGTTCAGGCGATTCGAGTTCCCACGAACGGTCTGGTCGAGCGCGCTGGTCATCGAAACGATGTGACCGCTGGCAATCGTTAAGTTGCTCTGTAAATCGGTTGCAATCGCGTTGCTCTGGGCGGCGAGCCGTGCCACCGCAGTACTCGCCGTCGCGGTGAGGGCGTTGGTGTTTTCGAGCGTTCGTTGAAGCTCGTCGAGCAATTTTGGTTCTCGCTTGGCGACATCGGCGAGCACGCCGTTGAGCACCTTTAATTGCCCCTGCCCCTCGGCGACGAGATCGGCGATCGTCGCGGTGTTGGTTCCCTGCGGCTGCTCGGAGATCGGCAGAACGCCCGGCGGGATAATTTCGGGTTGTTCGCCGGGCTCGGGGCGAGGCGGCACGATCAGGAGGCTCGGATCGCCGGTCAAGGGAGCCTGAATGAGGAAGCGCGACTCGCTCGGAATGCGCACCGCCTGCCCTCCGACGTGCGGCTTGATCGCGAGGATGACGTCGACCGTCGTATCCGGGAGCAACTTGATGCTCTCGACGCTTCCGACGGCGACGCCGCTGAAAAAGACCTGCGCGCCTGAATGGAGCCCCGCCGCGGAGCGAAAATGCACGCCGATTCGATAGCCCGAGTGCCTTGTACCGAAATCGGTGATGACGTAAAAGAACGCAAAGAGCAGGGCGAGCGCCGCCAGCGCGAAGGCTCCTACTTGTGCTTGCTTCGACATACTCGCCTCCCTTCTACACCGGTATCGGCCCGACCTCACTACCGGTGAGGAACTGCTGAACGAACGGATTGGTCGAGGTGCGTATCTCCTCGCGCGGTCCGTAGGCGATGATCGCTCCCTCGAAGAGCATCGCAACGTAGTCCGCCATCCGGAAAATCGAGTGGAGATCGTGCGAGATCACCACCGCGGTGCCGCCAAGCTTCTCTCGGAGGCGGAGGATCGTATCGGTAATGAGGTTGGTGACGATCGGGTCGAGCCCGGTCGTCGGCTCGTCGTAGAGCACCAGCTCCGGGCGCGTCACGATCGCGCGGGCAAAGCCGGCGCGTTTGAGCATTCCACCGGAGAGTTCGTTCGGCAAACTGTCGTAGACGTGGCGCAAGCCGACGCTCTCGAGTGCGTCGTCGACGATATGCTGGATCTTTTCATCGGGAAGCGCGGTATGCTCCCGCAACGGCAACCCGACGTTCTCACCGATGGTGAGGCTATCGAGCAACGCGGCAAACTGAAATGCGAGGCTCGTTTTCTGCCGGAGTTCGACGAGATCGCGCTCCGGAGTGTGGCAGAGATCGTGCCCGTCGACATACACGTGGCCGCTCGATGGTTCTATGAGTCCGTCGAGCAAGCGAAGGATCGTGGATTTCCCGGCACCCGAGAGCCCGACGATGCAGGTAATCGCACCGCGAACGATCTTCAGGTTACAGTTTTTCAGGATGACATGTTCTCCGAAGGAGAGCGTCACATCGTCCAGGCTGGCATAGATCGTCGGTTCCATCGGTTAATGCCCACCGAAGAGCAGGTAGCTCATAACGAAATTCGTCCCAAAGATGAGAATGATCGAGATCACGACCGCGCTCGTCGTAGCTCGGCCGACGCCCGCCGCACCGCCGCGCGTCGAGAGCCCTTGATAGCAACCGACGAAGGCGATAATACATGCGAAAATCAGTGCTTTGAGGAGCCCTTTAACGACATCCTCGAAGCCGACGGCCTGACGGGCCGAGGAGATGAACGAGGCGGGATTGATGTGCGCGTAGGCTTGCGCGATCCACATGCCGCCGAGAATCGAAATGATGTCGGCGAAGACCGTCAGCAACGGCAGCATGATCGCAAGCGCCAGCAATCGCGGAACGACGAGAAAGCGTACCGGCGAGAGCCCCATCGAACGGAGCGCGTCGATCTGTTCGGTTACCACCATCGATCCGATCTCGGCGGCGATCGCCGAGCCGACGCGTCCGGCAACGACCACCGCCGTGAGCATCGGGCCGAGCTCGCGGACCGAGGTATAGGTTACCGCGCCGCCGACGAGGCTCCCGATTCCGAACTGCACCGCTTGTTGTGCGGACTCCAGCGAGATCACCATCCCGGTAAAGAGCGACGTTAACAGGACGATCAGCAGCGAGCCGATGCCGAGTTCGTAGGCCTGAACGAAGGTCTCGGCATAGCGAATCTGCGCGTGCACCAGCGAGCGAATGCTCTCGCCGATGAGCGCCATCATGCCACCGAGGTACTCGAGAAACGCAATCGTCTGTTCGCCGAAGCGTTCGAGGATGCGCATCGCCTACGCCGACGCCTCGTCGAGGAGACCGAGCATCGCCCCGATGTTCTCCAAGCGTTTGACCGCTACGTTCCGTTCGGCGGTGAAGTTCAGCTGCGCCTGTGCCAGCTCTGCGAGCCGACGATCGAGATCGCGTAACTGCGTCCGCGTCTGCGTGTCGAAGCCGGCGAAATATCGCCGTAGAGCCCGGCGATAGGCCTCTTCCATCTCTCGCGTCGGCGCTCCGGTATCGAGCGCCTTGCCGACTCGCTCGTGCAGCGAGCGAATCGCCGCCTCGCTAAAATGGAAGGCGGCCGCGCGTTCGTACAGCGTCCGAAGGTCAGCTTCCACGCGTACCTTCCTCGATCGCTTTTTTTTGAATCTCGAATAATTCGCCGATTCCCTTCGAGGCCAATTCCAGCATCCGATCGAGCTCCGAGCGCCCGAACGGTTCTGCCTCGGCCGTTCCCTGTAACTCGACGTATCGGCCCGCGTCGGTCATAAAGACGTTCATATCCACGTGCGCGCTGCTGTCTTCTTCGTAATTCAAATCGAGCATCGGCGTCCCATTGACGATGCCGACGCTGATCGCACCGACCAATCCGAGCATCGGCCAACGGTTGCGCTCGGCCTTGGAAAATCGCTTCGATAATGCGATCGAGAGCGCGACGCAGGCTCCGGTGAGCGACGCCGTTCGGGTGCCGCCGTCGGCCTGAAGAACGTCGCAATCGATCGTGATCGTTCGTTCGCCCAATTTCACGGTGTCGACGATCGCTCGCAGTGAACGGCCGATGATCCGCTGGATCTCGTGCGTGCGCCCGCCTTGCCGACCTTTCGAGGCCTCGCGGGTGGTTCGCTCGCTCGTCGCTCGGGGGAGCATCGCGTACTCCGCGGTGATCCAGCCGAGCCCTTTCCCTTTCAGCCAGGGCGGGACGCGCTCTTCGAGCGTCGCCGCACAGAGCACGCGCGTACGACCGACCTCGATCAGTGCGGAGCCTTCGGCGAAGTCGAGCGGATTGGGCGTGATGCGCACCGGGCGAAGTTGGTCGGGGGCGCGTCCGTCATTTCTTTGCACCACCCCAGGCTTCGCTATTCGACGGTGACGGTCTTTGCGAGATTCCGCGGTTGATCCACATCTTTGCCGTCGAGATCGGCGATGTGGTAGGCCAGGAGCTGCAAGGGGATCACGTTGACGATCGGGGCGAGCAACTCGTCGACCTTCGGCACCCAGAACACGTGGTCTGCGACCGAGGCGGCCTCGTCGTCGCCATGATTTGCGACCACGATCACCGGGGCTTCGCGAGCACGCGATTCCATCAAGTTCGAGAGCATTTTATCGCGCACGCGTCCGTGCGTCACCACGCCGATCACCGGGACGCTCGCATCGAGGAGCGCGATCGGCCCGTGCTTCATCTCGCCGGCGGCATAGCCCTCGGCATGCAGGTAGGCGATCTCCTTCAGTTTGAGCGCGCCCTCCAAGGCCGTGGGATAGTTGATATAGCGACCGATGAAGAGCGCGCTGTGCGCCTTGCGAATCTTCTTTGCGACCTTGCGAATATCGTTACTGGCATTGAGGACCGCGTCGACCGCCGCGGGCAACAGGCGCGTCCCTTCGGCGATCTCTCGGATGCGTTCGAGCGGCGCCGTCTTTCGAAGCCGCGCGAGGTAGAGAGCGAAGAGCGTCATCGCCGTTACTTGTGCGACGTAGGTTTTGGTCGCGGCGACGCCGATCTCGGGCCCGCTGCGCGTGAAGAGCGTTGCGTCGACGACGCGCGTCAAATGCGAGCCGAGTTTATTGCAGACGCCAAGAACGGCACTGCCGGCCGAGCGAGCGACGCGAACGGCTTCGACGGTATCGGCGGTCTCGCCCGATTGCGACATCGCAATCGTGAGTGCCGATGCATCGATCACCGGGTCGCCGTACCGAAACTCACTCGCCAATTCCATCTCGACGGGAAGCCGCACGAGCGAACGGAGCAAGTACATGCCGACCATCCCGGCGTAAAATGCCGTCCCGCAGCCGGTGATGGCGATCTTCCCGATCGAAGCGAGCCGATCGTCGAGCCCCTGCAACTCGTTCTCGAGCCGCACGTCGAGAGCGTCGTCGATGCGCCCGGCCAAGGTCTCTTTGATGACGTTAGGTTGCTCGAAGATCTCCTTGAGCATGAAGTGCTTGAAGCCGCCCTTTTCGGCGGAGCTCGCATCCCAGGTCACTAGCGACACCTTGCGATCGACGCGGTTGCCTTCGTAATCGGTAATCACGACGCTCTCGCTCCCGACCACCGCCATCTCGCCCTCTTCTAGGACGATCTCTTTACGCGTGTACGGCAGAATCGCCGGCGTGTCGGAGGCGACGAACATCTCGCCTTCGCCGAACCCGATGACCAGCGGGCTCGCACCGTTTCGCGCGAAGACCAAATGCTCGGGGCTCTCGCTGCTCATCACACCCAGCGCATAGGCGCCGACGACTTCGCGAAGGGTGCGCCGCACCGCCGCGGGGAGATCGCCGTCGTAATGCTGCTCGATGAGGTGCGCGAGGACCTCGGTGTCGGTCTCGCTGGCAAAATGGTGTCCGCGTTCGATTAACCCGGCGCGTAGCGTCGCATAATTCTCGATAATGCCGTTATGGACCACCGCGATTCGGCCGCTGCAATCGAGGTGTGGATGTGCGTTAGCGTCGGAAGGGCGCCCGTGCGTCGCCCAGCGCGTGTGTCCGAGTCCGATCCGTCCGGCGACGTGTGCGTCGCTCTGGAGTCGCTCCGAAAGGCGCGCCAGTTTCCCTTCCGCTTTCGAGCCGACGAGGCGACCGCTATCGTCGATTGCGGCGACCCCGGCGCTATCGTATCCGCGGTACTCTAGGCGCGAGAGCGCGTCGAGAAGGAACGGAACTGCATTTTTTGGCCCGACGTACCCGACGATCCCGCACATAATCGACTATTTGATGCCTTCGCGCGTGCGCGTGTACTCAATCTTTCCCGCGGCGATTTCGTCGAGCGCGATCGAGACGGGCTTATTGCGGTTCGCCGCATCGCGATCGACCAGTGGCTCGCTGGCGAAATATTCGCGGCGTTCCATCGGAGGAGTCTCTTCCATGCGTATCCAGTTATTGAGTTGGCGGGCGCGCATCATGGCGATGTTCACCAGGGTGAATTTCGAATCCGCGTGCTCCATGAGGCCGTCGAGGTCGCCGAATATACGTTTGCTCATTGTTTTCCGGTCCGTTCTATACGAGTGTGATTACGATTGGGTGACGCTCGCGAGCGAGTCGTCGGGAAGGCGGTGAATCCGCATGCGTTCGGCTCGGAAGATCGCGGCGAGGTCGTCGACGGCTTCCTCCGAGCGTTGTTCTTGATTGACCACCAGGTAATCGAAGCTTCGAATATACCTGATCTCTTCGTGCGCGATCGCCAGGCGTCGCGCGATCTCTTCATTGCTTTCGGTTCGCCGCTCCAACAATCGTCGGCGCAAGTTCGAGAATTTATCGGGCAGGATGAAGATCGAGACGGCCTCGGGGAAGGCGCGCACGATAGCCATCGCCCCATTGACTTCCGGTTTCATGACCACGTCGAAACCCTCGCGAAGCGTTCCCTCGATGTAGGAACGCGGCGTTCCGTACGCGTTGCCGTTATACTCTCGCCATTCGAGGAAGCCCCCGGCGGCGAGGCGCGCTTCGAACTCCTCGCGCGTGATAAAGAAATAGTGTTCGCCGTCCCGTTCGCCCGGGCGCGGTTCTCTCGTCGTCGCAGAGACCGAATAGCGAAGCATCGGCATTCGTGCGCGAAGAGCATCGACCAAGGTGTCTTTCCCTGCGCCCGAGGGACCTGAAATAACAAAGAGCAAGCCCGGGCCGATAATCGCACGCCCTCCCACCGACGTTCTTTGCTTCATACGCCAAGCACGCCGAAAGCTCCTCGTCGTACGAGGGGCATCAAACGACGCGGCAGAGCCGACGTTGCGCGAATTGGAGCACCTCGGGCGGGAGTACGTCGCTCGCCGAGCCGCTCCAACGGATCTCGTACGCCGTGGAATTCCGGATCGAAAAGAAGACCGCGATCTTGCCCGGCGGACGTTTGGCGACGAAGTCGATCTCGCCGGCGGCGCCCGGGCACTCCGCGAGCGCATGCGTTCCGCTCATCCTGCCGCCTCCCGGTGCGAGAACGACGCTCTCGAGAATATGCGTGGCGAGATCGGAGGGAGCGCCCTGGAAGGGCATCTGCGTCACCGAGACGCGCTCGCCGGGGTGCGCCGGAGAGATCCAGGAGCCCGCAGCGCTCCGGTGCCAGCCGACCGGCCCCGCCGCACCGCCGCACCCACTCAGGAGCAGCCCCGCCAGCAGCGCTGCTCCCCAAAGGCGGGTCGCGGAGGATGGAAGCGGAACGAAGGTGCGCGTGTTCACGGATTGGCTGCTTCTGCGTCGATGCGCGCTTGAACTCCTCGGCGCGCTGCGCGGCGCTCGCTGCAGCGCGGCGTCGGAGAGCTTCGACCGTCGTCTTGTCCTGCGCTTCGAAGGCAGCGGCGGCGAGCGGCTCCTCGCCGCAGCATGCTTCGATCCGACGCCGACCGTCGCGTTCGTTCCCGCGCTTCCGCTTGAGGAGCGGCCTGGATTCGCGCGCGTTCTGCGCGACCGCCTCGTCGGTACGCGCGTCCTCGATATCTCGTCGCGACGGAACGAGCGCCTGCTCCGTCTGCGCATGGGTACGCGCTCCCGATTCGGTGTGGCGCGCTACCACGACCTCATCCTCGAACTCGTCCCACGCTTCGGAAACGCACTTCTTCTCAACGAGGAAGCGCGCATCGTTTCCGCGCTCCAGCGTTTCGATGCGACCGCCAACGCGCGGCGGACGGCAATCGAAGGCGCTCCCTACGAACCGCCTCCGCTCGACGAGCGATTGCGCATTCCGCGAACGATCGCTCGGGTGTACGGCGCCGATGCCGAGCGCGTCGTCGCGGAGATCGAGTCGTCGATCGAACGGATGACGGAGCTCTACGTCTACCGCGACGAGAGCGGCCGGTTACTTCAGGCACATCTCGTGCCGCTTCCCATGCCCTCGGCGATCGAAACCCGCGAAGCATCGCTGCTTGCACTCTTCGCCGAAATGCAGGCTCGGCCGAATGAAAAACAGGTCACTCAATCGGTTGCTACGCGCCGCGACCGGCTCGTCGCCCGTATCGGGAAGCGGCTCGCCGCCGACGAACGCGATGCCGCGCAGATACGCGCTCGACTCGACGAGATCACCGAACGCGAGGCATTGCGCGACGCCGGTGCGGCGATCTATGCCGGGCTCCACGAACGTCCGAGCGAGATGCATGAGGCGCTCAAAGGGGAGGCACGCAGCTATTTCGAGCGCTATCGTACGCTCGGGATCCGCGCCGAACGGCTCGAACCCGCGCTCGCGCGTTTAAAATCGCGCATCGAAAGCGCGCGGCTCTTGCAATGGGAGGCATCGAGGGTCGAACCCGAGCTGCTCGCCGAGGTAGAACGCTCGTTTGTAGCCGCCTTCGAACCGCGCGCGGGCCGGGTCCGAATGCGACCGGCGAAAATCCCCAAACGCCTCCCACCGAGGGAGCTCCACCTGCGCCCCGGCGTGCGCGTGCTCATCGGAAGGTCGCCCGAACAGAACGCCGATCTCACGTTTCGGATCGCGCGTCCCGACGACCGCTGGTTTCATACCAAGAACGTTCCCGGCGCGCACGTCGTGTTACAGTGCGATACGGAGATTACCGAGGACGACGCGGCGATCGACATCGCCGCCGATTGCGCCGCCCTGTTTTCCAACGCGAGCGCGAGTGCGAAAGTCGACGTGGAGTATACACGCCGCAAGCACGTTCGAAAGCAGCGCGACGGCGCCCCCGGATTGGTCTTCTATACGAACGCGCGCGCGCGAGTCGGTATCCCCGAACGCGCGCGCGCCTATTTTTCCTCTACGGAAGCCGCGCCTCGCACGCCTTCCAATTGAGGTTTGCAAAGAACGATTCGATATACTTTCCCCGCTCCGACGGTTTGTAGTCGCGGATGAACGCGTGCTCCCAAACGTCCATGACGACGAGCGGAACGAAGCCGGCCGGGTTGCCGATCTCATGCTCGGCGATCCAATGATTGCTCACCGCTTTTGCATGGGGGTCGTAGTACGCAATCGCCCAGCCGATGCCGCGCATGCCGCCGACTGCAGCGAAATCCTTTTTCCAAGCCTCGAACCCGCCGAAGCTCTCGCCTAGCAGGTTGTAGAGCTTTCCACCCGTGAGATCGCTCGAGCCCTTCGTCATATTATCGAAGTAATATTCGTGCAGGCGCATGCCGTTATATTCGAATCCCAGTCGACGAACCAGTTCGGCGAAAGCGGGATCGGCCCCGACGTTTTTCCCGGCGCTGCGGATCGTCGCGAGGTGCTCGTTGAGAAGGTTCGTGTTTTTCACGTAGCCCTCGTAGAGGCCGAAATGAATGTTCAGGGTGTCGTCCGAGATGCCGGTGAGCCCGGAGAGATCCCATTTTTTCGGGGTGTATACGTGCATGCGAGTGACCTTTCTATACGTGGACGGTGTCTGAACGTGCTTTCGTCAGACGGGTATTAAAACAATCTTCCCGATATGTTCGGAAGATTCCAGCCGTTCGTGCGCTTTCTGCGCCTGCGAGAACGGAAAGACCGAATCAACGACCGGTGCGATCGGTCGACGCGCGCTGAGGAGCGGCCAGATCGCCTGTTGGAGATCTTCGGCAATCTGCGCCTTCTCGGCGTTACTGCGCCCGCGCAACGAGGAACCGATGATGCGCGCTCGCTTGCGTAGGAGAGTCGTAAGATCGAGCCGTACCTCGCTACCGCGCATCGTCGAAAGAACGACGACGCGCCCCTCGGTGGCGAGCGCTTCGAGATCGCGCGCGACGTAGTCGCCGCCGACGAGATCGAGAATGATATCGACGCCGCGTCCGTTGGTATACGCGAGGGTCGAAGCGACGAAATCCGTCGTCCGATAATCGATCGCCCGGTGCGCCCCGAGTTGGATCGCTTTCGCGCACTTGCGGTCGCTCCCCGCAGTCACAAAGACGCGAGCGCCCAATGCGCGCGCCATGCCGATCGCCATCGTGCCCAGCCCACTCGTACCGCCGTGAATCAACAGCGTATCGCCCGGCTCCATCACGGCGCGATTCACGAGGTTATCGTAGGCCGTGAATGCATTTTCGGGAAGCGTCGCTCCCTCGACGGCACTCCAGTTCTCGGGAAGCGGCAGCACGCTGCCCTCGGGCACGACGACGCGTTCGGCATAGCCGCCGCCGTTGCAGAGCGCGCAGACCCGGTCGCCGAGGCGCCAGCGTTCGACTCCGGGGCCGAGCGCGGCGACGCTCCCCGCAACCTCCAGGCCGAGGATCGGGCTATGCCCCGGCGGTGCCGGGTAGAGGCCGCGCCGGCCGAGCGCGTCGGCCCGGCTCACCCCCGCAGCCTCGACCGCGATCTGCACCTCGCCCGCTCCTGGAAGCGGCGCGGGCGCATCGAGGAGGCGGAGCACCGACGGGTCGCCCGGGGCGTCGAAGCCGACGTATTTCATGGCTGCGCGCGCTCCAAGAACATCGCGTCGCCGAACGAAAAGAACCGATACGAGCGTTCCACCGCTTCGCGATATGCATCGAGCATGCGCTCGCGCCCGCAGAAGGCGCTGACGAGGACGAAGAGCGAGGAGCGCGGCAAGTGAAAGTTGGTGACGAGCGCATCGACGACGCGGAATTCGAAACCCGGCGTGATGAAACACGCGGTCGCGCCTTCGCCTGCGACCAAACCACCGCGCTCGAGCGCGCAGCCTTCGAGGGCACGTAACACGGTGGTGCCGACGGCGACGATGCGCCTTCCCGCGCGCTTCGCCGCCTCGATCGCGGCGACGCTCGCCGCGGGAATCTCGTACCGCTCTTCGTGCATCGTATGCTCGTCGACGCGCTCGGTAGAGATGGGGCGAAAGGTTCCCAGGCCGATGTCGAGCACGATCGAGCAGCGTTCGATGCCTCGCTCGGAGATCCGTGCGAGCAATTTCGGGGAAAAATGCAACGATGCCGTCGGTGCCGCAACGCTTCCCGGCACGCGAGCGAAGACGCTCTGGTAGCGCTGCTGCGATTCTTCATCGTCGTTATGGATGTACGGCGGCAGCGGTAAGCGTCCGATCCGTTCGATCGTCGCTTCAAACGCATCGCGAAAGAAAAACTCGATCTCGCGCCGGCCGTCCTCGTGCGTTGCACGAACGATCGCCTCTCCTTCCTCCCCGAAGTCGATCTTCGAGCCGACGCGTATCCGGCGCCCCGGGCGAGCGAGCGCGAGCCAGCGACGCGCCGCGCCGTCGTAACGCAGCGAACCGACGGGGTGCAACAGCAGCACCTCGGCGCGTCCACCGCCGGCGAGCCGACCGACGAGCCGCGCGTGAATCACCGCCGTTTCGTTGAGCACGAGGAGATCGTCGGGGCGCAACACCTCGTCGAGTTCGCGAAAGAATCGGTGGTGGCGATCGCCGTTGCGCGAAACGACGAAGAGCCGGCTCTCGTCGCGCTCGCGCGCCGGGTGCTGGGCAATCGATTCGCGCGGGAGCGCGAAATCGTAGGCGGCGGTTAGCCGTTCGTCAGTCGTTGCTGCTCGATCTCGATGAAGGTCGATAATCTTTTTGCGTCCTCCGGTGCGACCTCTATGAATTGGACGCCGATCTGAAAAGTTTCGTTCGCCGAGGGGCGGATCCAGCGCACCTGGCCTCGCATTCGGAGAAAAGGGCTCCGCTTCATCGTAATCGTGTATTTGGAGCCGACCGGAAGATACTGATCGACCATCGCACGCATGCCGGTCGGCGAAATATCGGCGATCGCTCCACGAAAGAGCATCGCCGAGAACGGATCCTCAACGACGATATCGATAAATTTCCGCAAGCGTAGACCATATCGTTTGTTGGCGGCATCCCCTTCGTCGCCTTTGGTCACCGCTACGCGGTCTTTTCCGTCCGTCATACCCTCGTTCTCAGATTCGTCCGATGCTGGTTCCGACGAAATAGAAGCTCAAGATCTCTTGCGCGGAGCCTCCGGCGAGAGCGTAACCTCGCGCGCCCCATTGACAGAGACCGACTCCATGCCCCAGGCCTCTCCCTTCGATATGGAGACCGGCAAAGGCCTGCGTGCCCGGGGTGAGGAGCGCCGTCTCTCGCCGAACGAGGAGGCTGGGGATTCTACGCGCTCCGACATCGATGCGAAATCGCGATGCAGGAATTCGTGCGACGCCGACCGCGCCATGAAGCGCGACGGAACGTGCTCGACCGCTCCGATCGAGATCCGTAAAGCGTACTTCCTGCAGCGCGCCGACCTGCGGCGCGATCCTTTCGGCGACCGCATCGAGATCGGCGGCGAGCAGATCGGTTCTCCAGCGAAAGCGCGGCGAGCCGATACAGTAAGGACAGGGATGTGCGACGAGGTACGGGATCGGCGCACCGCCCCATGCATCGGCGGAGGATTCGCTGTAACCGCCGCAACACGACGAGTATTCGATCTGCGCGAATCCGTGGGCATAGCGCAACACCATCCCCGAAGTTCTCCGCACCGCCGCCGTACTCGCGGGTTGCTCGCTCTCGACGCCGCGATAGACCTGTGCGAGTTCGGAGGGAACGAGATCGTACGGGCGATTCGGATCGCTCCGTGCGAGGATAAATCCTCGCGAACAGATCGCCTGCGCCTCAAGCGCGGCGGCGGGCCAACTTGCGCTCATCTCCGAGGGCACGACACTGGCAAGATAATCGTCGAAGTCGACCTCGTTAATAACGCGTCCGTCGGCGAGAATCGAATACGAGCCGCGGTAGCGACGGCCGCCGAAGAGGAATCCGCCGGGAATCGGATCGACGGCCCCCCGCCCCAACAGCACGCGCAACGCCTGGGAACGGTCCCCGCCCCCTCCGAGCCCCTGCGCCGCAAGCGGCGTTGCGAGGGCGAGCCCAGCGAGCGCTCCGAGGAAGCTGCGACGAGGAACCTTCATAGCGCCGAGCGCCCCGCCTCCGTCACTCGACGTCCCGCCGCCGTGCGAACGATGTAGCCGCTCTTCAGCAGAAAGGGCTCGACGACGTCCTCGAGGGTCTCGGCATCCTCGCTGAGGCTCGCCGCGATCGCTGCGATTCCCGCAGGCCCCCCATGATACTGCTCGACGAGCGTGCGCAAAAAAGCGCGATCGAGCCGGTCGAGACCGCGTTCGTCGACGCCTTCGCGCGCCAATGCATCGACCGCGACCCGCGCGCTGATGCGACCGTCACCGCGAACCTGTGCGTAATCGCGCACGCGCCGGAGCAGACGATTGGCGATACGCGGCGTTCCGCGGCTCCGTGCGGCAATCGCCATACAGCCCTCGGGTTCGATCGGAACCTCCAAAATCGCCGCCGATCGCGCGACGATGCGTTCGAGATCGCTCACGTTGTAATAATCGAGGTGATGGACGATGCCGAAACGGTCGCGCAACGGCGCGGAGAGCATACCCGCCCGCGTCGTCGCTCCGACGAGCGTGAATCGTTTGAGCGGCAACTTCAACGTCCGAGCGTAGGCCCCACGATCGACGATAAAATCGATCTGAAAATCCTCCATCGCCGGGTAGAGAAACTCTTCCACGACGCGCCCGAGCCGATGCATCTCGTCGATGAAGAGCACGTCTCCATGTTCGAGTGAGGTGAGGACGCCGACTAAATCTTTCGGTTTGTCGAGCGTCGGCCCACTCGTCGGACGAATGCTCGCACCCATCTCGCGCGCGATGAGCGCCGCCAAAGTGGTCTTTCCTAAGCCCGGCGGTCCATAAAACAACACGTGTTCGAGCGGTTCGTCGCGCCGTTGTGCGGCATCGATCGCGATGCGAAGATTTTCGACGACCTGCTCTTGCCCAACGTATTCGTCGAAGCGCCGCGGACGCAATCCGGCGCCGAGAACTTCGTCTTCGAGCGCACCCTCCGGGTCGAGCAGCCGCGTCGACTCATCGAGCGGTTCGGTATCCTCGGGCCCAAAGAGCCGCTTGCGTGCCTCCTCGCTCACGAGCGAGCCGCCGTAGGAACGCTGCGCCGTTCGTAGATCGCCGCGAGCAGACGCTCGGCATCCTCGATTTCGGGGCGCGCATCGAGAACGTCGCGAAGCATTTTTTCCGCTTCTTGACGGCGATACTCCAATTGCAGCAGCACGGCGAGCGCTTCGTCGGCGAAATCGGGCATCCGTTTCGTCGACGGCTCGGGCGCCTCTTGAATCAATAAAAAGCGCGCGACTTTTCCCTGGAGTTTCGCAACGATATCGCGCGCCTTCTGTTGGCCGATTCCGGGAAGGGTCTTCAGAAAAGTGTGATCGCCGCGTTCGATCGCGGCAGCGATTTTATTCATCGGGACGGAGAACGCACGAACCGCCGAGCGAGGGCCGATCGACGAGACGCCGAGAAGCGCCTCGAAAAACGCGCGCTCGACCGAGTTTGAGAACCCGTAATACGAAAACCGTCCGCTCTTCTGTTCGAGTGAGAGCACCGAGTATATCTCGAGCCGCACGGGAGCGCCCGGTTCGGTTGGAAGTTTCTCGGCGACGCAGAGCGGCACGAGAATCTCGTACCCGAGACCGCCGACGTCGAGCATCACGCGCTCGCCCTCGCGTTCGATGAGCCGCCCTTCGATTCGTGAAAACACGTTCGCGCCTCCCGTTACTGCAGATCGCCCGGCAACGAACGCCGGGTGCTGCGCCGCGCAAATGCCAGGGCCAACGCAAGAGCGTCGGAGACATCGTTGGGTTCGGGAGCTCGCCGCAGGTGGAGCAGTTGTACCACCATCGCATTGACTTGTTCTTTGCGCGCGCTTCCCGAACCGACCAACGCGCGCTTCACATACGAATGCCCCAACGTGGCGACCGGAACGCCGGCCTGCGCTCCCGCCAAACAGAGCACGCCGCGAGCGTGCCCCATGAGGATCGCCGTCGAGGGATTGCGATAGGTGGTATAGAGCTCTTCAATCACGATGTGGGTGGGAGCAGTCTGACGGATCGCACCCGATATTCCTTCATGCAGCTGCGCGAGCCGATCGCTCAAACTATCGCGGACGCGCGGCGCGATCGTCCCGGCTTCGATTAAACTGAGCCGTTCGCCGTTCACGGCGATCGCACCATAGCCGGTGACCCGAAGCGCGGGATCGATGCCGAGAATCCTCACGATTTTCCATTCACGACGAGCGTCACGTTCGCTCCCGGCGCGAGCGTGGTACCGACGAGCGGTTCGGTATGCACGACGTCGCCGTTCGCACCTTCGGTCGTCGTATAGCGAATCGACCCGATATGATATCCCGCATCTTCGAGCGTCGTACGCGCCTGCTCGACCGTCATCCCTTCGGTGTCGGGAACCTCGCCCGGTACCGCGACGGTAAGCGCGATACTCGAGCCCGGAGAGACCGTACTCCCCGCGCTCGGCTGTTCGGCGAGCACCGTTCCACTCGCTGCAGGATCGACGCTAAACGAGAGCGTCTCGAGCAGACCGAGGCGTTCGAGTTGCGCGCGCGCGGCATCGGCTCCGATACCGACGAGATTCGGAAGCGTCACCGCCGGCCCCACGTTCTCCGCCCCGGTGCTCACGACGACATGCATCGTCGCGCGCTGCGCGATCGACTGCCCCGGTACGAGATCCTGCGACGCGATCGTGCCCGCGGCGACGCCGGGAATCGGGCTCTGCTGGACGATATCGAGCGTGAGCCCCAACTGCGCGACGAGTTTTTGCGCGGCAGCGAGATCGAGCCCGACGAGGTTGGGCACTTCGATCGGTTTCGGCCCCATCGATACGACGAGCACGACGAGTGAATGCGCGCGCGCCCGTGCGCCCGGTGCGGGGCTCTGCGCGACGACGCTCTCCTTCGCGGCGGCATCGTATCGACGTTCGATCCGTACGTGGAAACCCTGTTCGCTCAGGCTACGCTGTGCATCGCCCGCCAAGAATCCGCGTACGTCGGGAAGGCCGACGAGCGGCAAGCCGTTACTCACGATGAGTTCGACGAGCGAATTCTTCTGCACCAGCGATCCCGGCGGCGGATTCTGGCGGATCACGCGATCTGCGGGGACGTGGTTACTCGGGCTTTGAAGAAAGCGCACCTGCAGGCCGTCGGCGACGATCGCCGCTTGTGCCTGCGCGACGCTCATATTGCGAAAATCGGCGAGCGCGATCCGGCCGCCGAGATTGTTGCCGAATTGCCCGAAGATCGCAAAACCTGCGACCGCAGCAACGATGGCGAGAACGATAAAGAGCGGCACGATCGCCGGATTACTCCGCGTCACGGCGTTCCGACGCGGGACGTCGATGTTTCGGCGATCCGGGAGCGGCGAGCGGCGCGGCGGCAGCGGGCTTCGCAGCGTCGGCGGAGCGTCGTCGCTCGTGGCAAACGCCGCGACGTTCGGACGTTCGCGCGCCTCCCGTAGCGCCCGCGCTAGGTCGCTCGCCGCGGCGAACCGATGCCCGGGCTCCTTCTGCAGCAGTTTATTGACGATCGCGGCGAGCGCCGGGCTCACGCCGCTCTCCGGGGGGATGACGGGAACCGGATCGCCGATATGTTTGATCGCGACGGCAACGGGAGAGTCCGCCGTGTACGGCAGTTCCCCCATCAGCATTTGGTACAACACGATGCCGACGCTGTAGAGATCGGAGGCCGGGGTCAACTCGCGGCTCTGCGCTTGCTCCGGCGAGAGATAATACACGCTTCCCATGACCAAGCCGGGGCGTGTCATCGCCATCGTCTGCTCCGAGAACGCACGTGCGATTCCGAAATCGGAGAGTTTTACGACGTCGTCTTTGCCGACGAGAATATTCGCCGGCTTGATATCCCGGTGGAGGAGCCCTTGCCGATGCGCGTATGCCAGCCCCTGGCAAACCTGGGCGGCGTAATCGATGGCGACGGGTTCGGGGAGACGCCCCTCGCTATTGATAATCTCCGCCAGCGAACAGCCGTCGACGAATTCCATAACGATGTAATAGATCGAATCCTCGCGACCGACATCGTAGGTGTTGACGACGTTGGGGTGCGAGAGGCGACCGACCGATTCGGCTTCTTGGTAGAAACGTCGCACGAATTCTTGGTCGGCGGCGTATTGATCGCGGAGCACCTTGATGGCGATGCGACGGCGCAAAAGCGCATCGGTGCCCGAATAGACGACCGCCATGCCGCCCTCGCCGATCCGTTCTTCGAGCCGATAGCGGCCCGCAATCGTATGCTGCTCGATCATTTCGTTATCACCGCGAGCGCGCGCGCCAGGACTTCGCGCGCGATCGGTGCCGCGACCGTCGCTCCGTATCCCGCGTTTTCAACGACGATCGCCACCACGATCCGCGGCGACTGCGCCGGCGCGAAGCAGACGAACCAGGAGTCGGGCGCACCGTGCGGGTTTGTCGCCGTCCCGGTCTTCCCGGCGACGGTGACCCCCGGCAATTGGGCGGTCGTTCCGGTGCCCCATGCCACGACGGCTTCCATCATCGTGGTAACCTTCGCCGCCGTCTCCGCCGATACCGGGCTGCCTAACGGGCCGACCGGCGTACGCGTCAGAAGATGGCCCCGGCGTTCGATCGCGCGCACGATGAAGGGGCGTTCTTCGACGCCGCCGTTCGCAATCGTCGCCGCAATCGTCGCGATCTGCATCGGGGTCACTAAGAGCGCACCCTGCCCGAAGCCCATCTGCGCGAGCTCTCCGGCCCAGATATGCGATTCCGGCGGGACGTATGCACGCGCCGTCGGCAGTTGAAAATCGAGCGAATCCCCGACCCCGTAGCGGCGCAGATACCGATAGAACGTCGGCGCGCCGGTTCGCAGGACGATCTGCGCGAAGTCGACGTTGCTCGAGAGTGCGAAGGCCTTCACGATCGTCCCCGCACCGGTCGCCTCATAATCGTTATCGTGCAGGCGCGCCTTCCCGATCGTGAGGTATCCCGGATCCTCAAAGACATCGTGCATGCCGACGCTGCCGCTATCGATCGCCGCCGACGCGGTAACCATTTTGAACGTCGAGCCCGGCGGGTAGAGCCCCTCGAGGGCGCGGTCGAGCAGCGGACTATCCTTTGCGTGTAAGACGTCGGAGAAGGTCCTATCCATGGTGTTCGGATCGAAACTCGGCACGCTGGCAATAGCGAGGACGGCGCCGTTGCGCGGATCGAGCACGACGCCGGCGGCCCGAGAGTGCCGCGCGAGCAGCCTCGCCAATCGTCGTTCGATTTTCGGTTGAATCGTCGTTACTAAATCATCCCCCGACTGCGGCGCGACGCGCCCGAAGGATGCCACAAAGTCGCGAATCTGTTCGATGGGGTTCGCCGAGTATGCCGGTTCGGCGAGTAACGCATCGTACGCTCGCTCCAGCCCGGCGGTCCCATATCGGCGAGACGCGTATCCGACGATTTGCGCGAGCGCCGAGCCCATCGGATAGACGCGCTTCGTGCCGTCGGTTGCGGCGAGCACGCTTCCGTCGGCAGCGAGAATGCGCCCTCGCCCGACGGCGATAATGCTGCGCCGCGGATTGGACCGATTCGCGGAAATACGCGGCGCATCCACGAGTTGCAGCCAGGCAAAACGCGCGATCAGTGCGAGAAAGAGCACCGTGAAGAGCGCCGAGATGCGTCCGAGGGAGCGTTGGTTCACGCGCGCTCGCGGAGGATGACGAAACCGGAGTCGACGCGAACGGCGATATGCGAGCGTTCGCTCTCGGCATCGAGAATCTGTCCGATCAACGAACGCACGAGTTCTTCGCTACAATCGTAGAACGACGCTAAGATCTCGACCCCGAGCTCCTCGAGGAGCGAGGGCGCGACGAAACCACAACGCGGAAGCGTATCGTAGTGTCGCTCGTCGTAGGCGCCGTTTCGCCACGGACCGCGGCGCCCGAAGACTTGATGGTGATAATCCCAGGCGCAGAGTTCGCGCTCGCCCCAACGGAAATCGCCGCGCACGCAGAGCCGGCGACAGACCGCGCACGGAACGATCGGCACGGGGCCGCTCTCGATCGCCTCGACGATATCGGGGGGAAGATCCTCAAGGTTAATCAGTTCGGCTTCGTTGAGATTCGTCGGTAAGGGAGCGTTCCACCCGACCCGTGCGAGTAGATCGAGATCGTGCAGCGAGGCGACGAACGCGCTCTCATCCTCTGCCGGAAAGGTGCGGTCGATCCAGTGCAGGAGGTCGTCGGGAGCGATGCCGACGTTCTGCCAGGTATCGCCGACCGCGGTATCGATCGGCGTCACGGCGACCGGGACGAGCCGGGCGACGATCGTTCTTCCCTCGGGGACGAGACTATTGGTAAACGCGAGCGTGCTGCCGTTCCCGCCGAGAACGACGATGCCCGCCTGCCGCTCGCCTACGCTTTCGCCGTCACCGACGCGAGATAGCGATGGAGACTGCACGGCGGCCCCGCCGTATTTGCGAGGGCCTCCGCCAGAGCTCGGGCGGTATCGAGACTGGTCAGACACGCTATACTGGCTTCGACCGAGCCGCGCCGAATCTTGTAAGCGTCGGAGACCTCCCGCGCGCCCTTCGCGTCGTTGATCACCAGGTCGACCTCGCGCGAGGCGATCGCATCGAGCACGTGTGGGCTCCCTTCCGCGATTTTGTTGATCCGTTCGCAGGCGATGCCCGCAGCGGCAAGCACGCGCTGGGTTCCGTCGGTTGCGATAAGTCGATGCCCCATCTCGGCGTAGCGCCGCATGATCGGCACCGCACGCTCCTTCTCCTCATCGGCGATCGAGACCAAGATGCGACCGCCGCGCTCCGGCAACGCGATTCCGGCACCGAGAAAGCCTTTGCGGAGCGCTCCGGCAAAGCTCGCGTCGATGCCCAACACTTCGCCGGTCGACTTCATCTCCGGGCCGAGAATCGTCTCGACCCCGCGCATTTTCGCAAACGAAAAGACGGGGACTTTCACGACCGTGAACGGCGACCGCGGACGCAGCCCGGTCCCATACGGGAGATCGGCGAGGCGCTCACCAAGCGCGATGCGCGTCGCTGCGGCTGTGAGATTTATCCCTGTCGCCTTCTGAATGATCGGCACCGTGCGCGACGCACGCGGGTTCGCCTCGATAATATAGAGTTTCCCTTGGTGGATGACGAACTGAATATTGATCGAGCCGCGCACTCCTAATTCTCGAGCGATCGAACGCGTGACCTCGGTAATGTGCCGCTCCATAGCGTCGTCGAGCGAGGGCGCGGGATAGACCGAGATGGAATCGCCCGAATGAATGCCTGCGCGCTCGATATGTTCGAAGATTCCCGGAATCAAAATCTCCTCGCCGTCGAAAACCGCATCGAGTTCGACTTCGAGCCCTTCGAGATAGCGATCGACGAGCAGGGGCGCGTCGGCCGCAATCGGCGGCGCGGACTCCACGTACGATGCGAGTTGCCCTTCGTTATACACGATCTCCATCGCGCGGCCGCCGAGCACGAACGAGGGGCGAACCAACACCGGGAAGCCCAGTTCGCGCGCGATCGCGCGTGCCTGGCGAAAGCTACGCGCGGCACGCCCTTCGGGGCGGGCGACGCCCAAGCGCGCGAGCGCGGCATCGAACTGCTCGCGATCCTCCGCCATATCCAACGTCGCACGGTCGCTGCCGACGATCGGCACGCCGCGCTCGGTTAAATCCGCAGCGAGCGAGATCGCGGTCTGTCCTCCGAACGCCAACATCACGCCGCGCGCGCCGGTCGAGCGATACGCGGCCTCCACTTCATCGGCGCCCGGCGGCTCGAAAACGAGCACGTCGGAGATATCGAAGTCGGTCGAGACCGTCTCGGGATTATTGTTGACGACCACCGGGGCGAGCCCCGCTTCGCGCAGCGCCCACGCGGCATGCACGCAACTATAATCGAATTCGATTCCCTGCCCGATGCGAATCGGGCCGCTCCCCACGACGACCACGGCTTCGCGCCCCGCCGGACGCATTTCATCGCTCTCGCCGCGCGAGAGGTAATAATACGGCGAGCGCGCCGGAAACTCCGCAGCGGCGGTATCGACCATACGAAACGCGGCGGCCGGGCCGATCGGGCGTTCGGCGCTTCCGGTGAGAGAACGGATCCCGCGCGACGAGTAACCGTCGCGGAACGCGCGATCGATATCCACGGGATCGCGACGTTCGTGTAAGCGACGTTCGAGTGCGACGAGTTCGGCGACTTCCTCGAGCCAAAACCGATCGATCGTACTCGCCGCATGCAGCCGTTCGACGCAGGCGCTCCGGTCGGTGCTGCGTCGCAGCAACTCGGCGACCGCAAAGAGCCGTTCGTGGGTTGGATTCTCCACCACGGTCATCAATTGATCGTCGCTCCATTCGCGCATCGCTCCGCCGGTTAACGTCTCGCGGCCGATATCGAGGCCACGTATCGCTTTTAAAAGTCCGGCGGCGAAGGTACGACCGATCCCCATCGCCTCACCGGTCGATTTCATCTGCGTTCCGAGCAGGGTATCGGCGAGCGGAAATTTATCGAAGGGCCACCGCGGAATTTTTACGACGACGTAATCGAGGGTCGGTTCGTAGGCCGCCTTGGTGACGCCGGTGACCGGGTTGGGAATATCTTGCAGCCGCTGCCCCAACGCGATGCGCGTCGAGATTTTCGCTATCGGATATCCCGTCGCTTTACTAGCCAATGCCGAGGAGCGTGAGACGCGCGGATTAACTTCGATAATCGCGTATTCATTACTCGTCGGATGCAGGGCGAATTGAATATTGCATCCACCTTGAACGTCGAGGGCGCGAATCACGTTTAAGCTCGACGTGCGCAGCATTTGGTATTCGCTATCGGAGAGCGTCTGCGATGGGGCGATGACGATCGAGTCGCCGGTATGCACGCCGACCGGATCGAAATTCTCCATGTTGCAGACGATGATGCAATCGTCGGAGGCATCGCGCAGAACTTCATACTCGACCTCTTTCCAGCCGAGCAACGAGACCTCGAGGAGCGCCTGGTGGATCATGCTCGCGGCGAGCCCCGAGGCGAGCGTCTCGCGTAACTCGCGCTCGTTGCGCACGATCCCGCCGCCGGTACCGCCCAGCGTATAGGCTGGGCGAACGACGAGCGGATAGCCCGCCTCGAGGGCAAACGCTAACCCCTGCTCGATCTCGGTGACGACGACGCTGCGCGCGACCGGCTCGCCGATTTCGATCATCTTTTCTTTAAACAGTTCGCGATCTTCGGCGAGTTTGATCGTCGCAATCGGCGTGCCGAGCAACTCGACACCGAAGCGCTTCAAAACGCCGGCATCGTCGAGTGCGACGGCGAGGTTGAGGCCGGTCTGGCCGCCGAGCGTCGGAAGGAGCGCATCGGGGCGCTCGAGTTCGATCACCGCGCTGACCGATTCCAACGTGAGCGGCTCGAGATAGACTGCATCGGCAATCTCGGGGTCGGTCATGATCGTCGCCGGATTCGAGTTGACGAGCACGACGCGATGCCCTTCCTCTCGAAGGGCGCGACACGCCTGGACCCCTGCGTAATCGAACTCCGCGGCCTGACCGATCACGATCGGTCCGGAGCCGATGACAAGAATATTCCGGCGCATGCTAGGGAAGGCGGATTGGCTTCAGACGCACGAGAGTCCTGGAAGCGCTCCGAGGATGCTCCGTTTTACGGCTGGAGTCGGATGCGCGCCCAACCGTCACGCTCGCGTTGGTAAAGAAGGCGGTCGTGCATGCGATTCGGTCGCCCTTGCCAAAACTCGATCGAACGCGGGACGATGAGAAAACCTCCCCACGAGTGCGGGCGTTCGATCTCTTCATCAGCGAAACGCTCCTCGAAATGCGCCATGCGTTCGTCGAGGACGGCGCGCGATTCGACCGGTTCGCTCTGCTCCGAGGCCCAGGCGGCGAGCCGATGGCCGCGCGGACGCGAGGCGAAATAGAGATCCGATTCGTGCTCGTCGGTGCGGCGCACGTCGCCTTCGATGCGCACTTGCCGTTCGAGCGCCCCCCACCAAAACGTCGCAGCGGCGAACGGACGCGCGAGCAATTCTCGTCCCTTTCGACTATCGTACGATGTAAAAAAACGGAGACCTCGCCCGTCGAGGCCGCGCAAGAGGACGATGCGCAGACTCGGGCGCCCATCCTCGCCGACGGTCGCCAACGCCATCGCGTTGGGTTCGACGATCTGCGGATGCATCGCATACGCTTCGTCGAGCCAGCGTTGCAAGGTAACGACCGGATCGTCGGAGAGCTCGCTTTCGCGAAGTTCTCCCCGTTCGTAGGGCGTACGGCTCGTAGCGATCTCTTTCACGATATCCTTCCCAATCCCACCGCAGCGAATGCGGCAAGTGCGAGCAGCAACGCCCCAACGAACGCCGCCGCAAGCGAGACATCGACGCTCTTTCGCTCGAACGACGTCACGCGCCCCAAGGCGCCGAGCGCTCCGCGCAACTCCGAGGAATTCTCGACGCGTACGAAACGCCCCCCGCTCGCGCGAGCGTAGGCACGCAGCGCGGCGTCGTCGATCCCGGCGGCCTCGCTCGTCCCGGGAATCAGCGATCCCGAATTCGTGCCGATGCCGACGGTGTCGACGTGAATACCGCGCTCGCCGAGCGTGGATGCCGCTGCGAGCGGATCGATACCGGTATTATTCACACCGTCGGTGACCAAGACGACGGTGCGCGGCCCCCGTTGGCCGAGCAGCGTGCCTGCGAGTGCGAGCGCATCGCCGATCGCGGTGGGGCCGTTCGGTGCGGGAAGGGTATCGAGTGCGGCGATCGCCGCAGCGTGACGCGCCGTTAGCGGTTGCACCACCGAAGCCGCTCCCGAGAAGGCAACGATCGCGACGCGCTCTCCGCGCGCCATCTCCTCGATGAAACGGGTCGCCGCAGCGCGTGCTGCGAGCGCGCGCGTCGGGACGATATCGGTCGATGCCATCGAGCCCGAGGTGTCGATGCAAAGGACGACCGCGCCGTCGTGTACGGGCACCGGCAAGAGCAGATGCGGCCGCGCGAGCGCGAGCGCGGCGAGCGCGAGCCCCGCGATCCACGCGCCGCGCAGCAGCGCGCCGAAGCGATCGCGCTCGCCGAGCGTGCGGCGAAGAAAGGCGAGATCGGAGTACGCGAGATCGCGCGCGTCGCGTACCCTTCGCGCGCGCTCGAACGCCCACAGCCCGAGCGCGACCAACAGCGCCGCAGCGAGGAGCCATCCCGGCGCACCGAAACTCAATCGAGCGCCCCCCGCGGAATTCCAAAAGCCTCCGCGAGCGCCGCCGTTCCGTCACTCTCCTCGAGAATACCGGTTCGCCAACCGAAGCGAGCGAAGCGACGGACGACTTCCTCTTCGCGTGCGACACTCGCACGCCGATACGTATCGCGTTCGCGCTTGCCGAACCAGCGGAGGTACGGTTCGCCGCTCTCGACATCGACGAGGCGCGCGAATCCGTGCAGCGGGAGATCGCTCTGCCATGGATCGCGCGCCAGCGCGAGGGTTGCATCGTAACGAAGAGCGATCTCGGCGAGTCGTGCGTCCTCGCTGCGTTCGGCGCCGGCGGCATCGGTCACTAGGAGCAGCGCCGCACCGCGCGGCAGGGTCGCCGTCGCGATATCGAACAGCGCGTTCGGATCGAAATCTTCTTCCCGCTGCGTGCGTAATGCCTCGCGTGCGAGCGCCGCGCCGGAACGCCCCGGTCGCGCACGGTTCGGTACCGGGCCCTGCGAGAGCAGCGCGATCGCACGGTCTTCTCCGCCGCTCGCGCCGAACCACGCAGCGACCGCATCGTCGGCGGCGTCGGCGAGCGCTCGTCGACGTCCGAGGCGCATCGAGGGCGAGCGATCGCAGATCGCCGCGAAGATCAGTGCGATATCCTCGAGCATCACGCGCGTCTGTAAGGCGCCGCTCCGTGCGGTCGCCGCCCAGTCGATGCGTCGAACGTCATCGCCGATGAGGTATCCGCGCAATTGAACGAACTCATATCCGTCGCCGCGCGAGGTGGTCGGCGATCCGCCTCCGAGTATGCGGGGGCGATTGCGACCGCGGAGGAGCGCTTCGCGCAGGGTCACGGCACGCGAACGCCGGCGATCGTCTCGGCGATCCAGGACGACGGCGCGATCCCCTCGAGCGAGAGGCGATGCGTGAACGCGATGCGATGGCGAAGTACCGCCGGCGCGACGCTGCGAATATCGTCGGGCTCCACGTACGCCCGCTCGTTGAGAAACGCGCGAGCGCGCGCGCAACCGACCAATGCGAGGCTGGCGCGCGGGCTCGCTCCATTGACGACGTAGGGCGAGAAGCGGCGCGTCGCCATCACGAGATCGACGACGTATCGATGTAATTTGTTATCAACGTGAACGGCGCGAGCGCTCGCGCGCCACGCACGGACATCGTCGAGCGACGCCACGCGCTGCGGGAGCGGCGTCTGCGCGAATGCATAGCGATCGAGAATCTCGAGCTCTTCTTCTTCGTTCGGATATCCGAGATCGATCTTCAGCAGAAAGCGATCCATCTGCGCGAGCGGCAATGCATAGGTACCGTCGTTGTCGAGCGGGTTCATCGTCGCGAGAACGACGAACGGATCGGGGAGCGGATGGCTCTCGTGGCCGATGGTTACTTGGCGCTCTTGCATCGCTTCGAGCAGAGCGCTCTGCACTTTTGCCGGGGCACGATTGATTTCGTCGGCGAGAACGATATTGGCGACGATCGGTCCCAGCACGGTATCGAAGCGCGAACTCTGTTGATCGAAGATCCGCGTTCCGACGATATCGGCCGGTAAGAGGTCGGGAGTAAATTGAATGCGCTTGAACGTCGCATCGAGCGAGGCGGCGAGAGCCCGGCACGCGAGCGTCTTGGCAATGCCCGGCGGGCCCTCGAGGAGCGCGTGCCCGTCGGCGATCGACGCCAACAGCAGCCCCTCGATTGCCGCATCCTGCCCGACGATCGCCTTCTTGAGGGCTCGTTCGACATCGCGTGGAGTCGCGCTCATGATAGAACCTCCGCGAACGCAGCGTCGCACGTTCGAATAGCGCTTTGCAAGTCATCCTCGGTCGTAAAGGCCGCCCGCTCCAAGGCCCGCAGGAGCGGCGAGAGATCGCGGTCCTCCCCGTGCAGGCGCGCGAGCACGTCGGCGAGCGTCTCGCTCGCCGACGCGCCGACAAGCGAGCGAACGGCGATCCGTACCGAGCGCACGACGGCGCGCGTCGGCTCCGCTCGCAGGACGAGTGCGGCATCGCGCAGTCGCTCGTTTCGCGTCTGCTCGGCGACCGGAGGCTCGGCGATCGCGATGGGAGCGAGGACCGGCTCGGGGAGCCGCGGTCGACGGCGCAACCACAGTATCGCCGCCACCACGAGGACGACCGCGATGAGCGCGGCGAGAACGTACGTGATGCGAACCACGATCGGCACGAGGTTCCCCACCGCGCTCCCGACCGTCGCAAAGGGTTGCAGCGCCCCTCCGCGCACCACGATCGTCAGCGGATTACTGGAATATTGCTCCGCCTGTCCGGTTCGTGCGTCGATCGCGTCGAGCGTCGCCGGCGCGAGTCGAATCGCTCCGGTGCGTGCCGCTCGCACCGTCAACGTTTCGCGATAGATGCTCTCCCCGTTCGCATGGTGGATCGTCCGCTCGTCGCCGCGTAATTCCAATTGCGAGAGGATCGGTAGCGTCACGTTGTCGATACGGCTGACGTTGCCGCGAACCGTCAGAACGATCGTCAACGCAAACGCCCGACCGATCGTCGGCGAGGAGGGCTGCGCGCTCATCGTAAAGCGCTCGACCTCCAGGCGCGGAAGGCTCTGCGCGACGCCGATCCGCGGGGCGAGCACGAAGGCGAGCGCCGCAAGAACGAGGCCGAGATTTATGCGAACGAGCGAGCGCGATCGAGCCACGTTGCAAAGAGCCGGCGCGCATCGCGGGGTCCCGGCGACGCCTCGGGATGAAACTGCACGGCCTCAATCGGGAGCGTTCGGTGTGCGAAACCTTCGTTCGTTCCGTCGTTGAGGTTCGTCATCGTTGCCTCGAGTTCGTCGGGAAGCGACGCTGCATCGACGGCGTACCCGTGGTTGTGCGCCGTGACGATTACTTCGTCGCGGCGAAGGTCTTTGACGGGTTGATTCCCGCCGCGGTGACCGTAGGGCAACTTATAGGTGCGCGCCCCGTAGGCGAGCGCGAGCAGTTGATGGCCGAGACAGATGCCGTAGAGCGGAACGCTGCCGATCAGCGAGCGCAGCGTCTCGATCGTTCCGGCGAGATCGGTCGGATCGCCGGGCCCCGGCGACACGAGCACCATCGCCGGGTCGTTTGCGAGAATCTGTTCGCGAGTGGCATCGTAGGGAACCACGGTGATCTCCGCCCCAAGTGCCGCGAGATCGCGGAGAATCGCGCGTTTCACTCCGCAATCGACCAACGTCACCCGCGTGCCGCCGCGAAGCCCTTCGACATGCGCGGTGCGCGCGGCGACGCTGGGCACCAAATCTTTCGTCGTCGCACTGCGAACGAAAGCGGCGAGTCGAGCTTCGGCATCGGCGATCTCCTCGGCACCGACGGCGAGCGCGGCCCAGATCGTTCCGTGCTCGCGCAGGGCGATCGTAATCGCCCGCGTATCGGCCCCGACCATCGTGGGAACGCGCTGGTCGTCGAGCCAGGCAGGCAGCGACTCCTTCGAGAGGTAGTGCGAGGGATGGTACGAGATGCGCTTCACGATCGCTCCGGCGACGCAGGCGCGGCCATACTGGGCGGCGCCGCCGCTGATCCCGTAATTGCCGATCATTGGGTAGGTGAAGGTCAAAATCTGTCCGGCGTATGAGGGGTCGGTGAGCGCCTCTTCATACCCGGTCATCCCGGTATAAAAGACCGCTTCCCCGAGCGCGATTCCGGTGCATGCGAGCCCATCGCCGTCGAAGCGCGAACCGTCGGCGAGAAAAAGTGCGGCGGGGTGAGGCATCGGGGCAAAGGGTTTGGCATCCCGAAGCTCGATCCCTCGGCGGTAATGGACTGGCATTTTACCGCGACGGCATTCGCAACGGCATTTACCATCGTCGATCCGCTCGGCATGATCCCGTTCACCATGGCGACGACCGCCCACTTGCCGCGCGAAAAGCGCGGCCGCATCGTCGATCAGGCGGTGCTCGTCGCCGCGGTCGTCATGGCGGCGATGGGCCTGGTCGGCCCGGCGGTGCTCGCCTACCTCGGGATCACCCTCCCGGCCTTCACCATCGCCGGGGGCATGCTGCTCTTCCTCATCGCGATCGATATGCTCTTCGCCCGGCCGACCGGTACGCGCCGCACCGAAGACGAGGAACGCGCTGCGAGCGCCGCCGAGAACCCGGCGGTCTTCCCCCTAGCGATCCCCATGATCGCGGGGCCGGGGACGCTTGCGACGGTCCTGCTCCTCGTCAGCCTCGCTGCAGGCTCCGCGACGCGCATCCTCTCTACGGTGCTCGCTTATGCGGCGGCACTCTTCGTAACCTGGCTCTGCATGCGCGGTGCCGCTCGCTTCTTGCACCGCATCGGTACGACCGGGATTCACGTCGTCTCGCGCGTGCTCGGCATCGTGCTCGCCGCGCTCGCGGTGCAGTTCGTCATCAACGGCCTCTTACAGACGCCGCTCTTCCACCACTAGGAGCCTGTCGGAGTATCGGCCATGCGTTCAATGCGAGCCATTTTGGCCGAGTTCGAGGAGCGAGGAGCGCGGAATAACAGCGTCATTGAAGCGACGAGCGACGACAAAATCGGCCACAATGGCCGCACCCGCAGGCCCATCGTTGGACGCGTGGGCAATACTGCGACAGGCTCCTAGGAGCCGCTCGCTCCACCCTCGGCGCGGTAGGCAACGCGCCCGGCGACAACCGTCGCCTCCACGCATCGCGGAAGCTCCCATCCCTCGAAGGGCGTCGCGCGCCCCTTCGATGCGAAGCGCGCGGGATCGACGCGCCAGGGCCGCTCCGAAAACATCGTGATATCGGCGGGAGCACCGACCGCAAGCGTCCCACCGGGAAGCTGGAACACCTCGGCGGCGCGCGTGCTGCAGAGTGCGACGAAATCGCTCATCGAAAGATCGGGCAGCGCGCGGGCATACGCTCCGACCGCGATCTCCAACCCGGTGAAGCCGACCGCCGCGTGCGCGAGATCGCCGCTCTTTTCGGCATCGGTATGCGGCGCGTGATCGCTCGCAAAAAAATCGATCGCACCGGCCCGCACCGCATCCCGTAACGCGCGCGCGTCGGCCGCGGTGCGCAAGGGCGGATTCACCTTCGCTCGCGCCCCGAACTCCTCGACCGCTTCATCGGTGCACAACAGATGATGCGGCGTGACCTCGCAGGTCACGCGCGCGCAGCGCTCTCGTGCCCAGGCGATGAGTTCCACGCTGCGAGCGGTCGACACGTGGGCGATATGCACGCGGGCGCCGACCTCCAACGCGAGAACAAGATCGCGCGCGACGATGCTCTCCTCCGCCGATGCGGGGCTTCCCGGAACGCCGAGCCGCGCCGAGACCGCGCCCTCATGCATGACGCCGTTTCCCTTCAGTGCGGCATCTTCGGCATGAACGATCGCCGGGCGGCCGAGCGAGACGAGCGCGCGCAGGACCTCGCGCATCACGCGCGCGTCGGCGACCGTGCTTCCGTCGTCGGAAAACGCGACCGCGCCCGCCGCGACGAGCGATGGATAATCGAGCACCTCGCGCCCCGCACGGGCGCGCGTCATCGCCGCAATCGGAAAAATTCGCGCGAGGACTCCGCGTTCGCGGTTTGGAGCGGGAAACGCAACCCGCGCCACCATCTCCACGCCGTCGATCGCCGGCTCGGTATTCGGCATCGCACAGAGCGCGGTAAAACCGCCGCGTACCGCAGCTGCAGTTCCCGAAGCGAGCGTCTCCTTCGTCTCGAATCCGGGTTCGCGCAAGTGCACGTGCGCGTCGATGAATCCCGGTGCGACGACCCAGCCCACCGCGTCGATCGTCTCTTCGCCGGCACGCGCGCGCAGGTGCTCCCCGATCTCGACGATGCGCTCGCCCTCGGTACGAAGATCGCGTAATGCATCGAGACGTTGTCGCGGATCGACGATGCGCCCACCCCGAACGAGCATCGCCTACCAGCCGTGAACGAGATGGTGCAAAAGGGCCGCCCGCACCAAAACGCCGTTGCGCACCTGTTCGCGGTAACGCCACCGAGGATCGACGGTTACGGCGTCGACGATCTCGACTCCGCGATTGTAGGGCCCCGGATGAAGAATCGGCGTTCGCGGGCCGACCCGTTCGAGGCGTTCGTCGTTGAGTTGGTATGCCGCGATATAGGCGTTGTCGTCGATCGGCATGCTATCGAAGCGTTCGCGCTGCACGCGCAGCATGACGAGCGCGTCGATGGACTCGAGCGCCGCATCGAAATCGCGCGCGATACGCACGGCGGACGGCACCTCGCTTGCGGACAGAAAGGCCTCGGGGCCGATGGCGAGTACCCGCGCACCGTAGCGATGGAGAAGCCGCATCGAGGAGTGCGCGACCCGGCTGTGCCGGATGTCACCGACGAACGCAATCGTGCGGTCGCGTACGTCTCCAAGAATATCTCGCAGCGTAAAGGTGTCCAACAATGCTTGCGTCGGGTGCGCGTTGGTCCCGTCACCTGCGTTTACCGTGCAGCCGTCGAATGCCGCGGCGAGCTCGGCAACGGCGCCCGCGAGCGGATGCCGCGCGACCAGCACGTCGATTCCTAAGGCACGCAGCGTGATCGCCGTGTCGTCGAGCCGCTCGCCCTTGGTCGCAAGGCTTAATTGTGCCGGCGAAAGGTTGACGACATTCGCTCCTAAGCGCATTTGCGCGCACTGAAAAGAAACGTGCGTTCGCGTGCTTTGTTCGAAAAACATATTCGCACAGAATCGTCCCTCGAGGGAACGCGGTGCCGGGCGCTGCGCGAATTCATGCGCGAGCGAAAAAATTGCATCGACTTCCTCGTTAGTGAGGTCGTCGATATCGAGCAGGCTACGCGTCGTCGTCAACGAGCAAGACCTCGTCGGTCGCGGCGGGCGTCGGATGCAACGTAACGACCACGCGCTCGCGACGGCTGGTGGGAATGCGGCGCCCGACGTAATCGCCTTGGACCGGCAATTCGCGAAGGCCGCGATCGACGAGCACGCAAAGGCGAATCGCCGAAGGCCGGCCGAGATCGATCAGCGCGTCGAGAGCGCTGCGAACCGTTCGTCCGGTAAAGAGCACGTCGTCGACGATCACGAGCGACCGCCCATCGACCGCGTCGGGGATCTGCGACTCCGGAAGCGCGTGGACGACGTTATCGTCGCGATAGAGATTGACGTTGAGATAGCCCAACGTCGGTGCGACGCCGCTGATGCGTTCGATGTGCGCCGCGAGTCGCTGCGCGAGCGCCTCGCCGCCGCGACGGATTCCGAAAAGTTCGATCCCCTTTCGCGCGTCCTCCGGTTCTAAAATTTCGTGCGCGAGCCGCGCGATGATCCGTTCGATCTCCTCGGCTCCGACGAGCCGTCGACTGCGTGCACTCATTTGCCTGCCTCCATCGCGGAGAGCGCCTCGCGCGCCCGCCGTAGATCGTTACGATATCCATCGAGTTTCGCTCGTTCGGCACCGACGACCTCGGCGGCCGCTCGCGCCACAAACGCCTCGTTTGCCAACTTCTTCTCCGAGCGAGCGACCTCGGCGAGCAATCGTTCGACCTCCCGTCGGTAGCGTTCGGTCATTTGTTCGCGCGGAGCCTCGACGCTCACCGCATCGAGCGCCGCGATCGCATCCCCTCCCACTGCCTCGCTTTCGAGACCTGCCGCCGCGCCGAAGTGCAGCACCAGCGCGCGGAGCTCTTCGGGAAGGTTCGCCGGAATGCGGATGTTCATCGGCGCGCGCGGAGCGAGGCCGTAGGCGACCCGTTCGTTGCGAATGCGTTCGATGCAACGCTGAAACGCTTCGAATTCCGCGACCGCTCGCGCATCTTCAGCACATTCGAAGGGATCGGGCCAGGCCGCCGTGACGATACTCTCGCCGTCGTGCGGGAGCGCCTGCCAAACCTCTTCGGTGATAAACGGCGCGATCGGGTGCAAGAGACGCATCGACGCGTTGAGCACGTACGAAAGGACCGACGCTCGCGTCGCCCGCGCCTCGGGCATCTTCGTCGCCTCGATATACCAGTCGCAGAGTTCGTACCACACGAAGCGCCAGAGCGTCTCGACCGCATTGCCGAAATCGAAACCGTCGAAGAGCGCACTCGTCCGTTCGATCGTCGCCCGCAAACGTGCCACGATCCAGCGATCGGCGAGCGTCCGCTCGGCCGACAGCGGCAACTGCATCGCCCCCGGAAGCCCCTCGGAAAGCGCGCGAGCGTACCGCAACGCATTCCAAATCTTGCTGTTGAAATTCCGTGCCTCTTCGCAACGCGACTCTTGAAAACGAATCTCTTGTCCTTCGAGCCGCATCTGGCGCAGGATGCCCACGCGAAAAGCGTCGGCGCCGTATTTCACGACCAAATCCATCGGGTCGATCGCATTCCCGAGCGATTTACTCATCTTCCGGCCCTGTGCGTCGAAGACCAACGGCGTGACGAAGACGGTGGGGAACGGCAAACGGTCGAGCAGGTGAAGGCCCATCATGACCATACGCGCCACCCATAAAAAGATAATCTCGCCGCCGGTGATCAATACGCTCGTCGGATACCAATGGTCGAGTTCGGGTGTCGAGGCCGGCCAACCGAGGATCGAGAAGGGCCAGAGCGCACTGCTAAACCAGGTGTCGAGGGTATCGGGATCTCGCGTTAGCGAGGCGCCTGCGTGGTCGCGTTGCGCGATCGCCCGCGCCTCCCCCTCATCGTGCGCGACGACGATCGAGCCGTCGGGCGTGTACCAGACCGGCAGTTGGTGTCCCCACCACACCTGTCGCGAAATGTTCCAATCGCGAATCTGCTCGAGCCATTGTTCGTAGGTACGCCCGTAGCGCTCCGGAACGAATCGGAGCCGTCCTTCGCGGTATGCGGCCAATGCCGGCTTCGCGAGCGACTCCATCCGCACGAACCATTGCAGCGAGAGCATCGGCTCGACGACCTCGCCGCTCCGTTCGCTTCGAGCGATCGCCATCCGATGCGCGCGCTCTTCCAGCAACGCACCCGACGCGCGAAGATCGGCGAGAATACGGTCGCGCGCGACGTAGCGATCGAGCCCGTTATAGGGCCCGACCTCAATCTCCGCATCGCTGATGCGCGCGTGAAGATCGAAAATCGAGGGCATCGGCAAATCGTGACGGCGGCCGATTTCGTAATCGACGGCATCGTGCGCCGGCGTGACTTTCACCGCGCCGGTTCCGAAACCCGGATCGACGGCGTCGTCGGCGATCACCGGAATCGCACGGCCGGTCAACGGCAGAACGACCTTCGAGCCGATGAGTGCGCCATAGCGCTCGTCGTTGGGGTGGACCGCAATCGCTACGTCGCCGAGCATCGTTTCGGGGCGCGTCGTCGCAACGACGATGCCCTCGCCTCCATCGACGCCGCGATAGCGAACGAACCAGAGCGTCGCATCGCATTCTTCGCGATCGATCTCTGCATCGGAGAGCGTCGTCTGCGATTTGGGATCCCAGTGAATTAACCGTTTCCCCCGATAGATGAGCCCTTCGCGGTAAAGGCGCACGAAGGCGTCGCGGACCGCTGCGGAGAGCCCTTCATCCATCGTGAAGCGCGAACGCTCCCAATCGGGGCCGAAGCCCAACGTACGAAACTGTCCCTCGATCGTTCCGCCGTACTCTTTCGCCCACGCCCACGCGCGCTCGAGATACCGCGGGCGCCCGAGCGACTCGCGACTTTCGCCGTTCTTTGCCAACTCGCGCACGAGCACCGATTCCGTGGCGATCGCCGCATGATCGGTGCCGGGCAACCAATCGGCGTTGTCGCCGAGCATACGATGATATCGAGTGAGAATATCCATCGGCGTATAGGTCGAGCCGTGACCGAGATGAGCCCGACCGGTAACATTGGGCGGCGGCATCGCAATAATGAAGGGCGGGCGTGCGGGGTCGGGTTCCTCATGAAAAAGGCCCTTCTCTTCCCACCACGCATAACGCGACGCTTCGACGCGCCGCGGATCGTAGGTAGCCGGCAATTCCTCGTTCGTCATGCTCGTTCTATAATACGCCGTCGACCAACATCGCTTCGAGCGAACGATTCCGCCCTTCGACGCCATAGCGCAGCCACCAGAGCAGCGCGAACGAGCCGACGGCAAAGATCGCCGCCATCGCCACAAAGACCGGGGCGACGCCCGCACGCGCGAAGAGCGCGTAGAACGCCAACGGTGCGGCGATCGCTCCGACGCGCCCCACCGCGACCGAGAGGCCGATACCGGTCGCTCGCAGGTGCGTCGGAAAGAGTTCGCTCGTAATCACGTACGCGCCCGAACCGACCCACGCGCTGAAGGTGCTGAATACGGCGAAGGCGGCGACGAAGGTCGCGGTACTTCCCAGCCCGAGGGCGAGCGCGAGCGATCCCAGCGCCGCCAGCGTGAAGCCGAGCAGCATGGTAGGGCGACGCCCCCAACGATCCATCAGCAGCGAGGAGACCACCTGGCCGCTCAGGCCGCAGAATGCGCCCAATAAATAGAGGAGCGGAATCTCTTGTCCGTGCATGCCGACTGCGGGGAAGATCGCGATACCGGCGATTGCGAGAATGCCGTAATACGGCATCACCTGCGCGAGATTGACCACGAATGCAAAAAATAACCGACGCGGCGTCGCCCGGAAGAGCTCCGCAATTTGTCCGAAATAGCCCGTCGCCGGAAGCAAGGGTGTAAATTCGATCGGCAGATCGGGGTCGACGACGGTCGCGGCGCCGCTCGCGGCTTCTACGACCGCCACGATCTCGTGCGCCTCGGCGACGCGCCCGCGGGCGAGTAACCAGCGAGGCGACTCCGGAACGAAGCGGCGCACGATCAACACTCCGACCGCCAAGAGCGCTCCGAACCAAAACACGAGTCTCCAGGTCGCACCGCCGACGTTCCCGAGCGCGTAGAGTGCGATGCTCGAAGCGGCAATCGCACCGATATTCCAAGAAGCGTTGATCAATCCGTCGGTACGGCCGCGAAAGCGCGCCGGAACGAATTCGTCGATCGCGCAGTTAATCGCAGAAAATTCTCCGCCGATGCCAATACCCGTGAGGAAGCGAAAAAATGCGAGCGAGAGATAATTCCACGAAAATCCGGTAAGGATCGTCGCCACGGCGTAGATCGCGAGCGTCACCATAAAAAGACGCTTGCGTCCGAGACGATCCGCGAGCTCCCCGAAGACCAACGCGCCGACGAGCATACCGATGGTGTAGATGGGGTTGACCCACGCCGCCAAGCTCGCGCTGAAGTGCAAGTGCGAAGCGATACTCGAGAGCACCGGGCCGACGATCGCCGTCTCGAAGCCGTCGAGCACCCACGCGATGCCGAGCGCGACGGCGATACGCGTGTGCATCGGCGACCATGCGAGCGAATCGAGGCGCGACAGTAACGTCGGTTTCGAAGGCGACGACGCGGTGGAAGTGGACGGCACGGCGCGCACTGTTGTCTGCGCGCGCGCAAATCGCCTGCAGGCAGGGGCGCGAGTGCGCTCGAAGCGCGCCACGATGCGTACCCCAACGATCTTGCTCACCAACGACGATGGAATCGCTTCGCCCGGCTTGCACGCGCTCGCGCTCGCGCTCGCGGAGATCGCCCGGATCGTCGTCGTCGCCCCCGACGGCAACCGCAGCGGCGTGAGCCACGCGATCACGACCGGTGACTCCGTCGGCATTACGCCGTACCACGGAATCGAGGGCATCCGTGCGTACGCCTGCACCGGGACGCCGGCGGATTGTGCGGTCATCGGCATCGGCGAGCTCTGCGGCGAGCGCCCCGACCTCGTCGTCAGCGGCATCAACGACGGCCCGAACCTCGCCGACGATGTGAACTACTCCGGGACGGTCGCCGGCGCGGTCGAGGCGGTCCTCCTCGGCGTTCGCGCGCTCGCCCTCTCGCTCGCGAGCGACCCCGACGACCGGTCGATGGCGCGCCGCTGGGAGAGCGCCGCCGAGCAGGCGCGCCTGCTCGTTCCGCAGGCCTTCGCCGAATTGCCGCCCGAGCGGTACTGGAACGTCAACGTTCCCAACCTCGCTCCCGACCGGCTGCTCGGACGCCGTTTCACCAGCCTCGGGCGCAAGCGCTACGGCGACACGATCTCCCGCACCGACGAGCGCCGCGACGCGCGGTATTACCGCGTCTGGAATCTTCCGGGGCGCGATGATAGCGACGATCCCGACTGCGATATCGGCGCCGTCCTCCACGGTTTCGTCAGTATCACGCCGATTGCGATCGACCGAACCGACCGAGAGGAGCTCAACCGTTTGCGGCTCGCCCCGGTTCCAGGGGCATGAGAGAACGTTTTACCGTCGGCGAAGCCGCCCCGCTCGAACTCTTTCCCCGGCCGATCGAGCTCCCCGCACTCGTCATTTGGCCGCGACATACCGGTTGAACGTTCTTCGGTGAGCCGCTCGCGCAGTTGCGCGAGTCCGATCCAACGAAGCGCGACGCTCGCGTCTATATCGTGGTCGCCGCCGATGCAGCGACGACTGCGGCACTCTGCGGAGGCTACGGGGTCGCCGATGCCTGTATCGCCGATCCCGAACGGCGCACGCATCGCGCCGCACGGCTGCGCCCGGCCTCGATCCTCACCTTCTTCTCGCGCGATCTCATACGACGCGCGTTGGAAAACCGACGCGCCGGCTTTCGACAAAACTGGGCGAAAGCGCGATGGGACGACCTCGGACGCGTGCCGGGAGCGATGCGTATCGACGCCGCCGGGCGGGTTGCCTGGATTCATCGCGGCGAACACGCCGGCGACCTTCCGCCGGTCGAAGAGCTGCTCGCACGCTAGCGCCGATGCGCTAGGCGGGCATCTCCTTCTGACGATCGCCGTAGATCAACGTCGGTTGCTCGCGTTTTTCGACGACGTCTTTATTCACGACGCACTTCTTGACGCCGACGAGCGACGGAAGATCGTACATCACATCGAGCATGATCTCTTCGAGAATCGAACGAAGCCCGCGCGCGCCGGTCTTGCGGCCTTGCGCTTTCGCGGCAATGGAGACGAGCGCGTCCTTGGTGAACTGCAGATCGACGCCATCCATCGCCAGAATGCGCTGGAACTGCTTCACGAGCGCGTTCCGCGGCTCGGTGAGAATGCGCCGCAGCGTCAGATCGTCGAGCGCATCGAGCGTGACGACGATCGGCAGGCGCCCGATAAATTCCGGAATGAGACCGAACTTCAGCAGATCCTCGGGGAGCAGCTGACCGAGCATTTTGCTCGCTCGAGCGACGCGTTTGCTCTCCGGATTCGCACGAAATCCCATGTTGTTCGCGGCAACTCGCGATTCGACGATGCGTTCCAAACCATCGAACGCTCCGCCGCAGATGAAGAGCACGTTGGTGGTATCGATCTGGATGAATTCTTGGTGCGGATGTTTACGCCCGCCCTGCGGCGGTACGTTTGCCGTGGTGCCTTCGAGTATTTTCAGGAGCGCTTGTTGCACGCCCTCACCCGAGACGTCTCGCGTGATCGACGGGTTCTCGCTCTTCCGAGCGATTTTATCGATCTCATCGATATAAATGATCCCGCGCTCCGCGCGCTTGACATCGTAGTCGGCGGCTTGGATGAGCTTCAGCAAAATATTTTCTACATCTTCGCCGACGTAGCCGGCCTCGGTAAGCGAGGTCGCGTCGGCCATCGCGAGCGGAACGTCGAGAATCTTCGCCAGCGTTTGCGCGAGATAGGTCTTCCCCGAGCCGGTCGGCCCGACGAGAAGAATATTCGATTTCTGCAGCTCGACGTCGTCCGCCCCACTCCCGGCGGGGCCGGCATTGATGCGTTTGTAGTGGTTGTACACCGCAACTGCGAGCGCTTTTTTCGCGCGATCTTGCCCGATGACGTAGGTGTCGAGAATCTGGTTGATCTCGCGTGGCTTCGGCAGGGCCCGCAGACGCGCGCCGTCATCGGCAGCCTTGTAGAGCTCCTCTTCGATGATCTCGTTGCAGAGCTCGATGCATTCGTCGCAGATGTAGACGCCGGGCCCGGCGATCAATTTCCGCACGTTCTCCTGCGATTTTCCGCAGAAGCTGCACTTCAGTTGCCCCTTTTCATCCCCGAAACGAAACATGGCGGACGGGCGACCTCCCTCGGCTACGGTGCCGGAGACGGCATCGAACTACGGTCTTCGATGATGCTATCGATTATCCCGTACTCTTTGGCGTCCTGGGCGGTCATATAGTAGTCGCGATCGATGTCCTTGAGGACGTCATCGAGGGGCTTCTTGCAGGTCGCTTCGTAAATTTTTGCCACCGTCAGTCGGGTCGCGATCAGGTCGCGCGCGGCGATCTCCACGTCGGTCGCCTGCCCCCCGAGCTGGGAGACCCACGGCTGATGGATGAGAATCTTCGCATGCGGAAGGGCGAAGCGCTTCCCTTGAGCGCCGCCGGTCAGGAGGATCGAGCCCATCGATGCCGCCATGCCCATACAAATCGTCGCGACGTCGGGCTTAATGAAACGCATCGCATCGTAGATCGCCAGGCCGGCGGTCACGCTGCCGCCGGGGCTATTGACATACATATCGATGTCTTTGTCGGGGTCTTCTTTTTCCAGGAAGAGCAGCTGCGCGATCGTCAAGCTCGCGATCGAATCGTCGATCGGGCCGCCGACGAAAACGATACGGTCTTTGAGAAGCCGCGAATAAATGTCGTACGCGCGCTCCCCGCGCGACGACTGTTCGACGACCATCGGTACCAAGTGACCCATCGGAGAACGACCTATCCCTTCTTCACCGACGGCATGAAGCCGTCGCGTTGACGCTGCGTGTACGTTCTCTACGGCGCGGCGACGCGCTGCGCCTTGTCGATGAGAAATTCGAGGGTTTTATTCCGGACGATGCCGTCGTAGACCGACTGCATGTTCTGCGCGAGCGCCTCGCGTACGCGTTCCACGGGCTGGCCGTATCGGCGAGCGAGGAGAGCGAGTTCGGCCTGAATCTCTCCCGGGGTCGCCTCGATCCCCTCCGTATCGGCGATCGCTTCGATCAGAAGCGTCCCCTTCACGCGACGTTCGGCATCTCCGGTAAGTTCCTCGCGAAGTTCTTCCTCCGTCTTGCCGATCGAGGCCAGATACTCCGCAAAATTCGCTCCCTGCTCTTGGGCCATGCGCCGCGCCTCTTCGACGAGCTGCTCGCGTTCGGCGACCAGCAGGCTCGGCGGCACGGGAATATCGTGCGAAGCGACGAGCTGCTCCATTACCGCGTTGCCGATCTCGCGACGCACGCGGGCTTCGGCGATCCCCTCGAGCCGCTTGCGGATCTCCGCTCGCAACTCCTCGATCGTCGCGAAATCGCTGACCTCGGCGGCGAAGGCATCGTCGAGCGTCGGCATTTCAAGCTGCTTCACGTCGTGGAGCGTCACCTCGAAGATCGCCGTCTTTCCGGCGAGTTCGCTCGCGTGATAGCCCTCGGGAAAATGCGTTTCGATCTCTCGGCGTTCGCCGGCGTTCATACCGACGATTCCGGTCGCAAAGCCCGGAATAAAGCGGTCCTCGAGCAACTCGGCGACCTGCCCCTCCGCGGAGCCTCCCTCAAAGGGCGTCCCATCGATCCGCCCGATGAAGTCGATCGTCACGATATCGCCGAGCGCGGCCGGGCGATCGACGGGGGCGAGGGTGCCGAGATCGCGCGCGAGCCCTTCGAGCGTGCGGGCGACCTCGTCGTCGCTGACGGTGCGCTCCTGGACCGAGACCGAGAGCCCCGTGTAGGTTCCTAACTCCAACCTCGGGCGCACCTCAACGCGCGCCTTCACGCGCAGCGGCTCGTTCTCCGCGCTGGGGAGCATCTCGAGCTTGGGGCGCGCGACCGGGGCGAGTTCGTGTTCCCGAACCGCCGAGCTATAGAGCTCCGGAACGAGATCCTCCATCGCCTCGGATTCGATTCCCGCGGTGCCGTAGGTCTGCTCGAAGACGCGACGAGGGATGTGCCCCTTGCGAAAACCGGGAATACGCGCGTTCTTGCTCAGACGCCGAAAGGCGACCTCGCGGGCGCGATCGAGTGCATCGGGCAGCACGGGGATAACGAGTTCGACGCTCGTCGCATCGAGTCGGGTGAGGGTTGAGGTCGTCACGGGATCCTTACTCACTTGGTTGGGGTCGGCGCGCCGCGATGGAGCGGAAGACGAGATTCGAACTCGCGACCCTCGCCTTGGCAAGGCGATGCTCTACCACTGAGCTACTTCCGCATCGAACGGCCCGCCGCGCGCGGGATGGTGGGCAAGCAGAGACTCGAACTCTGACGGGTCTCCCCACTGGAACCTAAATCCAGCGCGTCTACCAGTTTCGCCACTTGCCCTCAGGCGAACGCCCCATACTATAACGAGAACCCACCAAATCCTGCGCCGCCGAGCTACCGGCAAGAGAAAACTTTGGTGCACCGCGAGGGACTTGAACCCCCAACCAAGTGATTAAGAGTCACCTGCTCTACCAATTGAGCTAGCGGTGCGTATTTTGCGCCCTCTGGGACTCGAACCCAGGACCAACGGATTAAAAGTCCGCTGCTCTACCGACTGAGCTAAAGGCGCAGAGGCGCGTATCAGTGTAAACGGCCGCCCAGGCTTTTGCAAGCGAAAAAGGTGCGCCTTTCGTTACGTGCCGGTCGCGGCCATCGAGGAAAGATTTTCTGCCTGGGCGACCAGGCGCTCGCGAAACTCCGCTGCCGTCAGCGGCTCGGCGAAAAGAAAGCCCTGCGCGTCGATACACCCGGCGGCGATGAGGACCTCGCGCTGCCGTTCGGTCTCCACGCCTTCGGCGACGACGCGGACGCCGAAGGCCTCCGAGAGCCGGACGAGCGTGTGGACGATCGGTTCGCTGGCGATCTCGCCGTTCGCGCC
This sequence comes from bacterium, assembly GCA_021786705.1. Lineage (GTDB taxonomy): Bacteria > Vulcanimicrobiota > Vulcanimicrobiia > Vulcanimicrobiales > Vulcanimicrobiaceae > JABEUX01. The sequence continues at coordinate 46,546 of JAJYMV010000055.1, forward strand.
GGCAACGAACCCTTTGTCGATCTTAATGGCGTCGATCTTAAAGTGCTGCATGTAGCGCATTGAGGAGTACCCGGTCCCGAAATCATCGATGCAGACGGCGAATCCACGCTCGCGAACCCGCTCGATTCTCTCCATCGCCAATTCCGTATCGTCGAGCATCGAATTCTCGGTGATTTCGATTGCCAGGTTGCTCGGCTTGAGCGCATATTCGTCGATCGCCGCGCTGAGCGTGCGGTCGAAGCCCGGTTCGAGCAGCTCCGTCGGCGTCGCGTTGAAATGCAGGGTGAACGTACTGATATCGATCCCGGCGCGTCGCCACGCGGCGAGTTGCGAACACCCGGTATCGAGCACGAAAGCGCCGATGCTCCGGGCGAAGCCGCCGCGCTCGGCGAGCGGAATGAAAAGCATCGGCGAAATAACGCCGCGCGTCGGATGATCCCAGCGCAAGAGCGCTTCCGCCCCTTTGATCGCGCCGGTGCGCAGATCGACGACCGGCTGGTAAAGCACGCGGAACTCGCGGCGCTCGACGGCGAAGCGCAGATCCGCGGCGAGCGCAACGCGCTCGGCGGCCGCCGTCTGCATCTCGGCATCGAAGACGGCGAAGCGTTCGCGCCCGACCGTCTTCGCGTACTGCATCGCAATTTCGGCATCGCGTAAGACCTCGTCGCCGCGCTCGTACTTCTCCGGCCCGATCGCGATGCCGATGCTGGCGCCGAGGAAGATCGGGCGACCCTCGACGAGGAACGGTTTCGAAAGGTTTTCGAGCAATCGTCGCGCGAGCGATTCCACGTGGATGACGTCGCCGAGCGTGCCGACGAGAATCGCAAACTCGTCGCTACCCAGGCGAGCGACGGTATCGTCGGCATTTAAGGAACCGCGCAGACGAGTCGAGATCTGCCGAAGTACCGCGTCTCCGCCCGAGTGTCCGAGACTTTCGTTGACGTCCTTGAAATGTTCGAGATCGACGAAAATGACCGAGAAAAGTGCCCCGGCTTCGCTGCGAGCGTGCTCGAAGCGCACCGCAAGCTGCTCTTCGAAGGCTTGCCGATTCGGGAGCCCGGTCAGCGCGTCGTGGAGACGTTGGAAGTTCAGCCGCCGCTCCTGCTGCTTGATCGTCGTCTTATCGGCAAACGTGCACATGGCGAATGGATGCTCGCCGTTCGAATCGGTCACGCCGGAGATAGTGACGTCGACCCACATCTCTTCGCTTAGGCCGGCGATCCGTCGTTCGACCGTAAAAGCATCGCGCGCGCCGCTCATCACTTCGGCGAACTCGCTTTCGTGCCCGTCGAGAAGATGGTGGTGCACGTCGATCACGCTACGATAGACGGCGTTCGCGTCGATCGCTTTTCCGTGACGATCGAGAATGGCGATCCCCATCGTCGAACCGTCGAAGACGGCGCGAAACTGTGCCTCGCTCAAATGGAGCGCGCGTTCGGCATCCTGGCGCGCGAGTTCGCTCGCCAATCGTTCCCGCTCGCGCTGCGCTTCATCGAGCGCCCGCTGCGCCCGCCCGTTCGCAATCGACCAGGCCAAGAGGAGCGCCCCGAAGAGCACCAAGAGGATCCCGACCACCGTGAGAGCGCGCGCTCGTTGCGCCGCGGCGTAGTTCGCTTCGCGGCTATCGAGATCGGCGACGAGCATCCCGCCGACGGCGCCGTAGAGGGCGTTTGTGCTCCTGGCCGCGGCGAGGCTCAGTGCGGAGATTTTGCGCTCCGTCGCGCCGTCGATCCGCGGGAGCAACGCCGCGCTCGCGAGCGCGTTGGAGAGCGCGGTTCCCGCCGCGACGTACGTTTTCGCGCGCACGACAAAGCGGTTGACCGCCGGGGTTTCGCCGCGCGGCAAGGACGCGCGCAACCTCGCGGCCGTGCGAGTGATGTGGTCTTGCGCGAGACTGTACGAACTCGCGACGGCGGTCGAGATTCCATTGAAGCCGATGCGAACCGGAAGCGCGAAGGTGCGAGCAGCGACGAGATGCCGCACCTCTAAGGTCGCGCGTCGCGGGAACATCAGCGAGCTCGGGAGATCGTTAAACGCGATATCCGCGAGATTTTGCGAAACGTGAGAACGCTCGTAACTAAAATTGGAAGTGTCGCCGAGATTTTGGATCAAATTCACGAGCGGGTTCAACGGCGCGCTGACCGCATCGAGCCCTTTCCAGCCCATCGGCGCGCGTTGCGCCCTGACCCAACCCGCTTCGACCGGCGCGAGCGAGGCTGCGGCCTCAAGCGCGCGCGCGTTCGGCGCGAGCAGTAGCTTTTTCATCGCCGCCAATTCGCGGCCCATCGCTGCGCCGGCGCGCTTGCGTGCCGCCGCATTACCGGCGACGACGGCATCGCGATAGTCGAGGGCTGCATTCGCGAGCGGTTGCGAGCGACGAAACGCCTCGATCGCGATCCGCTCGCGCGTCGAGATCGAGGGCGCGGTGGCGACTGCCATAAAGCGCGTGTAAGCCAGCAACTGTGAAACCGCAAGCGCGATTCCGACCAGAAGCAGCACGATCGCGAGGATGCTGGGAACCCGCTGTGCCCATCGCGTACGCTCGGCCATAGAGCGAGCATACGACGGCGAGCGCCGAATAACTCCTTCCTCAACGTTTCGCGACCCCACTTTTTCAAGCGGGGCCGCGAAGCGAGCGGAAGTGGGGTGACTGACCGGGTTCGAACCGGCGACCTCCTGAGTCACAGTCAGGCGCTCTAACCAGCTGAGCTACAATCACCACGCATGCGCATCGAAACGCGCCCGGAGGGACTCGAACCCCCATCTTCGAGTTTAGAAGACTCGTGCCTTATCCTGTTAGACCACGGGCGCGCGAGCCCTTCGGCATGCAATCCATCTCGGGACGACAGGATTTGAACCTGCGACTTCTTGCTCCCAAAGCAAGCGCTCTACCAAGCTGAGCTACGTCCCGCCGGCTCCCCGCGGAGCATATCACAGAGGGGCAAGCCGAGCCCGCGCGCCGGGCCCTCATCGCCGAGGCGCACCGACGCCTCCACGATGCTCCCGCCGCATCGGCGAAGGAGGCGCGTGAGACGTTCGCTCGCCGTCGGCACCCGCACCCGCGCGAGATCTCGTCCGAGCGAGCGCAGGCGCGCGAACGCATAGAGCATCGCATCGCCGAGTGCTGCCGCGCTTACCGCACCCCCCGGTCCGAGCGCACCATCGGGAGAGACGTAGAGGTACGCGGCGAGCTCGCCGTCAGGGCGCGAAAAGAGCAGTCCCTGCGCCGAGGCCTGCACGGCTTCGTGCAGTGCGGCATCGCGCGGCCTTCCGGCAAGCGCGTCGAGTTCGAGCAGGCCGGGGAGATCGCCGGCGCCCTGCACCGGGCGCACCCCGAGCGCTCCGGCTCCATCGAGTTCGCCGGCAAGGCGCTCCGCGGTCGGTAGCGCGAGGCTGTAGCCGAAATAGATCTCGCCGATCGAGCCGAGCAGGCCGTACATCGGGGCGAGTTCGTCGGGGAGAGTCGGAGCGACCGCGCGCACGATCCGGCGCTCGTCGCCGCGCAGCTCCTCCAGCATCGCTCGCGCAACGCCGCGCCCGCGCGCGTCGCGCGCCACCGCGATACTTTGTAGTTCTACCGCGATCTCATCGCACGTATAGACTGCGAGCCCGCTCGGCTCGCCCTCCACGATCGCCATAAGCGCGCGCTCGCGCGCGACGAGCGCCGCGAGCGTCGGCGTCAGCGCCGCATCACCGAGCAGCGCCGCGGCCTCACCGGGCGACGCGATACGAAAATCGATCGGCGACGAACTCATCGATCCATCGCCGCGAGCAATGCCCGCACGGCGCGAGCTCGATGGCTGACCCGCGCCTTCTCCTCGGCGCTCATCTCGGCGAAGGTTCGCCGCTCCCCATCCGGGAGAAAGAGCGGGTCGTACCCGAAGCCGGCGCTGCCGCGCTCGACGGTCGCGATCGTCCCATGCGTCGCGCCGAAGCCCTCGAAGCGACGCCCCTTCCCGTCGATCGCCAGCAGCGCACAGCAAAAGCGCGCGGTACGTCGCCCCGTCGGCACCTCGGAGAGCTCCGCGAGGAGGCTCGCGCGCCGCTGTGCCCACGTGAGTTCGAGCCCTCCGTATCGGGCCGAGCGAAGCCCCGGTGCGCCGTCGAGCGCGTCGATCTCTAATCCGCTATCGTCGGCGAAGACCGTCGCCGACTCGCCGAGTCGATCGAGTTCGCTGCGGAGTGCCGCGGCTTTTAACGCCGCGTTGCCGAAATAATCGTCGGCGTTCTCCTCGACCTCGGGATAGTGGATCGACGCCCCGAGTTCGATCCCGTGCGGGGCGAGCAGCGCCGCAAATTCCGCTCGTTTTCCATCGTTAGTGCTGGCGAGGAAGAATCGCTCGCTCACGACTCGAGTTGGAGCACCGCCATGAATGCTTCCTGCGGAAGTTCGACCCGGCCGACACGGCGCATGCGCTCCTTTCCCGCCTTCTGTTTTTCGAGCAGTTTGCGTTTTCGGCTAATGTCGCCGCCGTAACATTTTGCGAGCACGTTTTTCCGCATCGCGCTGACGGTTTCGCGCGCGACGATCTTTCCGCCGATCGCCGCTTGAATCGGGACCTCGAACATTTGCCGAGGAATCAGTTCCTTCAGCTTTTCGGCCAACAGACGCCCGCGATTCGATGCTTTATCGCGCGCGACGATAAAGGAGAGTGCGTCTACTGCCTCACCGTTGAGAAGAATTTCCAATTTCACGAGGTCGCCCTCGCGATAACCGATCGGTTCGTAATCGAGCGACGCGTAGCCCTTCGTGCGCGATTTTAATTGATCGAAGAGATCGACGATCACTTCGATCAACGGCATCTCGTAACTGAGAATCACCCGGCCGTCGTGGAGATACTCCATGTTCAGCAGGGCGCCGCGACGCGATTGAATGATCTCCATGATCGCCCCCACGTACTCGGGCGGGGAGATAATCGTGGCTTTCACGTAGGGCTCTTCGAGTTGCGCGATGAGATTGGAGGGCGGCAACTTCGACGGATTATCGACGAGTTCGACGCTGCCGTCGGTTCGCGTCACCCGAAAGACCACCGAGGGCGAGGTGGCGATGAGGTCCAGGGTATAGTCGCGCTCGAGACGTTCTTGAACGATCTCCATGTGCAGCAAGCCCAGAAACCCGCAGCGAAAACCGAAGCCGAGCGCGATTGAGGTCTCGGGCTCGAAAACCAGCGCGGCATCGTTGAGCTTCAGCTTGTCGAGCGCGTCGCGGAGCGAATCGTAGGCCGCACCTTCGTTGGGATAGAGGCCGCAGTAGACCATCGGGACGGCCTTCCGATAGCCCGGAAGCGCGACGTGGGCCGGATTGTTCGCCGCGGTAATCGTATCGCCGACATCGATATCGCCCAGCGATTTGACGTTGGCGATGACGTAGCCGACGTCGCCGATACTCAGGCGTTTCGTCGGGCGCATCTGCGGCGCGAAGAGCCCCACCTCCGTGCACTCGTAGACCCGTTCGTGCGCCATCGACATAAATTTGGTGCCGCTCTCGATCGCCCCGTCGACGACGCGCACGTAACTGACGACGCCGCGGTATGGATCGAATTGAGCGTTGAACACGAGGCCGCGAACGAGATCGGTATGCCCCTGCGGCGCGGGAACCCGCGCGACGATCGCTTCGAGAATATTTTCGATGCCGATGCCGTTCTTCGCACTGGCGAGGATGCATTCGCTCCGCTCGATCACCAACAGCTCTTCGATCTCGGCCATAACGCGCTCAGGATCGGCGGCCGGGAGATCGATTTTATTGATCACCGGAACGATCGTAAGGTTATGTTCGAGCGCGAGGTGATAATTCGCCAACGTCTGCGCCTCGATGCCCTGCGCCGCATCGATAATCAACAGCGCGCCCTCGCAGGCCGCGAGCGAGCGTGAAACTTCGTACGAAAAATCGACGTGCCCCGGGGTATCGATGAGATTGAGCCGATAAATTTCGCCGTTGAGGGCTGGGTAACGAAGCGTGACCGGATGCATGCGAATGGTGATGCCGCGTTCGCGTTCGAGATCCATTGCGTCGAGTTGCTGCTCTTCCAAGACGCGCGACTCGATTGTTTTGGTCATCTCCAAAAGGCGATCGGAGAGCGTGGTCTTTCCGTGATCGATATGCGCGATAATGCAAAAGTTTCGCGTATTCGAAATCGTCTGCAGCCGATGCGCGTGGTCGGTCGCTCTCTCCATTGGGTGCTTAGAACGCGCAGGCGTGAAGCGTTGCCGAGATAATCACCGGGCGAACGACGAATTGAATGAGTAAGATCAGGACGATGAACGCGATATCGAAGCCGCCCATCGGCGGAATGATGCGCCGAATCGGGTTCAGAACCGGTTCGATCGCGGCGGCGAGATAGCGAACCCACGCTCCCTGAAGATCGGGAATCCACGAAATAACCGCGTACACGACCAGCACGATCATATAGATATTGAGCAACTCGAGCAGCAGCGGGCCGAGCGTGCAGGCGATAGCGTTCACGTTGGGAGGCTTCTACGACTTGTCGGCGATGACATTCCGCGGCACGCCGTCGAGAAACGGCGTCGGGTCGACCGGGGTACCGTCGTGCATGACCTGATAATGGACGTGCGGGCCGGTGGCGAAGCCGGTCATTCCGACGCGACCGATCGTTTGCCCCTTGAGCACGTGCTCGCCGACGCGAACGTCGGCACTCGAAAGATGTGCGTACCAGGTGGCGTACCCGTTTCCGTGATCGATATCGACCATGAGGCCGTATCCGCCGTCGTACGACGCGGCGGTCACGATGCCGGCTGCCGCCGCTCGCACCGGCTCGCCCCAATCGGCGCCGAGATCGACGCCTTCGTGAAACTCAACGTCGGGATAGGTGCGATAGCAAAAACATCCGACGACCGGAGCACCGGCGACCGGATCGATCGAGGGAATGTGCGCCACGAGCGCCGCTTGGGCGAGTGCGGTGATATTGCCGAGATTCAGCACGCGCACCGCTCGCGCGCGGGAACGCTCCGAGAGCGCGGCCGCACGCGCGGCGACGACGGCGAGTTCGTGAAGTCGAGCCCGAACGAGGCTCACCTTCGAGGTGCCGTGCGCTGATTTCTTCGCACTTCGAACCGGCGGAGGCGCGTTCACCGGCATCCCGATCGCGGCCTCGATGCGCCGATTCTCGCGTTCGACGCGTTCGAGCGTCGCGCGGAGCTGTTCGGTTTGCCGGTCGATCGAGGTGACGGTGCGCCGCTGATGCATCGTCACCGCTTCCAGGTGCGCGACTTCGTGATGCGCCATGCCCGCCGCGACGAGCGCGAAGGTCGCCGAACCCATTACCAGCAGCGCGAGTACCGTGCAGGCAACGACGATCGCGCGACGCGAGAGAACGAAGCGCCAGATACGTTCGCCGTTCTGCGGCACGAGCTTCACGTGATAGCGATCGAGAAACATTTGTTATACTCCCGCAGAAACGTCGCCGCGCGTCGCCGATGCCTTAGCCCGCTCGATGGCGGCGATCTCTTCTTCCGAAGCATTGCTCTCGCAGAGAAACGCGCGCACGCTCTTACCGTAGGTCCTGGTGTCGGCGCGCGAATAGATGCTGTTCAATACCACGCCGTCGCCCCGGCGATTGAGCAGTGCGAGCGCATAGGAGAGCGTCGAACCGGTGTCCTCGTAGGCGTCGTAACGGACGAACCCGACGAGCGAGAGATCGCTTTGCGCGAGCCCTTCGAGCGTGGCGATCCGTGCCGCGCTCTCGTCGCCGCGTCGCTCCGCCGCGTGCAGCGCCGCCTCGAGGCCCGCAATACGCTCCGAGGCGCGCCCGGCCGACCCGCCGAGCAAATCGTCGTGAATCTGCAACAACTTCACCAGCGCCGGAAGATTCTTTCCAAGTCGGAGCAAGGCGAGAATTCCCAACACGAGGGCGATCGCTCCGAGGAGAATCCCACCGAGGGCGAGCGCCGCGAGCAAGTCGGGCGATAAATTCGACGACAGCATCTTCTCCTAACGTTGATCTTTCGATACACACCACGACGGAAGCCGGGTTGACTCGCGGCACCCGCGCCGATTCGCGAACCGTTGCTCCCTTCCGGGCCTGGCGGGGTTGACGAGGGCGCGCCGCGCGAGGCCCGGCCCCCATCATGGCCTGCGCATGATAGCACGCGACTGCCAAGGGGGGTAAAGCGAGAGAAGTCGCAGCGCGCCCGACGCCCTAGGACGCCCTAGGAGGCGGCTTCCGTGAAGCCCGGAGGGATCGAGAAGAGCTGCTCGGCCTCGGGGCGGTAGAGCCAGCGCACGTTTCCGCGCTCCAGCAACGATCCGAATTGCCCCTTCTCGCCGCTCTGCATCTCCATGAGGCGGTAGAGCACGAGTTTATGACCGGGGCTCAACAACGCGGCGGAGCCGGCATTTTTCGTCGCAACGTGCGGCTTGCAGCCCCCGCGAGCGACCGCGCTCTCCGGCGAGGTCGGCGGCGCCCCGGCAACGCGCGGAAGCGGACAGTAGGCGCGCCATTTGTCGATCCCCGAGATATAGCGAACGATGCTCATGCTCGAGGAGCCGTTTCGGCACGAGCCCGTCGCGCCGGAGGTCGTCATCGAGAGCTGCGTTTGCGTCCCTTGCGTCCGATATCCCTCGAGCATCTTCGAACCGAGGCTCCGCTCCGAACTCGAGATCGTCATCGTCGCCGTTCCCGGAGCCATGTCGACCATATTCCCGGGCATCTGCGGCATCGTTGAAGAAGCCGGCGGCGCGGCGACGCACCCATCGCTCGTCTTCACGACGCGATACGTCTTCTTCGCGAGATCGAGAAAGATCGTCTCGTGCCGATCGCATTTTTCGATCGTTGCGGTATGCTGCACCGGCTCGTCGATCCGTACCCAATTTTTATAGAACGTCATTCGCTCGAGCGAGCCGTCGCGCATCATCTCCAGCATCGATTGCATCGACGCCGGGCCGCCGGCGACGTGCTTCATCATGCCGCGCGCGAGCATGCCGCCCAAACTCGGAAAGCCGTGGTGCGCCGGTTGCGGCGACGGGGTCGCGTCGGCGAGCGCGATCAAGTGGCGATAACTTTCGTCGAAACTTCCAGGAGGCGGAGCCGTCGCCGGAGGCATCACCATGCGCGAGATTTGATCGTACTGAAGCGCGACCGGGGTTGGGGTTGGGGTCGGCCTGGGTTCCCCGGGCTTACCGGCCGACGTCGAATGCGCGCCGAGCGGAGCGGCGGCAAGAACGAGCGTGCAGAGAGCCGCAGCGGTTGCCGCATATCGTAGAGACGTCATGAAGAGAGTCCTCCCTTGCTTGAATTGCCCTACGAGCTTCGAAACGCCGTCCATCCTCCCTTCCGCTTGCGGGGCTCGTCGAACCGCTGGAAGAACAGCGCCCTTCATGGCTGACGTAACGATTAAGGTCCGCGAAAGCGGCCCCTACTTAGTGAAGGGTCCCGTGACGATCGTGGATGTCGACGGCCGCCCCTATCGTGTCGAAGGGGAGAACGCGGCGCTCTGCCGCTGCGGTCGATCGAAGAGCAAACCGTTTTGCGACGGCTCGCACCGCGACGGATTTATCGCAACCGAGCGAGCACCCGAGGCGTAGGAAATGCCGAGCTATCATGCAGCGGGCGAACTTCCCGAGAAGCGCCACATCCAATTTCGTCGCCCCGACGGCGGACTCTATGCCGAGGAACTCTTCTCGACGCGCGGATTCGAGAGCATCTACTCGTTGCTCTATCACGAGCGTCCGCCGACGGCGACTCGCGAGGTGCGCAAATGGCATCGCTCGCGCGTGGAGCTCCACGAGAACGATCCGCTGCGCAACCGGCATTTCATTACCGGGAAATTAACGCTCTCCGGCGACGCGATCGATTCGCGCACGCCGATCCTCGGAAACGACGACTTGCTGCTTTCGCTTGCGACGGCGCGCGAACCGATGACGAGCTTTTACCGCAACGTCGGCGGCGACGAGCTGTTGTTTATCCACCGCGGCACGGGAACGTTCGAAACGCCGTTCGGGCGGCTCGACTATCGCCCGCTCGATTACATCCTCATGCCGACGGGCACGACATGGCGAATCGTTCCCACCGAAGCGACCGACATGGTGGTTCACGAATCGGTCGGCATGGTGAGCGTGCCGCGAAAATATCGCAATGAATTCGGGCAACTCGAAGAGCACGCGCCGTACTACGAACGAGATTTTCGCGCACCGGTCTTGGGGCCGCCGAGCCTCGATCCAGGGGCGTACGAAATTCGCGTGACCAATCGGGGACGAAACGCCATCTATATCGTGGAAAATCATCCCTGCGACGTCGTCGGTTGGGACGGCTATTGCTATCCGTATGCGTTCAATCTTCTGGACTTCATGCCGATTACCGGGAAACTCCACCAGCCACCGACCGCGCACGCAACCTTCGAAGCGCCGGGTGCGGCGTTCTGCGCGTTCGTGCCGCGCCTCTTCGATTACCATCCGCTAGCGATTCCGGTTCCGTACAATCATTCCAGCGTCGACTGCGATGAAGTACTCTATTACGTGAGCGGCAACTTCATGAGTCGGCGCGGAGTCGTCGAAGGCTCGATCACGCTCCATGCCGCAGGCGCGCCGCACGGGCCGCAGCCCGGTGCGGTCGAGGCGAGCCTCGGAAAGCGCGAGACCGACGAAATCGCGATTATGGTCGATACGTTCAAGCCGCTAAAGGTCGCTCGGGAAGCGACCCTCTGCGAGGACGAACAGTACTACCGCTCGTGGTCGACGACGTAGGCCGCCCGCGGCCTACCGAATTGCCCCGCTGAGAACCGTCACCCCGACCGGAACCGAGATCGCGTTTGTCTGCCCATCGGGCAACAGCGCTTTCCGAAGGGCCCACGCGCGTTCGCGTTCTTACGCGAATCGATCGCTCTCCGCGGGCATCACGCGCCCTTGTGCCGCGCCGAATCCGATGGAACGAAACCCCTCGCGCTCGCAGCGAGCGAGCAGCGTTACCTCGTCCCCATCCTCAAGAAACGCGCGCTTCTCGCCGTCGGGCAGCTCCAACGGGTGCGCACCGTTCTCGGTCAGTTCGATCAGGCTCCCTTGGGAGCCGGGGAGCGCGCCGCTGATCGTTCCCGATGCAAAAAGATCGCCGGGGCGAATCGTTGCACCGTTACTCGCGGCGTGCGTGAGCTGCTGCGCCTGGCTCCAGTACATCGATGCAAAACTCGTCCGCGAGATCGTCGATGGATCGCATCCGCGCTCCCGCATCGACGCACTCGAGAGCCGCACCGAGAGGGCGATCGAAAAATTCTCGGGATCGTGGCGTTGGAGATAGGGGAGTGGAGCTGGAATCTGCACGGGCCCCGCGACGCGAAAAGGCTCGAGGGCATCCATCGTCACCACCCACGGTGAGATCGTCGTCGCAAACGATTTCCCAAGAAAAGGACCCAACGGCTGATACTCCCAGCTTTGAATATCGCGGGCGCTCCAATCGTTGACCAAGACGCTTCCGAAGATATGCTCGCGAACTCGCTCGCCGGGAATGCGCTCGCCGAGCGCGGTGCCGGGCCCGGCGAAGAACCCGATCTCAAGTTCGATATCGAGCCGTCGGCTCGGCGCGAAGACCGGCGCCTCCGCCTCGGGACTCTTGCGCTGCCCGCACGGACGACGAATCGGCGTCCCGCTCGGAACGATCGTTGCACTGCGTCCGTGATAGCCGATGGGAATCCAACGCCAGTTCGGCAACAGAGGGTCGCCGGTGGGGCGAAAGAGGCGCCCGAGATTCGTTGCATGTTCGAGGGATGAATAGAAGTCGATGTAATCGCCGATCCTCGCCGGAAGATGCATTCGCGCTTCGCCGAAACTGCAGAATGCATCGGGCATATCGCGCAGCGCGCGCGCTCCACCGACGCGCAACAGATCGCTGAGCCTGCCGCGCAACGCGCGCCATACCGGGCGTCCCGCCGCCATCAGTTCGTTGAGTCGCTCGCCGCAGAGCATCGCACGATCGGCGACCTCATCGAGATGCCCCGCTTCGGCGATCGCGCGCAGATCGAGGATACGGTCGCCGATCGCGACGCCGATTCGAGGATCGCGCCGTTCCGTCGAAAAGATGCCGAACGGAAGGTTTTGGATTGGAAAATCGCTCTCGGGAGCAACCTCGATCCAACTTACCCGCTCCGGATCGTGGGTTTCGTCGAGTTCGAGCGCGCTCATACGAGCCACCCGAGGGCAACGAGATCCGCGATCGGCTCTTCGAAGCTGCAACTACCGTACGAGCGGAACCCGCAACTCCGCGTGCGCTCGAGCGTCGCGAGTTCGCAACGTCGGCCGCGCCACGAGAGGCCGTCGGCGGCGAAAAGAAAGGCTTCGCTCGAACGCTCGGCGAGGACCGCTTCGATCTCCTCGAAAGGCGCGCCCTGTGTCGCCAAGCACGCCGCCGTCAGCAGATTGACGAAGCCGTGCATTTCGAAACCCGAGCCGGCGGCACGGTGCGCGAGCGGATGGTGCAGGCCGGCAGTCGCCTTCCACGCGACGCCGTGTTCGGCACAGGCCCGCACGTGCGCCGCAAGCTCCGCGGGCGACGGAAATGCCTCGGCGACGAGCCCACCGCAGCGCATCTTCGAGCGCAGGCGCGTGCGCGCGAGCGATTCGACCGCAGCGGGCAACTCGCGGGGCCAGCGCTCGTCGCGCGGAAACTCCACGTAGCACGGAAGGTGGCGCAATCCGAACCGGTCGAGCAATGCCCCGATCTGCGAGAGAACGGCGCCGTAGCTCTCCCTCGCCGCTCGGAGCGGCGGTACCGGAATCTCCAGCGAAGCCACGAGAACGGGCCCCGCGTCGCGCGATCCCTCGGCGAGCGTTTCGAGCTGCGCGGAGATCTCGTTGAGCCAGAACGGCGATGCTCGCGGCGCATCGAGAATGACGCTCGCTTCGATCGCCGCGGTATCCCCGTGAAGGACCGCCAACTCCGAGAAGCGCGAATAGGGGAGGATGTAGCGGCCGAGCAGCCAGGCGCGCGGGGAGCGCAGCAACCGGCAATACTCCGCGTGTGCCTCCGGCAACGGGAGTTGGGCCGGCGGAAAGAGCCCCGCGTAGTCGATCGATCCGGTAAACATCGCCCGTGCGAGCGCCTCGGTCATCATCGTTCGCGCCGTTTGCCCGAGGGGGCACAAGGGCCCTGCCGACATCCCCGCTAAGACGGATGCCATGAGCACAACGCACGCCTCGCAGGCCTCCGAAGAGACGACCCCGCTCGCACAGATCGACTGGGATCACGTCGAGTTTTATGTCGGAAACGCCAAACAAGCATCGCAATTTTATCAATGCACGTTCGGGTTCGAACAGATCGCGTACGCCGGTCCCGAAACTGGTCTGCACGATCGCGCGAGCTACGTTCTCGAACAACACGACCTCCGCTTCGTGCTCACGTCGAGTTTGCGCGGCGACGACGCGATCGCCGAGCACGTCAAGTTGCACGGCGACGGCGTGCGCGACGTTGCAATCCGCGTGGACGATACCCGCGGAGCCTGGGAGATGGCGGTTCGCGGTGGGGCGCGTTCGCTGCTGGAACCGACCGAGCGCCGCGACGACCGCGGACGGGTCGTCGTCGCTACGATCGCAACGTACGGCGATACCGTACACACCTTCGTTCAGCGCGACGGATACGACGGCGTCTTTCTTCCCGGCTTCGTAGCCGCCCGGAAAAGCTACGCGCGCGCATCGAAGCCGCATCTCCTGGCGATCGACCATTGCGTCGGAAACGTCGGTTGGGGAGAGATGGACGCCTGGGGCGACTTTTACCACAAAGTTTTCGGATTCTCTCAACTGATTTCGTTCGACGATAAAGACATCTCGACCGAGTACACCGCACTGAAATCGAAAGTGATGAGCGATCCGCGCCATCGCGTGAAGTTTCCCATTAACGAACCCGCTCATGGAAAAAAGAAATCCCAAATCGAAGAGTACCTCGATTTTTATCGCGGAGCGGGCGTTCAGCACATCGCGATACGCACCGACGATATCGTCGCCACGATCGATGCCCTCCGCGAGAACGGGGTCGAGTTCCTCGACACGCCGGATTCCTATTACGAAGATCTGCGGGCCCGGGTCGGCGACATCGACGAAGATATCGACGTTCTGCACGCCCGCAAGATCCTCGTCGATCGCGACGATCTCGGGTATATGTTGCAAATCTTCACCAAGCCGTTGCAAGATCGGCCAACGGTATTTTTCGAAATCATCCAGCGCAAGGGGAGCCTCTCCTTCGGCAAAGGAAATTTCAAAGCACTCTTCGTGTCGATTGAAAAAGAGCAAGAGAAGCGCGGCACCTTGTAGATGAAGCGCGTCTGCGTCGATGCCGTCATGCTCGAATCGCGATCGAACGAGCTGGCGGCTCGGTCGATCAAGGGCGAGACGAAGCGCGCGTGGATCGATCTCGCAATATCGTGCATCGATCTGACGACGTTGGAGGGACGCGATTCCCCGGGGCGCGTGCGATCGCTCTGTGCGAAGGCACGGACCCCGCTCCCCGGAAGCGACGCTCCATCGGTTGCCGCGGTCTGCGTCTATCCGAATTTCGTCGGCATCGCGCGCCGAGCGCTCGAAGGGAGCGCGATTCGCGTCGCCTCGGTAGCGACGGCATTTCCGGCGGGTCAGAGCGAACTTGCGGTAAAACTCGCCGACACCGAGCAAGCCTTAGGTGCCGGTGCCGATGAGATCGACATGGTTATCGATCGCGGCGCGTTTCTCAGCGGCGACGAAGATCGCGTCGTCGCCGAAATTCGTGCCGTGAAAGATCGATGCGGCGACCGACATCTCAAAGTCATCCTCGAAACCGGAGAGCTGGGAAGTTACACCGCAATCCGTCGTGCCTGCGACCTCGCACTCGAAGCGGGCGCCGATACGATTAAGAGTTCGACGGGAAAAATCGGGACTAATGCCACCTTCCCGACGGCACTTGCGATGTGCGATGCGCTGGCATCCTTTTTCCGTCGCACCGGCGTGCGGCGCGGGCTCAAACTCGCCGGAGGCATACGCAACACAAAACAGGCGCTCGGATATCTTGCAATCCTCAACGAGACGCTCGGCGAACCCTGGTTGGACCCGGGCTCGTTCCGTTTCGGCGCGAGCGCGCTTCTCGACGACCTCCTGATGCAACGCGAACGCGTTCGCACCGGTCACTACACGCGCCCGGAACGCATTCCGAAGGATTGACGACGGCCTTATGAGCTCATCCCCCTACGCAGCAGCCCCCGAGAGCACCCGCCCGCGCATCCGCGACGAGTACGGACTCTTTATCGGCGGCACGTGGTCCGCACCGCAGAGCGGCCGCTACGACGTCACGATCGACCCCGCTCGCGAAGAACCGATCGCGCGCGTCGCGTACGGAGGGCCCGACGATGTGGCGCGAGCGATACGAAGCGCGCGCAAGGCGTACGAGCGTTGGTGGGCTCCAATGAAGCCGGCAACGAGAGCAAAATATCTGTTCCGAATCGCACGCGCGATCACCGAGAGGTCGCGCGAGATCGCGGTCTTAGAATCGATGGACGGCGGCAAGCCGATCCGCGAAGCACGCGATTTCGACGTGCCGATGGCTGCGGCGCACTTCTTTTACTACGCCGGCTGGGCGGATAAACTGGAGTGGGTGCTGCGCGCGGGCCGCCGCCCGCAACCGCTCGGCGTCTGCGGTGCGATCGTTCCGTGGAATTTTCCGCTGCTCATGGCGGCGTGGAAGATCGCCCCCGCCCTCGCCTGCGGGAACACGGTCGTCCTTAAACCCGCCGAGACAACCCCCATGACTGCCCTCCTGCTCGCCGAGATCGCGCGCGATGCCGATCTGCCGCCGGGCGTCCTCAACGTCGTTACCGGCGACGGCGCAACCGGCGCCGCACTCGTCGCGCATCCCGGCCTCGATAAAGTAGCATTTACCGGCTCGACGGAGGTCGGGCGCGAGATCGCTCGCGCTCTCGCGGGCCGCGAGACGCGTCTCACGCTCGAACTCGGCGGCAAGGCGGCGCATATACTATTCGAAGACGCTCCCCTCGACCAAGCGATCGAGGGAGTCGTGCGCGGAATCTACTTCAACCAAGGACACGTCTGTTGCGCCGGATCGCGACTGCTTGTCGAGGAGTCGATTCTCGACGAGACCGTCGCACGGCTTCAGCAGCGCATCGACCGTTTGCGCGTCGGCGATCCGCTCGATAAAAATACCGACATCGGAGCGATTAATTCTCGAGCGCAGCTCGAACGCATCGACGAACTCGTTCGCAGCGGCGTCGAACAGGGTGCGACCCTGATCCAACAGCGATGCGATCTTCCCGAACGGGGTTACTTCTACCGCGCCTCCTTCTTCACCAACGTGCAGAGCTCGCATCGCATCGCGCGCGAAGAGATCTTCGGCCCCGTGCTGGCGGTCATGTCGTTCCGCACCCCCGAAGAAGCGATCGAGAAAGCGAACGACACGCCGTACGGGCTCTCCGCCGGCGTATGGACGGAGCGCGGCAGCACGAATATGGCGGTAGCGCGGGGCCTGACGGCGGGCGTCGTTTGGTGCAACACGTTCAATCGCTTCGATCCCGCTTCACCGTTCGGCGGTTTCCGCGAGAGCGGTTTCGGCCGCGAGGGCGGCGTTCACGGCCTCAACGAATACCTGGCCTAAACAACGATGTCTCGAAACCCCTTCGATGCAACGCTCCTCGACCGCTTGGAGACGCTCCTCGTCCACGTTCGGACGGCGATCGTAGGCTGGGACCGAGATCTACGTATCTCCTACTGGCCGCAGAGCGCGACGAACCTCTTCGGCATCGGCGCCGAGCACATGCTGGGAAAGACGGTGGAGGAGAGCGCGCTCGTACACGCCGCGGATGTCGTTGCGGTTGCGGAGAGCAGCGCTCGCCTTCGCGAAGGACGACAGCGCGAACGCATCCACATCAACCGCAATACTCGCGGCGACGGTAGAACGATCGTCTGTCGTTGGACCCGTGCAGTCGAACAAGACGACGATCGGCTCGCCATCATCTCTTTCGTCGAAGACATTACGAGAGAATATGCGGCCCGCGATAGCATTCTCGAGAGCGAGACGCGCTTTCGCACGCTCTACGCCGATAATCCCGATCCCATTCTCATCGTCGATCGAGACGGGTTCGTTATCGACGTCAACGACACCGCGAGACGCGCTCCCGGCGCTACGTACGCCGATGTTATCGGGACGCATTTTCGCGATCTCGTTCCCGTCGATCGGCGCGACGAGCACGAGGCCTATTTTGAGAGAGCGCGCTCGGGAGTCACCCAACAGTACGAGATTGCGGTCTTCGACCACGCGGGCACCGAGCGTTTTTTCTCGGTGACGACGGTTCCGCTCTTCGAAAACGGATCGTTCGCAGGCGTCTATTCCATCCTTCACGACGACACGGCGCGACGTGCGGAACAGGAGGCGTTGGTCGCAATCGAACGCGAGCGCTACGAGAGCGCCCGTCGCCTGCATTCTCTTTTTGAGGCAAACCCCGACGGCGTGATCGCGCTCGACCGCACCGGACGCATCACGCAAGCGAACCCGGCCTCGGCGCGGATCGGCGGCTACGAGGTCGACGCGATCGTCGGGCGAGCGTTCGAGAGTTTTCTCACCGAGGCATATCTCTCGATCGCCCGCCGACATTTTGCCACGGCGATCGCCGGCGAGGGATGTTCGTTCGCGGTAGAATGCTATCGTATCGACGGAAGTATCGTACCGCTCGATATCACGCTCATCCCGCAATACAGCGGAGAGCGTATCGTCGGCGTCTACGCCGTCCTTCAGGATATTACGCTGCGACGCGACGCACAGGAGCGGGCGCGCATCCAGGCGCAACGCGTTCGCGACCTCTACGCCATCGCGAGCGCGGTCGGCGACCCGTCGGTCGGCATGGTCGAAGCGCTCCGGCTCGGCTGTCGCGTCTTTGAAGCCGAGATCGGCTTCGTTATCGATACGACGGGACGCACCCCCAGGATCGCGGCCTCGGCGAGCACCGCGCCGCCGGAGGAGATCGCCCCGGAGATCCTCGCGCTCGCCCTACGGTGCGTCGGCGCCGGTCCCGACACCTCGCCGGTGATGACGCACGACGCGCTCGTCGTTCCTATCGACGTCGCCGGCGAGCGTTTTGGGGCCGCCATTTTTTCGCGTATATCGCGAAGCCGAACGTTTACCGAAACCGACGCTGAATTTCTCGGCCTGATCGCAGCGCTGTTGCAGAATTTTATCGAGCGAAGTCGCGTCCGCGTTCACCTGCAACGAATGGCCTATGTCGACGTTCTCACGGGGCTCCCCAACGGAAGCGGATTTCGCGATCGCTTGCGCGGCGCTATCGAAGCGGCTCCGCTGCGAATGCAGCGCGTCGCCGTGCTCTTCTTCGGTCTCGATCGATTTAAAGATATCAACGAGACGCTCGGTCACCGGCTCGGCGACCGTTTGTTGCAAGCGGTGGGAACCCGTATTGAAGGGCTCTTTTCATCGGTCGGAGCGGTCGCTCGCATGGGCGGCGACGAATTTGCCATCATGATTCAGGACGCGGGGACGAACGATCGCCTCCGCGATCTCGCCGAGCAGGTCATCGCCGCCGTCGAAGAGCCCTTTACCGTCGACGATTTCGAACAATTCCTTTCGGCGAGTATCGGCATCGCCGTCTACCCCGAGGACGGGACCGACGGCGATGCCTTAGTCAAAAATGCCGATATCGCCATGTCGCGTGCGAAGGATCGCGGACGTGGTGGCTTTTATTTCTACAACGCCACCCTCGAATCGCCGATTCTCATGCGCCTCTCGCAGGAACGTCTTTTGCGCCGTGCGTTGGATCGCAACGAGTTTCTGGTCTATTATCAGCCGCAAATCGATCTCGTCGACGGTAGGGTGGTCGGCCTCGAGGCATTGGTTCGCTGGCAACATCCCGGCTCCGGGCTGATCGAGCCGGGGCATTTTATCCCGAGTGCCGAGATTTCCGGGCTCATCGTGCACCTCGGACGTTGGGTTCTCGAGAGCGCCGCCATGCAGGCCGCCGCCTGGGTGAAACGCTTCGGTCCGCTGCGCATCGCCGTGAACCTCTCCGCCCGGCAATTACACCATCGACATTTACGTCAAGAGATTCTCGGAGCGCTCGATATCTCGGGGCTCGACCCCCAACTTTTGGAGCTGGAGATTACCGAAAGCGTCGCCATGACCGATGTCGAGCAAGCGATCGCCATCGTGCGCGATCTCAAGGGGGCGGGCATCCGCATGGCGATCGACGACTTCGGAACGGGCTACTCCTCCCTCGCGTATCTACGCCGATTTGCTTTCGACGTTTTGAAGATCGATGGATCGTTCGTCGACGGCATCGGGAGCGAGCGAGAGGACGAGACGATCGTGAAAACGTTGGTCGGCATGGCCGATAGCTTAGGCCTCGAGAGCGTGGCGGAGGGCGTCGAACATGCAAACCAAGCGCAATTCCTCCGAGATTACGGCTGCCGGTTCGCCCAGGGATATCTCTATCGGCCGCCGCTGCCCGCAAGCGCGATCGACGAACTCCTCGCGGCGGGTGCGACGATCGTCGTTCGATAATCTTCGCCGACGACGAGCGCGCGTTCACCTCGAACGCGTGCCGCTTCCACCTTCGCAGCCGGCTCTCCCGAACGCGCGAAAACGCGTTCTCGCGTCATACCTATCTCCTCGACCGCGGTCGGAACGTTTTCATCCGATTCCACCCGGACTGCTCCCGCGCGTCGGCCTCATTTCGCTGCGTTCGATAATTGCCGACGCGAAGAGGCGGTCCCCAAGGCGCGTCTAACTACATCGCACTATGAGTGTAAATGAACAACGCGTACCAATCACCGTTGCCGACGGCGACGGTATCGGCCCGGAGATCATGGATGCCACGCTGCGGATCATCACCGAAGCGGGCGCTCGCATCGCGATCGAAAAGATCGAGATCGGCGAGGCCGTCTACAGTCGAGGTCTCGACAGCGGAATCGAGCCGTCGTCGTGGGAGTCGTTGCGGCGAACTCAGGTATTCCTAAAAGCTCCGATCACCACGCCTCAGGGTGGCGGTTTCAAAAGCCTCAATGTGACCGTACGCAAGACGCTGGGCATGTATGCCAACGTCCGTCCCTGCGCCTCGCTGCATCCCTTCGTCTCGACCAAACACCCGAAGATGAACATCGTCATCGTGCGCGAGAACGAAGAGGACGTCTACGGCGGCATCGAACATCGCCAGACGAATCAGGTCGCGCAATGTTTGAAACTCATCTCGCGCCCGGCGAGTAAACGAATCGTTCGGTACGCGTTCGAATACGCGCGCGCGAATAAGCGGAAGAAAGTCACCTGCTTTACCAAAGATAACATCATGAAAATCACCGATGGTCTCTTCCATCGGACGTTTGAAGAAATCGCGTTGGAATATCCCGATATCGAACACGAACATTGGATCGTCGATATCGGCGCGGCGAAGCTCGCCGATACTCCCGAGGCCTTCGACGTCATCGTCATGCCGAATCTCTACGGCGATATTCTTTCCGACGTCGCCGCGCAAATTACCGGCTCGGTCGGTCTCGCCGGTTCGGCGAATATCGGCGATCACTGCTCGATGTTTGAAGCCATCCACGGCTCGGCCCCGCGACGCGCGGGCCAAAATCTCGCGAACCCCTCCGGCCTCTTGCACGGAGCGCTGCTCATGTTGGTGCATATCGGCCAAGGCGATGTCGCCGAACGCGTGCACAACGCCTGGCTAACGACGATCGAAGACGGCATTCATACCTACGATATTTACAAAGAGGGCGTTTCGAAAGAAAAGGTCGGTACGCGCGAATTTGCCGACGCCGTCATCGCGCGCCTCGGCCGCGAGCCGAAGGTGCTGCCGCCCGCTCGATACGCCGTCGGAGCCGCGATGGATCTCTCGATCCGTCCGGGCGGCGTTCCCCCCAAGAAAGAACACGTCGGAGTCGATATTTTCATCGATCGACGCGATGGAGATCCCGAAGAGATCGCCGCACGCGCGAAACGCATCGCGGTCGACGGCGTGAAGCTTGTCGTCATCGCCAACCGCGGCAGCAAAGTGTGGCCCGACGGAAACCCAGACACGTTTTTGAGCGATCAATGGTCGCTTCGATTCGAAGGCAAGCCTTTTAACGGCAAACGCGTGGCGGAGATTATCGCGGCGATGCACGGCGCCGGCTTCGACGTCATTAAAACCGAAGGGCTCTTTACCTTCGACGGAGAGCGCGGGTACTCGCTCGCGCAGGGACAGTAACATTCGGATCGTTAGCCTGCTTCCGAGCGCGACGGAGATTCTCTACGCCATCGGAGCGGGCAACGATCTCGTCGGCGTCACGCACGAATGCGACTATCCGCCGCAGGCGCGCGCGCTGCCGGCGGTGACCTCTTCGGCATTACCCGCATCGGCGAGCGCCGCCGACATCGATCGTCACGTGCGCCGAGGGGTCCACGAAGGCTCGAGTATCTATCATCTCGATGACGCACTCGTGGAACGCCTCGAGCCCGACCTGATCGTCACGCAGGAACTCTGCGAGGTTTGCGCCGTTTCCTACGATCGCGTGACCTCGGCGGTTCGACGATTGCGCGGCGACCCTCGCGTGGTCGCGCTCGAGCCGAACTCCTTCGACGACGTCCTCGGTACGATTCGGACGCTCGGCTCGCTCGTCGGGCGCAGTAGCGAGGCGGAGCGCGTCGCCGAGGATCTTGCCCGGAGTGCGGAACGGTTACGCACCCGGGCGCGGCGCGAATTACCCGATCCGCCGAACCTGCTCTTTCTCGAATGGAGCGATCCTCCATTCGCGCCCGGTCATTGGACCCCCGACCTGCTCGATCTGCTCGGTGTTCGCTCGACGATCGAATTTCGGCACGCACCCGCTCGCGCGGTCACGTGGGAAGAGGTCGCCGCCGGCGACCCCGATTGTATCGTCCTCGCTCCCTGCGGCTTCGATCTTGCGGCGGCGCGCCGGTCGCTCGCCGATCTTCAATCGAACGCGGCATGGTGCGAGCTGCGTGCGGTTCGCAACGGGCGCACGATCGTGCTCGACGGGAACGCGTACTTCAATCGTCCGGGCGTGCGTTTGGTCGAAGGGACGGAAAAATTGCTCGAGGAGCTTACGCGGCTCGGAGATGGGCGGTATCGTCGAGCGTAAGCACGCGCGCCGCGCCGTCGAGCCATTCCAGGCGCGTGATCGACGCATGGGAAAAACGTACCGTCATCGCATCGAATCGCGCTCCGAGAAGTTCGGCGAGCAACGCATGGAGCGTTCCGGCATGTGCGACGACGAGCACGCGCTGCCCGGCGAAGGGCAGTCGCTCCTTCCACCAGGACCGAACTCGCCGCCGAACATCGGCAAACTTTTCCCCGCCCTGAGGCTGGTAATCGCGTGCCGAGGTCAAGCCCCTCTCGCCCGCGTTCGGAAAGGCGGCGGTGATCTCGGCCCACGTCATCCCCTCCCACGAACCAAAATCGAATTCGCGAAGGCGAGCGTCGCGTGCGAGCGGGAGCGAGCGCCCGCGAAGGATCGTCTCGGCGGTCGTTACCGCCCGCTGGAGATCGCTCGAGAATGCCGCGTCGATCGCTTCGTCGGCGAGCGCATCGGCGAGAGCGCGCGCCTGGGCCAATCCATCGGGGGAGAGCGGAATATCGCTGCGGCCCTGAAAGCGCCCGGAGCTGTTCCAGGCGGTGAGTCCATGCCTGATCAGCAAGAGTTCCACGGCCTCCCCTCATGCTCGCTGCAGCATTGCCCTTCCTGCACGTCGAAAGCGCACCGGCATGGGCGACGGAACGAGCGCGACGCGCGAGGGACGCATCGGCGTGCGCAAGATGTACAAACTCTTCATCAACGGCGCATTCGTGCGCTCGGAATCGGGGCGAAGCACGCCGCTCTGGAACGGTAAGGAGTTCCAAGCGAATATCGCACAGGCATCGCGCAAAGATCTTCGCAATGCCGTCACCGCAGCGCGCTCGGCGCAGACCCGCTGGTGGGCGATGGATCCGCAGCTTCGCGGGCTAACGATCTATCGACTTGGCGAGATGCTCGAGGCGCGTCGTTCGGAATATATCGATGCCCTCGCGGCGAGCTCCGAGGGCGACGCGCGGAGCGCTCACGACGAGGTCGACGCGGCGATCGATCGCGTCGTGTGGTACGCGGGATGGTGCGATAAATATTCGGCTCTGCTCTCCTCGAACAATCCCGTCGCCGGGCCGCATTTTAATTGTTCGACGCCCGAACCGATGGGCGTCGTCGCGATGCTCGCGCCGCAAACGCCGCTCTTCCTAGGCGCCCTCTCGGTGCTTCTGCCGCCGCTCGTCGCCGGGAATGCGGTGATCCTTCTCGCCTCGGAGCGCGATCCTCGCCCCGCAATCGCTCTCGCCGAGGCGGTCGCGCTCTCCGACATTCCTCCCGGCGTCGTGAACGTGCTCTCGGGGTACCGCAGCGAGATCGCCCCGGCGATGGCCAAACACGACGGGATCGAAGCGATTTCCGCTCCCCGCGAAGACCTCGAACGGTGGAACGAGATCGAGCGAGAATCGGCCGCCTCGATCAAACGCGTTCGTGCCTTTCCCGTGCGGCGTGCCGAAGAGTACTTTGGCGAACGCGCGCAATCGCTCGATGCGATCGCCGATTTCTGCGAGATCAAAACGATCTGGCATCCGGTCGGATTCTGATCGCCACGATGGAGGCTCGGAGGACGGAGCCGCAGCTGCGAGCCGAGATCGTCGATTGCGCGGCCCGCCTCTGGCGTCGCGGCCTCGTCACCGGGAGCAGCGGAAATATCAGCGCGCGCATGGATGACGGCGATATCCTCGTCACGCCCTCGGGACGCTCGCTCGAACGCCTGAACGAGCGCGATATCGTACGCGTCGGCCCGACGGGAACGCCGCGCGATGCGGCAGCCCGCCCGAGCAGTGAATTGCCGCTCCACCTGGCCGCGTACCGGGTTCGTCCCGACGCAGCGGTGCTCGTACACACCCATCCGACGGCGTGCGTAATCTGGAGCAAACGCGGCCGCCTCTTCGTGCGCGATACGGTCGGCGCGATCGAAACGCTGGGAGCGGTCGGATGGCTCCCGTACGCCGCCGCCGGAAGCGTCGAGCTCGCCGAGTCGGGCGCCGAGATCTTCGCGCGCGGCGTCGATACCGTGCTCATGGAACGCCATGGGCTCTCCGTTCTCGCAGCAACGATGGAACGCGCGTTTATTTTGACCGGTCTCGCCGAAGAGAGTGCCCGCATCGCGATCGGCACGACGCCCGCCGAGTCTTCACGGCAAGGTACGGGCTACCCCGAGGATGAAGCAGCCCTCATGCCGCCGTATCGCGCGATCTTCTAACCAGACGCATGCATCCACGCCGATATTCCACGGGGCAGCGCCTCGCACGAGCGCTGGATTTCGGTGAGTTCTGTCTCCATTACCAGCCGGTCGTCGATTTACGGAACGATCGTATCGTCGGCGTCGAAGCGCTCTGCCGCTGGCCGCAATCGGAAAACGTCGTCGGCCTACCCGACGCATTCATTCCGCAGGCGGAGGCATCGGGCGTCATCATCGCTCTGGGCGAGTGGGTCTTTCGCACGGCAACGGCGCAGGTCCATCGCTGGGAGTCGCAATACGGCATTCGGCTCGACCTTGCGGTTAATCTCAGCAGCCGACAATTTCTTCATCTTCAACTCGTCGCAGCGATCGAGGACGCGCTCCGACAAGCCAAGCTCGCACCCGAACGTCTCGAATTCGAGATCACCGAATCGGTGGCCATGCATAACGCCGAGGATTCGATCGGCATTATGCGCCAGCTCAAACATCTCGGAATCTCGCTCGCCCTCGACGATTTCGGCACGGGATACTCCTCGCTCTCCTATCTCAAACGCTTCCCTATCGACAAGATTAAAATCGACAAGAGCTTCGTTCACGATATTCCCAACGACGCGAACGACCTCGCCATCGTCACGGCGATCATTGCGATGGCGCACGCTCTCGGGCTTCAGGTTCAGGCGGAGGGCGTCGAAACCAAAGCGCAGGCCGATTTCTTACGCGACTGCGGTTGCGAGCTCGCTCAGGGGTTTCTCTACGGACGCGCGCTCCCGGCAACCGAGTTTGCTGCGGCCTTCGACCCGCAGCTCGGCATCATGCGCTCGCTGAGCGCGTAAGCCAGGAACGCTCTTCCACTTCGGCGCGCATCTGCCGCCATCCGCGAAAGTTCGCATGCGCACCCGGTGCGGGAGTCGCCACGTGTTCGAAGGGGCTCAGGTGGTGCTGTTCCATGAGCCGGTCGCAAAGGTCGAGATCCTTCGAACGGTCGCGCGCCCCGTCGTGGGTGAGGTAGGAGACGCGCGCGCAGCGCGCGGCGCTCACGCGCTTTCGCACCTCGATATCGAGCCCTTCCTCGTCCTCCTGAAGTAAGGGCGTATGCCACTCGCCGGCTCTCAACGGCGTCGGCTGATGGCGTTCGTAGGCTGCGCGCATTTTTAGGGCGACTTCGCGAATCTCCGGCTGTGCCTGCGGCGTACAACGCAGAGCAAAAAAATTCGACCACTCCGTCGCGGTCACGATAACGGTGTGCCAAAGAAACGGTTCGAGGAGGCGGTTGAGGACTTGTTTGTGCACCTGCAGCGTTTGGAGTTCGCGCACCGATTCCACGGCTTCATCGCGCGCGCGTAACCACGCGCGCTCGGCGATGCGCACCGCCTCGATATCCAACAGCGAGGATGCCGCCATGCCCGGCTGGTTGCGCCCCCACTCCAACGGTAGGACGGGCTCGGCGAGAACGCGCTCGATGAGCTTCGATGTCGGAATCGCGCGCGAACTCGCACTGTTGCGCGAAAACTGTCGGTGCGTATTGAACTCGGCCAACACGAAGCGGGGAAAGCAGACCTCCATGGTGGTCAAGCGTTCCCCCGTCGGTGCGACCGAGTCGAGCAGTATCTTCGCGCCGTACCCCGCCAATGAATTAGCCCCCGCGGTAGCGCAGGAACGCCGGCACTTCGATGTCGTCCATATTCACCGGCGTGACGGTCTCGATACGCGTCTTTTCGAAGGCAAAGCCGCCGGCTTCCGCCCGACGGATCGGGCCGAAGCCCGCTGCGAGCACCGTGACGCGCACGCGCCCCTGAAGATTCGGATCGAGGCTCGCGCCGAAAATAATCTGTGCGTCGGGGTCGACGCTCCGGCTGATCATCTCGGCCGCCTCGTTGACCTCGTACATTGAGAGATCGCTTCCCCCGGTAATATTCAAGATAACGCCGCGCGCGCCGTCGATGGTGGTATCGAGGAGCGGCGAGGCAATCGCCTTCTGCGCGGCATCGGCGGCGCGATGCTCTCCCGAGCCTTCGCCGATCCCCATCATCGCCGTCCCCGCGTCGGTCATCACCGCTTTCACGTCGGCGAAGTCGAGGTTAATGAGCCCCGGCTGCGTGATGAGATCGCTGATGCCGGCGATCCCCTGACGGAGAACGTCGTCGGCAAAGCTGAACGCTTCGTTCAACGGCGTCTTCTTCTCGATCACCTGAAAGATGCGTTCGTTGGGAATGGTGATGAGCGTATCGACCTTCGCTTCGAGTTGCGCGATCCCGCGTTCGGCTGCCTCCATTCGTTTACGTCCCTCGAAGGCGAATGGTTTGGTGACGACCGCAATCGTCAACGCTCCCGATTCGCGTGCGAGTTCGGCGAGGACCGGCGCCGCGCCGGTTCCCGTTCCGCCGCCCATTCCGGCGGCGATAAAGACCAGGTCGGCTCCGTCGACGATCATCGCGAGATCTTCGCGCGATTCCTCGGCGGCATCCCGGCCCAGTGTCGGGTTCGCGCCCGCTCCTAGACCGCGCGACATTCCGGTTCCGATCTGCACCGTGTTTTCCGTGAGCGAATTGCGCAATGCTTGAACGTCGGAGTTCACGGCGAAGAAATCTACGCCCGTCAACCCCGCTTCGATCATGCGATTGATCGCGTTGCAGCCGCCCCCGCCGACACCGATAACGCGAATCGTCGCGGCATGTTCGGGGACATAGCGTTTTGCTTCAGCCATCGTTTCCTCCGTATGAAAGAGATTTAATTCCACAGCGCCGCGAGCCACCCGCGAAGCCGAGTAAAGAGCGAGCCGTTCCGCGCCGATTCGACACCCGTCAGTTCGCTCTTGCGCGCGAAAAGCACGAGTCCGATCGCCGTTGCGTATTGTGGGAAGGCCAACGCGTCGATCGATCCGCCGAGATTTGCCGGAATGCCGATGCGCACGGGAGCTTCAAAGATTTTTTCGGCGATCGCTTCGATCCCCGGTAACTGCGCGCCGCCGCCGGTCAGGACGACCTCGCCGACCACGAGGTCGCGCGGCACGTTTTCGAAGACCTTCGCTCGCGCCATACGCAGCGTCTCGAGGACGCGGGGCACGACGATTGCGTGGAGTTCCTGGGTCGTCGCTTCGCGTTGCGACCGGCCGTCGAGCGACTGCACCGGAAAACTTCGGGCCGGAGCTCCCTGTTCGTCGCCGACCCCAAAGCGGTGTTTGACCTCCTGCGCCTGGGCGAGCGAGGTCTTGAGGCCGAGCGAGATGTCGTTGGTGAGGATCTGTCCGCCGACCGGAATCGTCGCGGTGTAGATCGCGCTCCCCCCGGAGTAGACGGCGATATCGGTGGTGCCGCCGCCGATATCGAGCAGCAGTACGCCGACGTGCTCCTCCTCGGGGAGCAGGACCGCCGCAGCGCTCGCCAATGGCTCGAAAACGATCCCCGCGGATTCAATGCCCGCGCGATGAACGCACTTGAGGACGTTGGAGAGAAAACTGCTCGCCGCCGTCACGATGTGCGTATCCACCTCGAGGCGACCGCCGGCCATGCCGACCGGATCGACGATACCATCCTGGCCGTCGACGGTAAAGAAGCGCGGGAGCGCGTGGACGATCTGCCGATCGCTGGGGACGTTAATAATCTTGCTTGCATCGACGACGCGCTCGACGTCGGAGGCCTCAACCTCGCGGTCGTCATTCGCAACCGAGACGACGCCGCGATTATTGACGCTCCGGACGTGCTCGCCAGTGATGCCGACGATCGCTTCCTCGATGTGGACCCCCGACATCCTTTCGGCCTTTTCGGTCGCAGCCTCGATCGACTTCACCGTTTGTTCGAGATCGATCACCACGCCGCGCCGCATCCCCAAGGACGGGGCCTCGCCGAAGCCGAGAATCTCGAGGCCGTTCGGCCCTTCGGCAGCGACGACGACGCACGTTTTCGTGGTGCCGATGTCGAGACCGCACAGGGTGCCTTGTTTCATTCACATCCTAAATATTAACGCCGATATCCACCATATATTGGGCTACCGGGGAAGAACCCCTACTATCCCTGCCCAAAATGGCTATCCCGAGCATCTTGGCGCCTCCTCGCGCAGCTCCTCTTGAGGAGAACGCCCGGAGTAGGACGAAGCCTGCCTGCGATGAGCCAAAAGCGAACCTCCATCGAGCGCGGCCTCGTGATCTCCGCCGTCATCGTCTTTATCGTCGTTTTGGCGGTTATTCCGGCGGCATTTTTCGTCACCAATCTCATTGCAACGCAAGCTGCAACATTGCATGACAAAATCGTAAAAGGCGAGCTCGCCTACGCGCGCGTCGCCGACGACGCGAACGGTCTGCGCGCCGCGTCGCTCGAAGCGGCGACGAACGCCGATCCCGTGCGTGCGGCGGCATCGTTGAAATCCGCCGTCGCACTCGTGAGCAAATTTCCGAAAGACGAGCGCGCGCTCGCACAGCTGACCGGAAAAGATTCGAGTACCAGCAAAGAGGTCGCCGCGTTCACCAAGAGTGCCGGAGCCTACGATTTTGAATCGTTGGCGACGATCGGCCTGTTGCAGCAAGGGAAAAAAGCGCAAGCGTTGGTGCAATTGCAAGGCACGCTCGCCGATGCATACACGCAACAAAATATCGACGGTCGCGCCGTCCTCGAAGCATTAAATCGTGCCGCCGACGTTCGATACGCCGCACTCATACGAGCAAAAAATCTCGCCTTGGGCGTTTTAGTCGCGGGAGCGGTCTTCGCCCTGATCGTCGTCGTTATTGCCTTCTCGCTGTTGCGCGTGCGATTGCTTCGCAACATCAATCGCTGCGTGACGGTCTTCGAAGCGATGGGACGCGGCGACCTCACCGCACGGACCGGTTGGAGCGGGAACGACGTCCTCGGCCGCCTCGGTCAATCGATCGACGAGTTGGGAGATCGGCTCAGCGCGCTCGTCGGGCGTATCCAGATCGCGACGCGCTCGGTGAAAGCCGCGAGCGCCACGAGCACCGAGGTCTCGCGCGATGTCGACCGTCGCGTTCAGGACGAACTCGCCGCTCTCGGCGATGCGCTCCGCTACTCCGCCGACGTCGCTCGCGGCTCGGGAACCGTCGCCGACAACGCCGAAGCGGTCGCTCGCCGCGTCTCCGATATCTCGAGCTCGATCGCCGAAATGACGGCCTCGATCCAAGAGATGGATCAGAACCTCCTCAACCTCGCGACCGTCGTCGAGCAGGCCGTCGCCAACACCCAAGAGATGTCGGCCTCGATCGTCCAGGTCGCCGGAAATGCCAAACGCGTTGGCGTCGAGTCGACAGAGACCGATCAGCACGTCCGTACCGGACAGAACGAAATTTCGCGTCTCTCGACGGGAATCGACCAAATGACCTCGCTGGTCAGCTCGGTCGTCGTCGAAATGGAGAGCCTCGACGGCGCCTCGCGGCAGATCGGCGAGATTCTCGGCCTCATCGAGGAGATCGCCGACCAGACGAACCTGCTCGCGCTCAACGCCGCAATCGAAGCCGCGCGCGCCGGCGAGCACGGACGCGGCTTTGCCGTCGTCGCCGACGAGGTGCGCAAGCTCGCCGAGAATTCCGCGAGCTCGGTCAAACAGATCGCGTCGCTCGTCGCCGATATTCAGCGCCGCACCTCGGCGGTGCTCGAGCGGACCGGGCGCGCCAACGTCCAGGTCAAGGAGAGCGCCACCCTCGCGCAATCGGTCAACGCCATGATGTCGGATGTCTCCAAGCGCGTCTCGGAGGTCGCGACGCTCATGAGCGAGATCAGCCTGGCGACCAACGAGCAGGCTCGCGCCTCCGAAGAGCTGGCGAAGGCGAGCGAACAGATGGGCGCGATGACCCATGAAGCAGCGGCGACGATGCGCGAGCAAACGATCACCGCGAACCAGATTCTCGAGAGCGTCTCGGAGATCGAACAGCGTACCGCCGACGTGGCGCGCGCCTCGACCGAGCAGCAGTCGGCGATCGAGGCGCTCGGCACCCGTATCGAACGGTCGAGCACCCTGGGCTCCCAGAACGCCGATGCGGCGGCCCGGCTCGCCGAGGAGGCGGTATTGCTCCAGGAGCAGTCGGGTGGGCTCGAAGATCTGGTCGACCAGTTCGCAATCGACGAGGCGCATGGGCTCGCCGGCGAATCACGGAAGAACGCGGGGCTTGATGAGCGGGCGGCACTTGCGCTAGAATCCTAGACTACTGCCTCCCCGCCCCCCTGAAGATAAGGTACCCGCTTTGAAGATACGTACGTTCATCACCACCGCGCTCGCCACGCTCGCGCTCGGCGCGACGGCGATCGCCGCCAACGTCGTCAGTGCTACGATGATTCCCGACGGCACCTATACCGCCAAAGTGATCAAGGTCGTCGATGCCAAACACGTCACGGTGACGATGCAGAATGGATTGGAGACGACGCTCGCTGCGGGCCGCCCGACCGTGGACTTTTCGAAGCTGCACGCGAACGACTCGATGAAGTTTTCGCTGGCGAACGGTGAAGTGCTCGTCTACCTCGACCTTTCATCCCACTAGCCGGTAGGGGCCACTCGCCCTCGACCTTTCTTCCTTCGACGACGATCGGCGTCGAAGGAGCGCGGAGGTCGAGGGCTTTTATATTTTTCCAGGTTCCACGCAAGCGCTCTTCCAGGGCGCGGACCTCCGCGAATTTCCGCGCGAGATGCGTTCCGTCGCCGATGTATAATAGCGTTCCGTCGACGAGAACTCCGCGCTCCTCGCCGTACCGATCGTGCGAGAGCGTCGCGAGCCGCACGCCGGCCTCATCGGCACGGCGCAGGAGCGTGAGTAACCGCATCGTCGTCGACCCTTCGGACAGGCGCCGTTTCGCACAGAGCCTGCGCGCGCTCAGCACCGCAGGGAGCGCTCGATCCCGCTCGGCATTCGGAAAAATAAATCCTCGGCGATCGACCGCGCAGCTCCCATCTTCAGCAACGAGCCGTGCGATGGGCCTCCGTTCCCGAACGACAATCGAGAGGCGGTTCGGAAGATAGCGATGCACCGTGACGCGCGCGATCGAGCGAATGCGCAGGACGCGCGATGCGATGCCGCTCGAGGACTGGAGCCACATATTCAGGCGCGGATCGACCGCCGCTTCGGCGAGAATGCGCGACGCGGGGACGCGCACGTTCCCGTAGACGACGACGCTTCGGGGGCGAAAACCCGGCCAGGAAGCGGCCCAGGCAAAACCCACGCCCAAGACCAACACCGCGAGCAACGCTACGAACGCAAACGGCCGAATGCGCGAGCGTCCGCGGCGGCTGCGCCCCACCCGTCGGTCGTTCTTCATCGAAGGACGAAGCGCTCCAGCGCGTCGCAGACGCCGTCTTCATCGACGCGCCCGACGACGGCATCGGCTCGGTCGCGAAGCTCGGCCGGTGCATTTCCCATTGCAACGCCGATGCCCGCTCGTTCGAGCATGGGCAGATCGTTCCACGAGTCGCCGATGGCAAGAACCCGTTCCATCGAAATCCCCGAGCGTTCGGCGACGAACTGTAACGCGCTTCCCTTATCGACCGTGGGATCGAGCAACTCGACGAACTCCGGGTAGCTGCGCGTGATATAGAGCCGCTCGCCGAAACGCCGTCGCGCCCGCAGCTCGACGCCGGCCGCAACATCGGGATCGCTGACGATCACGGCCTTGGTCGCGCTTCGGCCCGCGAACGTTTCGCGCAACGGAGCGATGACCGGCGCGATACCCGCTAGCGCTGCGTAGAGCTCGGCGAAGCGATTGTTCCGCTCGCAGTAATACCGGTCGTCGGCATAGAGCTGGAGGTGCAGATCCTCGGCTTGAAATTCATCGAGAATCTCCTCGACGAGATCGGCGGCGATCGGTCGATCGAGCAACCGTCGCTCGCTCTCGTTCTCGACGACCCACGCACCCTGGTAACAGATGGTCGGCACGCTCAATCCGAGTTCGCGAACGAACGGAGCGGCGGCCCGAAACATCCGCCCGGTCACGATGCAGCTCGCCGTTCCCTGCGCGAGCATCGCCGCAACGCACGCGCGAACGCGCGGCGAGAGACGCGTGTCTCGCCCTACCAACGTCCCGTCGAGATCGAGGGCCACCAGGTCGACGCTCATAGCTTCATTCTCAAGCGCGCGCTCTGTGCGTGCGCATCGAGCCCTTCGAAGGCAGCGAATGCCGCGATGGCCGCCGCGTCTCCGGCCATCCGCTCCTCGGAGTTGCGCACCACGCTGTACGACCGCAGAAAATCGGCGAGCGAGAGCCCCGATGCGAAGCGCGCCGAGCCCGACGTGGGCAGGACGTGGTTGGTGCCGGCGAGATAATCGCCGCACGCGACGGGGGTCGCGCTGCCGACGAACACCGCACCAACGGAGCGCAGGTGCGTGAGATAGAACTCTGGATCGGCGACTTGTAAACTCAAGTGTTCGGGCGCGAATGCGGCGATCGTCGCGGCGATCTCGCCCTTCGAACGGGCCGAGATGCAATACCCGTGACGATCGAGCGCGGCCGCGATCGTCGCCCCCCTCGGCAAGCGTGCGACGTCGATCGCCGCCACGAGTTGCGCGCAACTCTCGAGCAGCTCGAACGAGTCGCTGATCGCGGCGACGCGAGCCTCGGCATCGTGCTCGGCCTGCGCGAGAAGCTCGGCGACCACGAGTTCGGAGGATGCCGCGGCGTCGGCGACTACCAACACTTCGGAGGGGCCGGCGAGCCCGTCGATTCCCACGACGCCGAAGACTTGGCGTTTGGCTTCGGTCACGTAGGAATTTCCCGGGCCGACGATTTTATCGACCGGCGCGATGCTCTGCGTGCCGAACGCCGCTGCGGCGATCGCCTGCGCTCCGCCGACGGCGTAGAGTTCGTCAACCTCGCAAAGGCTCGCGGCGAAGAGCACGGCGGGATGCACGCGCCCGTCGCGCTGCGGCGGCGTGAGAACGATCGTTCGCCGAACGCCGGCGATCTTCGCCGGCAGCGCTCCCATCAGTACCGAGGAGGGAAGTGCGGCGCTCCCGCCGGGAGCGTAGACCGCGACCGCTCCGAGCGGCTCGCGTCGAAATGCGTACTCCGTTCCGTCATCGCAGCGATACGCGATGTCCTCGCAGCGCTGCCGACGATGGAAATCGACGATCCGTTCGCGCGCGCGTTCGATCGCCGCAGCGACATCTTCTTGCAACGCGGCGCGTGCGACCGAGGGCATGGGAATGGGAACGCGCAAGTGCGTCAGCCGATATTCGGGAGCGTCGAAACGTTGAGTATAATCGAGAACCGCTCGATCGCCCCGTGCCTCGACGTCGGCAAGAATCGCGGTGACGCGAGCGACGAGTTCGGGATCGGGCCTCCACCCGCGTCGCAGGACCGCGGCCATCGCCGCCGGATCGTCGGCGCGAACGAACTTCACGGTGCGACCCTCCCCTGTAAGCGCTCGCAGAGTGCAGAGAGCCGCGCGTATTTGCTGCGATACGCAACCGGGTTGAGCACGAAGCGCGCCGAGGATGCTGCGATCTCGTCGACCACGACCATGTCGTGCTCGCGCAGCGTGCTCCCCGTCGCGACCAGATCGACGATGACGTCGGCGAGGCCGACGATCGGTGCGAGTTCGACCGAACCGTGCAATGCGATAATTTCGCAGGGAATATCGCGCTCCGAAAAATACTGCGTGGCCATGCGCTTGAATTTTGTGGCGACGCGCAAAAACGTCGGAAAGCGCGCCCCTTCGTGATAGCCGTCGGCACGGCGAGCGGCGACCACAAGGCGACAGGCGCCGAATCGAAGGTCGACCGCTTCGCTCACCGAGCGTTCGCTCTCCCACAACGTGTCTTTCCCGACGATCCCGCAATCGGCGGCTCCGAACTCCACGTATGCGGGGACATCGGTCGGGCGAAGCAAGAGCAGTTCGGCGGAACCGTCGAGGCTCGTCATCG
The DNA here is from genome assembly GCA_021786705.1 of bacterium. Lineage (GTDB taxonomy): Bacteria > Vulcanimicrobiota > Vulcanimicrobiia > Vulcanimicrobiales > Vulcanimicrobiaceae > JABEUX01. The sequence continues at coordinate 80,617 of JAJYMV010000055.1, forward strand.
TCAGCCGCCGCCCCGGATCGCCGGGAATCTCGATCCCAATCGCTCCCAGCAGCGCGGCACTCTCGTCGTACAGGCTTCCCTTCGGAAGCGCGATCGTCAGCGAACTCACGGCGTTTGCTCGTCGGCATCGAGGTGAATCTCTTCCACTTCCTCGCCGCGTGCGATGAGGACCCGTGGAATCGACTTGTGCCGAGCGTAGGCAATTGCCGCATTTCGGTCGAGCCCGCGAACGTCGACGCGAACGCGTCGGCCGCGAGCGCGCTCCGACATCGCCGCACGATCCGAGCCGACGACGAAGACATCGACCTCACGGCTGCGGCGTTCGTCGACGCGACGGCGTTCGAGCGCGAGCAGGATTCTCTCGACGCCGACCATCCACCCGACCGCAGGCACGTCGTATCCAAAGCGCGGCAGCAGCGCGTCGTAGCGACCGCCGCCGCAGAGCGAGAATCCGAGATCGCCGAGAAATCCTTCGAACACGAAACCGGTATAGTATTCTAAATCGCGTAAGAGCGCCGGATCGATAGCGATGCGCGACCCGAAGCCGAGCGCCCCGGCGCGCGCCAAAATCCGTTCGAGGCGATAGATCGCCGCCTGCGCTTCCGGATTCGGTGCGAGCTCGCGCGCCATCGCGAGCACGTCCTCGGTTCCGCGCGTGACGACCAAACGACGCAAGAGCGCATAGCGCTCGGTACGCACGCCGTCACGAGCCGCGAATCCGTCGAGATCGACGAGATTCCGTGCCGCAATTGCTTCTTTCCACGAACGCACCGCCGCGGCGGAGAGCCCGAGCGATAGGAGCGCTCCATCGACGATCGCCGAATCGTTGATATCGAATTGCGCGTCCGCAAGCCCCACCGCGTCAAGCGTTTCGACGGCCATAAAGAGTGCCTCGGCATCGGCGTCGGCGCCCGCGGCGCCGATCAATTCGGCGCCGGCTTGCGTAAATTCGCGCATGCGCCCGAGTTGCGGCTCTTCGTAGCGATAGGCAGGGGCGATATACGAAAGACGAATCGGCAAGGTCGCGTTGCGCAATCGCGTCGAGACCACCCGCGCGATCGGGGTCGTCATTTCGGTACGCAACGCCAGCTCTTCGCCGAGCGGGTCGCTGAATCGAAACGTTTGCCGCATGAGCTTCTCCCCCAATCCACGTTCGAGCGACTCGTAGCTCTCGAACGTCGGGGTAAGAATGCGCGCGTACGACCAGCGGTCGAAGACGACGGCTATCCGATCTTCCACGCTCTGCTTGAAAGCAAACTCTTGCGGAAGCCAATCGCGAACTCCGGGTGGGAGCCTCATGCCTCTCCTTGTTACTCGGTCTGGAGGTGAACGCCCTCGTCACCGAAGATCGCGACGAGTTCTGCGCGCACGCGCCGCTCTCCGCCGAGGCGCCGCGGCAATTCTCGCTGGCGATCCTTCGCCCTGAGGACGACGCGTGCGTCGCCCGGGAAACGCTCGAGCAGCGCCGTCAGCCGATCGATCTGCTCGCGCGACTGCAGATCGAGCAGCCAGCCTCGCACCGGAGGGAGCGCGTCGGCGGCCGGCGCGTTGAACGCCGTCACTTCATCGACGGCGAGCGAGACGACCGGTGCGGCATCCTCGCTCTCGCCGAGTCGCTCGCGGACGCGCACGCGCCCGCGCAGAACGAGAATGTCGTCGGCGACGAAGAGCGGGGATGCTGCGGCGTACAACTTTGCAAAGACGATCGCTTCGCAGGAGCCGGTCGTATCCTCGATCTGTGCGATGAGCATCTGCGCGCCGTTCCGCGTCATCGTTCGCCGCACGGAGGCGACGAGTCCGGCGATCTTCACCTCGGCGTCGTCCTGACAGGCGCCGAGGTCGCGAATCGGCGTCACACCCATGCGCGCGAACCGTTCTTCATGCTCGGCGAGTGGATGCCCGGAGACGAAGATCCCCAGCATCTCCCGCTCCCATTTGAGGATCTGGCGCTGCGTCGGCGCCGGCTTGCGCTCGAGCGCGGGAGCGACGCCGATCTCGCTCGAGAGGTCGCCGAAGAGCGAGGTCTGGCCCAGCGCGCTCTCTCTCGCGCGCGTCGCCGAAAGGCCGACCGCGCGATCGATGCCCTCTAATTTCTCGACTCGATTTCCCGGTAAGGCGTCGAGCGCTCCGCACTTGACCAACGCTTCGAGAACGCGTTTGTTGGCTTGCTTGCCGTCGATGCGTTCGACGAAATCGAAGAGGTCGCGAAAACGTCCGCCGCGTTCGCGCGCCTCGACGATCGAGGCTACCGCACCCTCGCCAACGCCTTTGATCGCGCTCAAACCGAAGCGAATACTCGATCCGACGACGCCGAAATCGCTGATCGATTCGTTCACGTCGGGCGGCAACACCTCGATTCCCAAGCGGCGGGCGACATCGATATATTCGACGAGTTTCTCGGTTTTATCGCGAACCGAGCCCATCAGCGCTGCCAAATAGGGAAGCGGATAATTCGCTTTGAGATACGCCGTTTGATACGAACTCAACGCGTAGGCGGCAGCGTGTGATTTATTAAAACCGTAGCCGGCGAACGGTTCGATAAAGGTGAACACTTGCTCCGCGAGTGCGACGCTGACGCCCGCTCGCGCGACCGCGCCCTCGACGAATTTCTGCCGATAGAGCGGAATCTTCTCCTTCTGTTTCTTTCCCATGACCTTGCGAAGTTCGTCGGCCTCCCCCATGGTAAAGCCCGCGAAGTCGCGCGCGATCTGCATGACTTGCTCTTGGTAACAAGCGATCGAATAGGTCTCGGAGAGGATCGGTTCGAGGATGGGATGGAGATACGTCGGCTTCTGCCGTCCGTGTTTGATCGCGATATACTGCGGGATCCAGTCCATCGGTCCCGGGCGATAGAGCGCGACCAACGCGATAATGTCTTCGAATCGTGAAGGACGGAGCTCGGTACAGACGCGCTTCATCCCTTCGCTCTCAAGTTGAAAGACGCCGGCGGTCTCGCCGCGCGAAAGCATTTCGAAGGTCGCACGATCGTCGAGCGGGATGCCTTCGAGCGAGAACGAGGGATCCCCGGTCCTTCGAATTTCGCGCACCGCGGCGTGCATGACCGTGAGGTTGCGCAAACCGAGAAAGTCCATTTTCAGCAGACCGATTTTTTCGATCCACGTCATGTCGTACTGCGTGTTCACGCCGCCGTCATTCAGTCGCACCAAGGGGGCGTGTTCGACGAGCGGTTCGGCCCCGATCACGACGCCAGCGGCGTGCGTGCCGGCGCTGCGCGCGAGCCCCTCGATCGCGCGTGCGGTCTTCAAAAGCTCGCGAATCTCCGGGCGCTGGTCGTTGAGCATTTTCAATTCGGGAATCTGCTCGAGCGCTTCGCCGATCGTCATTCCGCCGGGCCCCGAGGGAATGAGTTTCGCCACCTTATCGACGTCGGGAAGCGGCACGCCTAACGCTCGCCCCGCATCGCGGACCGCCGCCCTCGCCAACATTTTCCCGAACGTCACGATTTGTGCGACGCGATCTTCGCCGTATTTCTCGCGAACGTAGGCGATGACTTCGTCGCGCCGCTCCACGCAAAAATCCGTATCGATATCGGGCATCGAGATACGATCCGGGTTGAGAAAACGCTCGAAAATCAAATTGAAGCGCAGCGGGTCCAAATCGGTAATGCGCAACGAATACGCAACGATGGAACCGACCGCCGATCCACGCCCCGGACCGACCGGAATATCTCGGTCGCGAGCGAATTTTATAAAATCCCAAACGATGAGAAAATACGACGCGAAGCCCATCTTCGTAATGATCGAAAGCTCGTAGTCGAGCCGTTCTCGCAGGGCGGTCTCTTCGGCGACGCGACGCTCTCCGTATCGCTCGAGGAGCCCTCGTTCGCAGAGCTCGCGCAGATAGGCGGCATCGTCGCGCGGCACGGGAGCATCGTCGGGCACGGGATACTGCGGCAGGTGAAAGATCCGCTCGGGAATCCGCATGTCGATGCGTTCGGCGATCTTCACCGTATTTTCGACCGCTTCGGGAAGATCGCTCCAAAGTTCGGCCATCTCTTCGGCGGATTTCACGTAGAATTGGTCGCCGTGAAATTTCATTCGGGTGGTATCGGCGACGGTCTTTCCGGTCTGTATGCAGAGCAAGACGTCGTGCGCCGGGGCGTCGCGCTGGGTGAGGTAGTGCGAGTCGTTGGTCGCGACGATCGGCAGCCCCAATTCGCGCGCGACGCTCACGAGGCCGGTGTTGATCTTTTCTTCCTCCGGCATACCGTGGCGCATGACCTCGATATAAAACCGGTCGCCGAAAATTTCGTAGAACTCTCGCGCGTTTGCAACCGCACGAGGACGATCGTCGGCGAGCAGCGGCGCCGCGACCATTCCCGACATGCAGCCCGAGAGCACGATCAAGCCGTCGTTGTATCGCTCGAGGAGTTCCATGTCGATGCGCGGCTTGTAATAGAAGCCCTCGAGGAAGCCTTTCGAGATCAACGTGCTCAGGTTGCGGTACCCGGTGGGATCGGCGGCGAGGAGGGTGACATGCGCCTCGTCGCGGACGCTTCGATCCATCCGCCCCCGCGGAGCGATGTACGCCTCGCACCCCAAAATCGGGGTCAAGCGATGTTCGCGGGCGGCGTAGTAGAACTCCATCGCACCGTACATCACTCCGTGATCGGTGAGCGCGACGGCGGGGGCACCGTCTTCGGCGCTCCGGCGACAGAGATCGTCGACCCGACAGGCGCCGTCAAGCAGGGAATACTCGGAGTGGACGTGGAGATGAACGAACGGATTCAACCTATACAAACCCTTAACACACGTTGCCTAAACTTCTACAGATGCCTGACGTAACCTTAAGAGATGGAGAGTAGCCTCTCCCCCGGCGAGGCTGGGACCGGTCTGCCATCCTCCGACCCCGAGGCCCTAGCCGAGGAGGTTGCTCGTTTGCGTTCCCGGCTCGCCATGGTTGAAGCCGAGAGAGATGAATACGCCGCACAGAACGCGGAACTCTTTGTCCTCCAGCAAGTTTTCACCACCTTAAACTCGACGCTCGAGATCAACGATATTCTTTCGACCGTCATGCGCGGCGTGAGCGAGGCGCTGCACTTCAAACGCGTCATTCTCTTCGATGCGATCGACGGCGGCAGCCTCATCCGCCGACTCGAATGCGATAGCTCCGGCACCGTGCTCCACGCCGCGGATCCTCGCGCATACCGGACTCCGTCGACGATGGACGATCTCGTCTCGCGCAGCGTCGAACTCGCCTTCGGAAGCGAAGGCGACCCCGACCGTCCGCTGGAGGACGGACGCGGCCCCTACTGCGCCGTGCCGCTAATCGCTCGCGAGGTCGTGCGCGGCATTCTCTACGCCGACTCACCGCCAGGCGAGGAGATCTCGGAGAACCAGCTCCGCATGATGCTCGATTTTGCCTCGCAGGCCGCGGTCGCCGTGGAGAACGCGCGCCTGCACGAGGAGACGCGTCGTCTGCTCGAGGAATCGCAGCGACTCGCGCTCACCGACAGCCTAACCGGCATTCCCAACCGGCGCGCGCTCAACGAGATGCTCGACCGCGAGCTCCACACCTCCGAGCGGTACGACACCCCCTTCGCCTTCGTGATTCTCGACCTCGACGATCTTAAGAAAATCAACGACACCGGTGGGCACGGCCTTGGCGACCTAGCGCTCAAACGCTTCGCCCAAGTGCTGAAAAAGAACGCCCGAAAGGGCGATATCATCGCACGATACGCCGGCGACGAGTTCGTGCTGGTCATGGCACAGAGCGACCGCGAACACGCCCAGCAGGGCGTCCAGCGTATGCTCGCCGCGATGCGCCGGAGCGGGCTCTCCACCTCGATCGGCGTCTCGATGTTTCCCACCGACGGCGTCGAGGGACAAACCCTCTTTCACGCCGCCGACGAAGCACTCTACAAGGCAAAGCAGCGCGGTAAAAACTGCTTCGTGTTCTACGAGCGCAAGCAGGCGCTGGAGGGCGAGCTTCCCGCCGCGGCCGAGACGGCGCCCTAGGCGATTCGATCCTCCCGACCAAGGTCGTGGGGCTCGCGCGGCGCGCGGAGGTATACAAAGAGACAAACGCCTCTCCCCGGAAAGGTCAACGTGATCAAGCACGACGTCGTCGTCATCGGTGGCGGTCTCGCGGGTATGCGCGCAGCGGTGGAAGCCGCCGAGCGTGGAGTCGACGTAGCGATCGTCTCCAAAATGCACCCGGTCCGCAGTCACTCCGGCGCAGCGCAAGGCGGCATCAACGCCGCGCTGGGCAACCGCGAGGAAGACTCGCCGGCCAGCCACACTTTCGATACCGTAAAGGGCTCCGACTACCTCGGCGATCAGGACGCGATCGCCGCGATGTGCGAAGACGCCCCCAAACAGATTATCTGGCTCGAACATCGGGGCTGCATCTTCTCCCGCCTCCCCGACGGCCGCATCGCCCAGCGCCCGTTCGGCGGTGCCGGCGCCCCCCGCACCTGCTACTCCGCCGATGTCACCGGTCTGGTCATCCTCCACACCCTGTGGGAGCAGCTCGAACGCTTCGGCGTCAAGGTCTACGAAGAGTACTTCTGCACCGCGCTCGCGATCGAAGACGGGATCGGATCGGGCGTGGTTGCGTATAACATGCGCAACGGCGAGCTCGAGTTGATCTCCGCAAAGGCCACGATCTTCGCCACCGGCGGCGCCGGACGGATGTATGCCAAGACGACCAACGGCTACGCCTCGACCGCCGACGGAATGTCGATCGCCTATAAGGCCGGCATCCCGCTGATGGATATGGAATTCATGCAGTTCCATCCGACAACGCTCAAAGAGAACGGCGTCCTGATGACCGAAGGCGCGCGCGGCGAAGGGGCCTATCTCCTCAATTCCGAGGGCGAGCGCTTCATGTTCAAATACGCGCCGAATAAAGGCGAGCTCGCTTCGCGCGACGTCGTTTCGCGCGCCGAATGGACCGAGATTCTCGAAGGGCGCGGCGTCGACGGTTGCGTGCTGCTCGACATGCGTCACCTCGGTCGCGAAAAGATTCTCGAACGGCTTCCCCAGATTCGCGAACTCGCGCTCGACGCGACCGGCAAAGACGCGATCGACGAGCCGATTCCCATTCTCCCCGGCGCCCACTACACGATGGGCGGCATCGAGACCGACAAGTTCGGCGCGACGCGCGTGCCCGGCGTCTACGCTGCCGGCGAATGCGCCTGCGTCAGCGTCCACGGATCGAATCGTCTCGGCGGCAACTCGCTGCTCGACACGATCGTCTTCGGCGCTCGCGCGGCAGCGCACGCAGTCGACTACGTCAAATCGGTCGGCGAGGTTCGCCCATCGACGCGAACCCTCAAATCCGAACAGGAACGCGTCGCCGCGCTACTCGCACGGAGCGGCGGAACGCGGGCGCCGGTTCTCCGCCGCAAAATGAACGAAACGATGAGCGCGAACACGTTCATTTTCCGCGACGAAAAGGGCCTCTCGGCGGGCGTCGCCGACCTCGAAGCGGTTCGCAAGGAGTTCGATGAGTCCGTCATCGTGATGGATAAATCGAAGACCTTCAATACCGATCTCGTCTCGACGTTCGAAACCGATTTCCTCATCGACGCGGCACTCTGCCTCGCAAAAGGCGCGCTGGAGCGCAAAGAATCGCGCGGAGCGCAATCGCGGACCGATTATCCCGATCGCGACGATGTCAACTGGCTCAAACATACGCTGGCCTACCGGCAAGAAAACGGATTGCCGCGACTCGATTATTCGCGAAGCGTGAAGATCACCGACTTCAAGCCTGAAGCGAGGAGCTACTAATGGCCAAGATCAAACTCGATATCTTCCGTTTCGATGAAGCGACCGACACAGTACCACACCGCGATGAGGTGACGGTCGATCTTCCCGAAACGACGACGGTGCTCGACGCACTCGAATATGCGAAGGCCGAGGTCGACGGATCGATTTCGTTCCGCCGCTCCTGTCGCTCCGCGATCTGCGGGTCCTGTTCGATGAACATCGGCGGTGTGACCTCGCTCGCCTGCAAGACCTCCTGTGGTTCGGCGATGGAAGAGGACGGCTCGGTGAAGATCGATCCGATGCCGAATTTCCAACCGATGAAGGATCTCGTCGTGCACATGGATCCCTTCTGGGACAAATACGCGCGACTCAAACCCTATCTCCAACCCAACGATGCCGACTCCGCACACGCAACCGAGCGACGCGTCAGTCCCGACGACATGAAAAAGCTCGTCGACGTCGCCAACTGCATCATGTGCGCGACGTGTTATGCGCTCTGCCCGGTCGTCAGCGTCGATCCGGCCTTCGCCGGCCCCGCCGCGATCGCGTACGCCTACCGCTTCATCGAAGACGTGCGCGATGGGAAGCGCACCGACCGTCTCGCACAGATTAGCGAAGATTATCTCTGGCTCTGCGCGCACTGCTACGCGTGCTCGTACTGTCCGAAGCACGTCGATCCGAACGATCGCATCATCGACGTAAAGCGGGCGACGATCGAGGACCGCGTCATGATGAACGAACGCGGCCCACGCCACGCACTCGTGGTCGCGAAGACGATCAAACAAACCGGCATGCTCGCCGAGACCGAAGTGATCCAAGGAACCGTGGGTCGATTCAACATTCGCGGCCTCCTGAAAGTCGCACCGCTCGGAGCGCGCATGGCACTCAAGGGCAAACTTCCGCCTCCCTTCCTCAAGCCCGTGCTGAAGGTCGATGAAATCCGCACTATTTTCGATGCATTGGAGGCACCGGTCCGATAATGTCAAGCACGCTCCTCCCCGAAGAACGCGCGCTCGACGCGCACGTTCGCACCAATTCCTCCAAGAGCAAACGCTACGGATTTTTCCCGGGCTGCGTTGCAAAAGAGTCCTGTAAGGAGCTCTTCAACTCGACGATGCTCCTCGCCGATAAACTCGGCATCGAACTCGTCGAACTCACCGCCGCATCCTGTTGCGGCGCCTCGGTGCTCAACGACACCAATCGCGACGTCGCGCGCGTTCTGAACGCGCGGACCTACGCCCAGGCCGAAGCGCTCGGGCTCGACGACGTCATCACGATCTGCTCGACCTGCACCGGACATATGCGCGCGGCGAATAAAGAACTTCGCGAGAGCGAAGAACGCATGGCGCACGCGAATGCGATTCTCGGCAAGTTCGGCGCGAACTATAAAGGCACCGTGACCGTCCGTCACCTGCTTTGGCTCTTGATCGACGATATCGGGCTCGACGCGCTGCGTTCGATGGTCGTTCGCCCGCTCAACGGGCTCAAGGTCGCGCCCTTCTACGGCTGCCACATTATTCGCCCCGAATCGGTGAACGGCTGGGAATCGGCACGTCATCCGCATTCGCTCGAAGACGTGATCGTCGCACTCGGCGGCGAGGCGGTCGATTATGCCGGTAAGACGCGCTGCTGCGGCTTCCACGTGCAGCTGGAGAAAGACGGCATAGCATCGTCGATGGTCGGCCAGAACATGCGCATGGCCAAAGATAACGGCGCCGAAGCGGTGATCACGCCCTGCCCGCTCTGCCACCTCGCGCTCGACGGTTATCAGGCCGATGCCGCCGCACGCTGGGGGCGTACCGATCTCCCCATCTTCCACCTTCCCCAACTCGTCGCGTACGCGCTCGGCGTGCCCGCCGAGAAGCTCGGTCTGAACAAGCACCTCATCGACCCACGCGAGGTCATGGTCTCGCGCGATCTGATCAACTAGCGACCGCGCGCCGCAGCATGGGGCGCCGCTCTCGGCATCGAGAGCGGCGCTTTTTTGCTCTCCAGCGCCGAACCGGGAGCCCGCGCGCGATGTCGAAGTGGGGCTCATGATCGCACCGCACGACGTCACCGCCTTTCCGGCAATCGATGCCGAACTCCAGGAGCTCCGCGCCGGCGCCCAGCGATGGGTTCGCCTCCCGATCCTTGCGAAAGTCGCGCTGCTCAAGGACTCTCGCGATGGGGTCTACGCCCTCCGTCGGCGCTGGGCGGATGCCGCCATCGAGGCCAAAGGGCTGCGCGGGACGGCGCTCGAGGGCGAGGAGTGGATCAGCGGGCCATGGGCCGTGCTCTATGCGCTCAATCGCTATATCGCGTCCTTGGAGGGCATCGCGAAGAGCGGCGCGCCCGAGCTCCCCGGAAGCCGAATGTACGCCCGTCCGGACGGCCAGAGCGTCGCGAAGGTGTTTCCAAACACGCTCTACGACCGGTTGCTCCTCAACGGCATCGACGCGGAGATCTGGATGGAGCCGGGGCTCGCGCCGAGCGAGATCCCCGCGACGATGGCGACCTGGTATCGCGAAGAGCGTCCTCAACCGCGCGTCGCCCTCGTCCTCGGCGCCGGGAATATCGCGGCGATTCCGCCGCTCGACGTGCTCTACAAACTCCTCGCCGACGGCGCCGTTTGCATGCTGAAAATGAATCCCGTCAACGACTACCTCGGCGCGATCTTCGAGCGCGCCTTCGCACCGCTCGTCGACGAAGGCTACCTCCGCTTCGCCTACGGCGGCCCAGAGATCGGGCAATATCTTTGCGCATCCGATGCAATCGACGAGATCCATATTACCGGAAGCGACGCGACTCACGACGCCATTGTCTTCGGACTCGGCGAAGAGGGCGCCGCGCGCAAGCGCGCCGGAAAAGCGCGCCTGCAAAAACCGATCACCAGCGAGCTCGGAAACGTGAGCCCAACCATCGTAGTGCCCGGCGAGTGGAGCACCGCCGATTTTCGCTTTCAAGCCGAAAATATCGTGACGCAAAAACTCCATAACAACGGTTTTAATTGCATTGCGTCGCAGGTCTTGGTGCTACCGCACGATTGGGCGGGGACGCCGCGACTCGTTGCCGCAATCGAAGAGCTCTTGCGCGAGCTCCCCGATCGCCCCGCCTACTATCCCGGCGCCGGATCGCGCTGCGAACGCCTCTCGCAAGTCGGCGAGAGCGTCGCGCTCGGACGGAGCGGCGAGGGCTATACCGCGCGCACGATCCGGCGCGCCGAGCACACCGATTCCGACGATCCGGCGTTCAGCGTTGAAGCGTTCTCGAGCTTTCTCGCCTACGTGACGATTCCGGGTGAGACGGAACGCTATCTCGACGACGCCGTCGCTTTCGCCAACGAGCGACTGCGCGGAACGCTCGGTGCGAACATCATCGTGCATCCAAAAACCGAACGCGCCCACGCGGCAGCGCTCGATCGCGTGGTTGCCGATCTTCGTTACGGTTGCATCGCGGTAAATGCCTGGACCGGCGTCGGTTTTTTACTGACCGAGAGCACGTGGGGCGCCTTCCCCGGGCATACGCTCGCCGACGTCGGCAGCGGCATCGGCGTCGTTCATAACAGCTTCTTTTTTTCGCGCCCGCAAAAGAGCGTCGTGCGCGCGCCCTTCGCACCCTTTCCGCGCAGCCTCTTCGGCTACGGCGCGACGCTTCTCCCGAAGCCCCCGTGGTTCGTCACCAATCGCACCGGTGCGAGCATCGGCCCCGCTCTCTGCGACTTCGAATATCGGCCATCGCCGTTACGCGCACTGCGCGTCGCGCTCTTAGCGATGCGCGGATAGCTTCACCCCGGCCGCCTGTAGCATGCGGAGCACGGGAGCGTGCGGCAGGCCGTACACCGTGATGCCGCGCCGCCCTACCATCGTCGACGAGGACCAAAGCGCATCGTCGATCGAGGCTTCGACGGCGTCGCTCGTCGCACGATAGAGCGTGTCGAGCACGCGGTCGCTCTCAACGGTCGCCAGCCGCGGCGCGTGAACGCGAAAATCTCCCGTGCGTCGATAGACGTATCGCGTTGAAAAGGCCACGAAGAGGTCGCCGCTGCCGACGGAGGAGATCAATCCCGTGCGCGCCATTCCCATCCCCGCTCGAAGTGCGAGTGCGCGCAACTGGCGATTATCCAAGGGAGCGTCGGTTGCGATGACGATGATAATGCTTCCCGAACTCATCCGTCCGTGCAGCGCGAGCGGCTGCGGAAAGCGCGGCAGATACTCGTGCTGCAGCGCGCGACCGATCGGCACCCCGGCAATCTTTAAATGCGCGTGCGACATTCCCGTGTTATCGTTCACGAGGACGCCGACGCGATAGCCGCCCATCGATGCCGGGATCACGCGCGATGCCGAGCCGATCCCCGCCTTAAATCCGAACGCCTTCATGCCGGTCCCCGCGCCGACGCTTCCGCGCTGGAATTGCCCGGTGTGGGCGCGATTCAGCAACGCGACGACGTCGCTCGGCTTCACGGCGCGTGCTTGTATGTCGTTGAGCAGTTGATCGTCGCACTCGGCAACGACGGGAAGCGGGACGTCGTCGGTGATGCCGAGCTGCGGGTGTTTCGAGATCATCCAACTCACGACGCCGTCGTCGGCGAGACCGATATCGAGGGTATCGGTCAGCACGATCGGTTCCTCGAGGTAGCCAGATTCGTCGATCCAGTGCGTTCCGGTCATCTCGCCGTTGCCATTAAAACGGAGAAAGGCGGCCGCGACCTTCCGGTCCCACGGGTCGGCGTCGGGAAGAATCGCCGTCGCTCCGGTGCGAATCGAGCTTCCTCGCTCGATGGTGAGATTGGCGACGCGCACGCCGGCGACGTCGGTGATCGCATCGAGCGGCCCTGCGGGCAGCGATCCGACGTGAAAGGGGAGGGCCGCGGCGGCCGGCGCAACAAACAGGGCCGCGAGGAACGCGGCGATTGCAATCGTACGAGAACTCATGCGGATTCCTGCGACTCGGCCCCTCCGACGGCCTGCAGGCACGACCGCAAAACCCGAGAAATGAACCGAAGAGATCCATTGACGCAGGGGGTAGCAGCCATTCTCACCGTATCCGAACGTCTTAAGGGCAAAGCCCAATACGACAACCTCACCGCCGCAGAGCTCGTCGAGCATATCGTTCGGCGCGGCGAGGGTGTCCTTGGCGGCGATGGGCAAGTCATCGTCGATACGCGCCCCCATACCGGTCGCTCGCCGAAAGATAAGTTCTTCGTGCGCGAACCGGAGAGCGAAAAACACATCGACTGGAGCGACGCCAACCAAGGGATCGCCCCGGAGATCTTCGACGCACTCTTCGAACGGGTCGCCGCGTATCTCGCGCAGCGCGATCTCTATAGTCTCGATTGCTACGTCGGGGCGGACGAACGCTATCGCGTTCCCGTGCGCGTCTATACCGAGTTTGCATGGCACAGCCTCTTCGCTCGCCATCTTTTCATTACGCCCGAGCGCCCCGATCCTAGCTTCGTCCCGGAGTTTACGGTCGTCGATGCGGCGACCTTCGAAGCCGATCCCAAACGCGACGGCACCCGCAGCAGTACCTTCGTGCTCGTGAATTTCCAGCGTCGAATCATTCTGATCGGCGGCACGAAATATGCGGGCGAGATCAAAAAATCGATCTTTACCGTGATGAACTACCTGCTTCCGTTGAGATCGACGCTGCCGATGCATTGCTCGGCAAACGTCGGCCGCGGCGGCGATACCGCGATCTTCTTCGGGCTCTCGGGAACCGGAAAGACGACGCTCTCCTCCGATCCGAACCGTCCGCTCATCGGGGACGACGAGCACGGCTGGTCCGACGACGGCGTCTTTAATTTCGAAGGTGGTTGTTATGCAAAGGTGATCCGCCTCTCCGCGAGCGCGGAGCCGGAGATCTGGGCCGCAACCCATCGCTTTGCAACGGTTCTCGAAAATGTCGTCTACGACGAGAGCACGCGGGCGCTCGATGTCGATTCCGAAGTGAAAACCGAGAACACCCGCGCGGCGTATCCGCTCGAATATATCCCCAACATCGTGCCGGGAAGCCGGGGCGGCCATCCGCAGACGATCGTCATGCTGACCGCCGATGCCTTCGGCGTTCTCCCGCCGATCAGCATGCTGAGCCCCGATCAGGCGATGTATCATTTTCTTTCGGGCTATACGGCGAAGATCGCGGGGACCGAGCGCGGCGTCACCGAGCCGAGCGCGACCTTCTCCACCTGCTTCGGTGCGCCGTTCATGGTGCACCGCCCGACCGTCTACGCGTCGCTCCTCGGCCGGAAAATCGCGCACCATCAGGTAAAGTGCTGGCTGGTCAATACCGGGTGGAGCGGAGGACCCTACGGCGTCGGCAAACGCATGGCGATCGCTCATACGCGCGCGATGGTCAATGCGGCGATCGAGGGACGCATCCCCGAACGGTTTTCACGCGAACCATTTTTTGGTCTCCACGTTCCCCACGAAGTGCCGGGCGTCCCGAGCGAGGTGCTCGATCCGCGCAACGCATGGAGCGACAAGGCCGGCTACGATCTCCAGGCGCGCAAACTCGCAGCCCTCTTCGAAGAAAACTTTCGCCGTTTCGAAGCGCACGCATCGCCCGAAGTGCTCGCGATCGCCATTCGCGCCCCTCGTTAACGCTTTATTCATCGAACGCTCATCGAACGCTCATCCTATCCTCGGTTCCTCTCCAGGTTCCGAGGTTAGGATGACGATATGAAATCCCTCACCATCAAAGGCGCACTCGGCGCCGCCATCATCGCCGGCCTCGCATTCGCCGGCACCGGCATCTCGAATGCCGCGCAGAGCACACCGCGCTGTACCCACCCGCACCACCGGCCGCCGATCGCTCGAGCGATGCGCGCCGCTCACCTCACCCCGGCACAGCACCGGCAAATACGTAGCATTCGCCAATCGTTCCGCAGTTCGCTCGCTCCCGGAACGCGCCCGACCCGAGCCCAGATGAAAGCGCTCCGCGCTCGCATCATGGCCGTCCTGACGCCGCAGCAACGCGCTGCAGTCCACCAACGCCTCGCAGAGATGCGCGCGCAGCGAAAGGCTCCGCCCGCTCCTCGCCCAATCGCCACGCCGTAGCATCGCCGACGATCGGCCCCTACAGTCGCACGCGACCGTCGGGGCCGATCTGCAATGCCTCGCTCAAACGAAGGAGCGATGCAAACGACATCGTCGCCGCGCTCGCAAATCCGGCCTCGCGCCCGCGCAACACGGCGACCACGTCCATTCCGGCGGCGCGTCCCGCCGCGATGCCTTGGGGTGAATCCTCGACGACCAAACAGCGTCCGGGTGGAAGTTCGAGCAAACGCGCGGCGGCAAGATACCCGTCGGGCGCCGGTTTGTTGGCGCGCACGTCGTCGGAGGTGACGATCGCGTCGAACGCAGGAATCCCCGCATGGCGAATGAGCCCGAGCGCCAAGCCGCGCCCGCACGACGTCACCAACGCGCGCTTATACCCGTCGAGGCGCGCGAGCAATGCCGCGGCGCCTTCTATCGCCTGCCCATCGTCGTCGACGAGCGTTCCGAAGAGATCGAAGAGCATCCCATCGTATTCCATGATACCCCCGTCTTCGGTCGCCGCGAGAGCGAATCCCATAGCGCGCTATCGCGGCAAACGCGATCATTCTGCCCTCGCTCCGGAATATTCGATGAAGGTTCCCTATTTTGCACGCGAACGCAACCAAGGTCATCAGCGACAGCACCTTTCGGTCGTTCGGCCCTGAGAGGCGTGCCTCAAAGGGAACTACCGGCGCTCCTTTCCGTCGAGGTTGAAGCATAATCGGTCCGCCACAGAGAAACGCTCCAAAGGCTTCCAAGCACCTCAGATCGGAGAAAATGATGATTCAGAGCGTCGCGCGAAGTACGTTCATCGTCCTGCTCGTCGCCCTCATGCCGTCGATCCTTCCGGCACCCGCGGGCGCGGCCGGCGCGCCCCCACCGGTCGGCAGGTATGCCTGTTACAACTATGGATTCAATTTTCAGGCCTTTTACAATGGCGTGACGTTGATCCTTAAAGATGGTTCGCACTATACCACGCAGGGTGCAACGTTTATCGGACGTTATCGCTACCTGCAAAATGGGAGCATGGTGTTCGCGAGCGGAAAATTACGGGGGCTAAGAAGTCGTTTCCGTCCGGGCCCCGGCGGCAAAGCGATTTTGATCGACTTCAGAGACGGGCGCGCTACGAACACCGCCGTCTGCGGTATGCTTCACTAGCCGAATGCCGATGAAAAGAACGAGCGCGTCACGGTAACCGACCCTGATATCGATCTTCGGTTAATGTGCTGGAACGACACACCGGGTTTTCCTTATTAGCAGCATGGGCATTGCGACGACGCTTCACCTGCTAGGATATCCCACCGTTGAGCAGGACGGAACCTCGCGGATAATCTCGACACGCCCCAAGACGCTCGCGCTTTTGGGCCTGCTTGTCGCCGGTCATAGACGCCCTATTTCGCGCGAATGGCTCGCCGAAACGCTCTGGCCGGACGCCGAAGCTGCCCAAGCCCGAGCAAATCTACGGCGGCATATCCATATGCTACGCCAAGCGATAGGGAGCGATGTGCTGCTTCTCGCACGACAGACCATTCGGTGGAACCCCGAAAGCACGTTGGATGTCGACGTGTTTCAGTTAGAGCGTAGTGCAGCGGAGCCCGACGAGCGCACCGCAGGATCCTACGGAGGAGAATTTTGCCAGAGCGTCTACGATGAATCGCTCGAGCCGCATCGCCTTGCCTATCGAACGCTCTATGAGAACTTGCTCGATGCGCTCGTTAGTCACGCCTTGCTACGCGAACGCCATACCGATGTTGTGCGGTTGGCGAAACGTGCGCTCGCGCACAACCCTCTCCGTGAAGTTACCGTCCGCGCGCTGATGCGTGCGCTCGAATCCCTCGGCGACCGCGTCGGAGCGCTCAACGAATACCGGGCACTTTGCGCGCGGCTCAGCTCCGATCTTGGCACGCAGCCGGAACCGGAAACCGTCGCCCTCTTCGAAGCACTCCTCTACGCCGGCGATACCGGACGATCGCCTACCAATTTGCCACCCGAAGAAACGTCTTTCGTAGGCCGCGAGGACGATCTCGAACGCCTCGGCGCCACGGTGCGGGCGCAGCATGTCGTCTCGATCGTTGGAACCGGCGGGCTCGGGAAAACGCGGCTCGCGCGCCGATTTGCCGCCCATCACCTCGGCCGATACACCACCGGCGCCTTCCTGATTTCGGTTGAACCAGGTGACGAGCCCGCGGATCTCTGGCGCCGCATCGCCGCCGCCATCGGCTTCGTGCGTCCGGGTGATCCGAGAGCCCAGATCGCCAGCGAGCTCTCATCAAAAAACCTATTACTGATTTTCGACAGTTGCGAACACGCGTCGCAGGCCGCGGGAGAAGCACTCGAACGTCTCAGCGAACAAACGTCAGCTCATCTGATTGCAACCACGCGACGGCGGCTGAGGATCAGAAACGAATGCATTCTCGAGCTGCACCCATTGGAGCTACCCGCGAGCGTCGAGAGCGTCTCCGACCTGCTCCTACGGTATTCGGCGTATCGCCTTTTCGTGGAACGGGCGGCCGCAGCTTCGCCTACCTTTCGCGCGACCCAAAACACCAAACTAATCGTCGAGCTGATACGAAAACTCGACGCCCTTCCGCTTGCAATCGAACTCGCCGCAGCACGGATCAGGGCCTTTCCGCTCCACACATTGCTTCAGCAACTCGGCACATCGCGCGTACCGGAGAGCCTCGAAGACACGATCGCATCAAGCTACGCCGTCCTTAGCCCGGAGCAACGGCGGGTCTTTTGCGCCCTGTCGACTTTCAGTTCTTCTTTTTCCCTCGACGCTGCGGAAGCCGTCTGCGCGGCTCCCATCGAGGAAACGATCGCCGAACTCGTCGAGGCATCGCTGCTTCAAACCGTTCGCGAAGCGGATGACGTACGTTATCGAATGCTCGATGCGATCCGAGTGTTTGCCTCCGAACGGATCGACGAGAATCCCGAGCTGCGCGTGCGTCACGCACGGTACTACATGCAGTTGATGAATGAATATAGACCCCATTTTCGATCCGCTCGAGAGATCGAATTCTTTCGACGAGCGGATGCCGATGCTGAAAATGTCAACTCGGCGCTCCGCTGGGCAGGTGAGAACGATTCGACATTAGCGGCCAGCCTTGCGCGTTCGGTCGTGCATTATTGCGTCTTTCGCTGGAATCTGGCAGCTATTACCGAGGTTGTGGAGCGAATCGTCGCCCTACCTCTGGACGCCGTTGATGTAGAGACACGCGCGGCAATACTATTGACGTCCGGGTTGCTGGCTAAAGCAATAATCGCTCCCGATCGCGCAGAGGTGGATCTTCGCAAGGCACGCGAGCTATTCCGACATCAAGAAAACGCAGTCGAAGAAATAGAGGCTCTTTTTGCGCTCACGGTCGTGATATTCAACCAGGGACGTTTCGAGGAAGCGCTTCCGCTCTTCGAGCAGCTCATCTCTATGCAGCGCAGGATGGGCGATGAGCTTGGCGCTACGCAAACCACGCTCAACCTGGCCGCGGCCCTGATGTCATTAGATAAATTAGAGATTGCGCTCGAGCTTCAGCAGCAGGCGCTCGAAGCGTTCGAACGGCTGCACTTCGCGCGCGGTATGGGATACGCCTACCGCGCAAAATCTCTTACATTCAACAGGCTGGGGCGCGACGATGAAGCGTTCGAAGCGGCGCGCGCGAGCGTCGCCGTTTTCGAGACCGTCGACGATTCGGGATGGCTTGCAGACGCACTCGCTCTATTGTCGAATCAACTCTCCGAGGTAGGAAGATATCGGGAGGCGTTGCCTTTCGTGCGACGTGCGCTTCATCTGCTGCTCGAAAATGCACTCCCGCTTCAGACGCGCAACGTCTGCCAGGCCGCATTCGAAACGGCGGCGGGCCTTGGGTACCCGAAAATAGCAGCCCTCGCGCTCGGCATAGCCAATGAGCTTATCCGCAAGCACCGCTTGTTTGTCACGCCCACCTATGAAGTGTACTTGAGCCGTATCGAGGAGCGGGTATCTCGCCAGTTGGGCGAGGTGCAGTTCCGCGTGCTCTGCGCGGAGGCTACGACGATGAGTTTGGAATCGTTCTCCCATGCGTTCGATGCGCTGGAGGCCGACGCATAGGGTTCGTTCTCGCCAAAGGAACAAGCCCCGGTATGCAGAGGAACCGGGGCCTGCCTTCGCCAGCGCACGACGCGTTTGTCGCGCGGTAACGCTTGCTTAGTTGTCGATCGAGATCTCCACCGGTTCGACGACGCCGTTGGTGAACGAGAAGGCCTTCGTGCTCGATGCGCCGAGCGGTTGGGCGAAGGCGTCGATAGAGCCGTTCTGGTCGCCGACGTAGAGCGTGCCATCCGAATTATCGAAGGCGAGCGCGTGCGGGTTGGTCGCCGTAATGATGTAGGCCGGCGTACTGCTACCGTTCATCGGTAGGTTGTACGCGTCGATCGCATTGCTCATCGCGTCCGCTCCGTACAGCGTTGAGCCTTGCGTTGCCAGCGAGTACGTGCCGGGCGACGTTACGCTGGTCGGTGCTCCGGTGTATGGCGAGGCGAACACGTCGATCTGATTCGAGCCCAGATTACCCACATACAGGGTATTCGAGATCATGTCCATGGCCAGCGAGAACGAACTGCTGTCTCCGGTGATCGTCTTCGACGGCGTGCTGCTGTTGCTGAACGGCGGCGAGTACTCCAGAACGCCCGCTCCCTGCGTACCGGTGTAGAGATTGCCGTTCGAGTCGAAGAGCAGGTTGGCGCCGTTCACGGGACCCTGGAACTGCGCGACCGGCGAGGCATTCGCGGCGAGCGGCGCGTTAAAGATGTAGATGAAGCCCGTGCTATCTTCTACCGCAACGTACGACCTATCCACGGCGACGCCCCAGACGTTGGCGCCGATATTCACGGTGACGCTCGGCGCGCTCGAAGCACTGAAGGGCGCCGTGTACTCCAACACGTTCTTGCCGCTGCCGTTTGCGACGTACATATGCGCGATAGCCGCAGGTGTCGCAGTGGGCGCCGGGGTCGGACTCGCGGTTGGCGTGGCGGTCGGCGCGGCGCTCGGCGTGGCGCTCGGCGTCGGCGAGGAACTCTGCTGGAATTCCAGGGCGACCGTGTCACTCGGATGCGATCCTGCAGTAAGCGGCCACGAACCGTACGGCAGCCAGAGTCGGTAGTAGACGGAGAGAGAGTCGCCACCGGTATTAGGAATGTAGAAATATCCGGTACCATCGCTTGAAGAGCCTTCCGAGCTGAATCCTGGCTGAACTCCGGTCGGCATGTCATGCTCGTCCACAAAATTCCCGTTCCCGTCGAACGCAAGGTACTGGACGAGCTTTGCGCCGGCATCGATCACCATGTAGTTGTTACCGAGGATCCCCTCGAGCCTGCCGGCGCCGTGAGGCAGCTTGTAGTTTGCCACGTTCGTCCACGGCAGGCCACCCAGGGCCTGCGGCTTGTAGATGTGTACCATGCCGTCGGCGGTCTCAATCGCGGGGTCGGTGTCGAAATAGGTACCAACGCCCACAAGAGCCGCCTGCGTCGTTATCGTCGCGATCGGCGTGGTCGACGTCTGCTTCGTGTCATCGAAGAGTTCGACGGAGTTGTTCGATTCGGCGATCATCAAGACGGCGGCGTTAGCGCTCATCTGCGTGGGGCGTGCCGCCGTCGTGATGTGGCCGACGATCGAGTTGTAATCCTCGTTGACGATCGCGACACTATTCGATTGGCCGTCCGCGACGTAGAGCAGGTGGCTCGTGTTTTGTGCCGTCGCGATGTCGATAGGTGAGCCGCCGATCGCGATGGTCGCCACCGCTTTGCTCGTCCTCGGATCTATGCGCGTCACGCTTGCGCTTCCGGCATTGAGCACCCACAATGCGGCGGCCGGGTCACTATAGTTGTCCCAAAGATTGACGGTGTGATGGTCGTAGACCATCATGGTCGGCCTCACACCCACAGGTATCGTCGCCAGGCTCTTGCCGGTCGTCACGTCCAACGACTCCACGCGGTTCAATCCACTTTCGGAGACGTACAGCTCGTCCACCCATGTTACCGGTGCGGGTGTCGGCTTTGGAGGCAACCCAGAACCGACGGCTCCGCATCCGACAAAAAATATGGCGCAGTAAGCGAAAAGCGCCAATATGGCGAATTCCTTGGAAGAACGAATCCTCTTCATTTGAAACACTCCCTGTAAGATATGGGCTGGCCGCGGCATCGTGTCTGATGCGGCTACCGTTCTGAACCATATACCAGGAGCGTCCCGCCAGCGTCCCGTGTCGCCAGGATCTCGTCGGGGCATCGGCCGTGGCCGATGGCGAGTTACCGCCTCCGCACGGCGGCCCTCGTCGTGCCGCTGCACATGCCGAAGAGCCCGCAGCGATACGCTACGAGCTCTTCGGGACTGTAATCTGGCACCGTCCTACTTTCGAGGGACCCTGCGGTCCGACTATCATCGGCGCTGGCGGGCTTAACTGCCGTGTTCGGGATGGGAACGGGTGGGACCCCGCCGCCATGGGCGCCAGAAACTTGGTGGGCGACTCAAACGAAGATCTCGTCGGAGCACCCAAACCGGATCCCCAACCGCGATGACGAGCCTGAGCTCGAAGCCGATCGCGGCGGGAAAGCTACATAAAGAAGAACTTCCCGTGTCAAACAAGCGGTGCGTAGTAAAAAATTTCCGAGCTATTAGTACCGGTCAGCTCCACACCTTACGGTGCTTCCACCCCCGGCCTATCAACGTGGTAGTCTCCCACGGCTCTTCACCCTTACGGGATTGAGATCTCATCTTGGAGTCAGTTTCACGCTTATATGCTTTCAGCGTTTATCTGATCCGAACGTAGCTACCCGGCCATGCTCCTGGCGGAACAACCGGTTCACCAGCGGTTCGTTCGACTCGGTCCTCTCGTACTAGAGTCCACGCTCCTCAAATCTCCTACGCCCACAGCGGATAGGGACCGAACTGTCTCACGACGTTCTGAACCCAGATCGCGTACCGCTTTAATGGGCGAACAGCCCAACCCTTGGGACCTACTACAGCCCCAGGATGCGACGATCCGACATCGAGGTGCCAAACCTCCCCGTCGATGTGAACTCTTGGGGGAGATAAGCCTGTTATCCCCGGAGTAGCTTTTATCCGATAAGCGACGGCCCTTCCATTCGGTACCGCCGGATCACTTAGCCCTGCTTTCGCACCTGCTCGACCTGTCCGTCTCGCAGTCAAGCTCCCTTATGCCTATGCACTCTGTGAGAACGGTTTCTGACCGTTCTGAGGGAACCTTTGGGCGCCTCCGTTACTCTTTAGGAGGCGACCGCCCCAGTCAAACTGCCCACCTGACCCTGTCCCGCCACCGGATAACGGCGGCCGGTTAGAATCCCAAGACTATCAGGGTGGTATCCCAACGTTGTCTCCACGAAAGCTAGCGCCCTCGTCTCATCGACTCCCACCTATCCTGTACGGACAGTCTCAGAACCCAAGATCAGGATACAGTAAAGCTTCACGGGGTCTTTCCGTCCTGCTGCGGGTAACCAGCATCTTCACTGGTACTGCAATTTCGCCGGGCCCCCCATCGAGACAGCGCCCAAGTCGTTACTCCATTCGTGCAGGTCGGAACTTACCCGACAAGGAATTTCGCTCACTTTTATTCCGACGTTTTCGCGCCGGAGTGGACTCTATCTTCATCCAATAATGCCTGCAACCGCGGACGATTGCCGGTATTCATCGAAAGGGCGATCTCTTCGATCTCCCTCAAGCCTTCATTGGTCAGATGCCGGCCTTCTTCCATCAATATCAAAACCTTCGCAAATCTCTGAGCGTCGATGCGCTTCTTCGTTCGTAACGAGTACTTTTCGAAAAAGGCCGCGATCTCGCGGAGTTGGTCGAGTTTTCTTACCCGGTATTCCCACCGTTCGTCGTGATTTCGACAGATGCGTCCAAACCCGAAGAATTTCTTCAGGGCGTGGAGCACGTCGAGATCGCGCTTATGTTGAACGACGCGAAACTCCGGAATGACTTGGAAACCGATTTTGACCGTTGGGTTTCTCTGGACCCCGATGAAGAAGCAACCCTCTCCATCGACGAATCCAACCACCCACTGAGGGTCGAGGTTCATCGTTATCGTACCTTTCGATACCATTGGATGCCTGGCGTATAGTCTCTGAGGATCCGTTCTCCGCGAACGCCGTGAAGCGATCGAGAAAAACGTTTCCTGCGGATTGTCCAATCCCAGCCATTGTTACTGCCGACGAGTCGTCGACGAGTAGGCGTGGGCTCTCAGGATGTTCCCGCATATAGCCAAGTGTGCAGCCGCATATTACTACGCGGCGAGGCAACGATTTTGTCACCTTAGGACGGTTATAGTTACCGCCGCCGTTTACTGGGGCTTCAGTTCCGAGCTTCGCTTGCGCTAACCCGTCCCTTTAACCTTCCAGCACCGGGCAGGAGTCAGCCCCTATACGTCTGCTTTCGCATTCGCAGAGACCTGTGTTTTTGTTAAACAGTCGCTTGGGCCTATTTTCTGCGACCTCCATCAGCTTTCGACGTAATGTCTAGTCCGACGAAGGCACCCCTTCTCCCAAAGTTACGGGGTCAATTTGCCGAGTTCCTTAACAGGGGTTCTCCCGTCGCCTTAGCATGCTCTGCCAGTCTACCAGTGTCGGTGTACGGTACGGGCACCTACGATCCTATTTAGAGGCTTTTCTTGGCAGCGTAGAGTCTGTCACTTCGGCTCCGAAGAGCCTCGCATTCGCTTCTCGGTGTTGAATGCTGCGGATTTACCTACAGCAACACCTACCGGCTTAGACGCGCATATCCATCAGCGCGATGACATATCTTCCTGCGTCACCCCATCAATTCAAAGACCATGACGAACGGCACCACCGATCGCTTTCACGATCGAAAATGCTGTTCGACAGAGTCTTAACGGTCGTCGGTGGTAGCAGAATATGAACTGCTTGTGCATCGCCTACGCTTCTCAGCCTCGGCTTAGCTCCCGACTCACCCTGAGACGATTGACGTAGCTCAGGAAACCTTAGACTTCCGGCGAGAGAGGTTCTCACTCTCTTTTATCGCTACTTATACCTGCATTCGCACTTGTGGTTCGTCCACACGTCCTCGCGGTCGTGCTTCAGCCTACGCCACAACGCTCCCCTACCGATGTTTACACATCCCAAAGCTTCGGTTCGATGCTTGAGCCCCGTTACATTTTCGGCGCCTCGCCACTCGACTAGTGAGCTATTACGCACTCTTTCAAGGGTGGCTGCTTCTAAGCCAACCTCCTAGTTGTTTCTGCGACAAGACTTCCTTTACCACTGAGCATCGATTAGGGACCTTAGCTGTTGATCTGGGCTGTTTCCCTTTTGACCATGGAGCTTATCCCCCACAGTCTGACTGCCGCTTAATCCGCCACGGTATTCGGAGTTTGATGGAGTTCGGTAATCCGGTAAGACCCCTAGCTCTGTCAGTGCTCTACCCCCGTGGGTTAACAAACGACGCTAGTCCTCAAACTATTTCGGGGAGAACCAGCTATCTCCGGGTTCGATTGGCTTTTCACCCCTATCCACAGCTCATCCAACGTTTTTTCAACAACGACAGGTTCGGTCCTCCACATGAGATTAATCATGCTTCAACCTGGCCATGGATAGATCACCCGGT
>JAJYMV010000015.1 GCA_021786705.1 bacterium
GCTCACCGGCAAAAACGTCGCACGCGCTATCGAGTCGCGAACCGGTGACGTCGGCGGCAGGTCGAGCTTTCCAGCACGATACAGCGTTCTCCAATGGCTCAGGCTGGTAGGATGGATGCCTTGCTCCTGCGCGATCGCCTGAATCGACGTGCCGGCACGCAACGTCAGTTCAACGATACGTCGCTTCTCAGCGAGCGGCCAACGGCGACCCGGCGCGCGCGGACTCGGGACTTTGGTTGATGCCATGAAGACCTCACGATGGAAGACGCGTTTCCTCTATCATCGTGAACGACAATCCCCAGCGCAATACGGCCCTCAACAGACGCTTACTGACAAACGATCGGCGTGACAACTGCGCGCTACGACGGCGTGCGCAATATCTCCCAGACCTGCGCGAATTTCGGCGGGCGTCCGTAGAGCATCATGCCGACGCGATAGAGCTTCCCGGCGAACCACGCGATGCCCCAGAGCGCGAGCAGATTCAAGGCGATCGACGTTGCGATCTCCCAGGTCGGCACGTGCGTTACCGCCATGCGCGCGAACATCACGAACGGCGAGAGGAGCGGCACGAAGCTGGTAACCGTCACCACGGGAAGCGAGGGCGCGTTGATCGCGAGGATGCCGATAAAATACCCGGCGACGGTCGGGATGACCATCGGGCCCGAGATGCTGCCGAGATCCTCGGTGCGATTGATCAGCGAGGCGACGCCGGCAAAGACGGTCGAGATCTGCAGAAAGCCAAGAATGAAGAACACGATAAAGGCGGCGATCACTTCCGGCGAGAGCGTATTGCCGAGCAGCCCGGCGAGCGAGAACGGATTTGCAGCGGCGGAGCTCGCTCCGGAACCGCTTCCGCTCGAACCGAGCGCGATGCCGATGCCGACCCAAACCAAAAGTTGTAGAACGCTCAGCGTCGCGCCGACGAGAACCTTCGCCACCAGCAAGACCATTGGGTCGACGGTCGCGATCAGCAACTCGGCGATGCGACTCGTCTTCTCTTCGGCGACCGCCGACATGACGAACTGACTATTCACGAGCACGAGAATGTAGAGAAACACCACGAGCGTCATCGCGAGCCCTTGTGCCGCTTCCGCCTGATGTACCGAGTGGAATGTCGTGCTTAGCGAACGCACTTCGACCCGTGCGTCGAGCGCCGCGGTGATCTGTGCGTTGGTGAGGTGCGTGGCGTGTTGCACCTGCAGCGGAAGGAGCGCGGTGCGCACGCGCCCGCTCGGCACGCTGGTAGGGTTTTTCGCGTAAATCGTAATGCGAATGCCGGTCTTTACGTCTTGAATCGAGACGGCATTATCGGCGTCGAAGCGCTTTAAGAGCGCCGCGTCGATTTTCGTCGATGCCGGGACGACGCCCCGAACCGTCAGCGTCTTGGAGAGCAGCGGGCGCGCTTGTGCCGCGATTGGAGCATCGGCGACGATGAGAATGTTCGTGCCTTGGCTGACGATCGTCGGGGCGAGCATCGTCGGCAGTTTCAACAGCGCGACGATGGCAAGCGTTCCGAGGACGAGCCCGATAATGAACGGGCGCGATTTGATGCGGCGCATGAGGTCGCCGGAATAGACCGTGATGAAATCGTTCATGCCGCAACTCCGATCGCGCGAAGATAGATATCGTGTAGCGAAGGCTCGACCACCTCGAACCGGACGATGGAATCCGCGCCGACGAAGGTGCGAAGCATCGCGGCGAAATCGCTGTTCGCGGGGACGTTGAGATCGAGCGCTCCGTTCTCGCTTCCGGCAACCGACGCTCCGAAGCCGGCGGCGGCATCGCGCAGCGCTTTACTATCGGGGGCGACGCGGACGAGGCGGGTCGGCCATGCGGCGCGCAGTTCGGCGAGCGTCCCGGTCGCGCGCGTCTCGCCCTTGTTGATCACGCAATATGCCGTGCAGAGTTGTTCGAGCTGCCACATCTGGTGGCTGGAGAGCACGAGCGTCGCGCCCTTCGCCTTCAGATCGAGTAAGACGGCGAGCAAGATATCGGCGTTGACCGGATCGAGCCCGGAGAAGGGTTCGTCGAGAATTAAAAGCTCGGGTTCGTGCAGGGCCGCGCAGGCGATCTGGACCTTTTGTTGGTTGCCCTTCGAAAGTTCGGCGGCGGGGCGCAGCGCATAGGTGCCGATCTCAAGCCGCTCGATCCACGCATCGGCGCGCTTTGCCGCCTCGGGTTCGTGCAGGCCGTGCAACCGACCGAAATAGATGATTTGCTCGCGTACCGCCATCTTGCCGTAGAGCCCGCGCTCTTCGGGAAGGTAGCCGAAGCGGCGACGCATCGCTCGATCGATCGCTTTTCCGTTCCAGGTTACTTGCCCGGCATCGGGATTGAGAATGTTGAGGATGGTGCGCATGGTCGTCGTCTTTCCCGATCCGTTGGGGCCGAGCAGGCCGAAAACCGAACCGGCGCCGATCGAAAACGAGACGTCCCGTAGCGCCTGAACGCTACCGAAACTTTTTTGAATATGCTCGACGGATAACACAAAATCTCCCTTGCAGCGAGGATCTCCGGGCTCTCTACCCGGGGGTGCGCGAAAAGTTTCGTTGCAGCGCGAAGATCGCCGCCGCGGCGACGATGAAGCCGACCTCGTACGAAAGGTCGCCGAGGGCCGGAACGGCGCGCGGCACCGGGCCGACATACCACGCCTGATTCCAGAATGGGAGCGATGCGAGCACGCCGAGAATCCAGGCGAGGGTTCCGGCTCGGAATCCCGTCGCCTGTTGCGGATCGTCGCGTTCGCGCGCGAAGAGCACGACCGCCGCCCACGGTGCGGTCCAGTACGAGAGCAGTAAGAGAAAGTTCGAGTATCCCTCGGCGGCGACGCGCGGATCGCTCCCGAAGAAGGCGATCGCCGCACCGATCCCTCCGACCACGAGCGCCGCGGCGACGCGCGGCACCGCGATGCGCGTCGCGACGAGCGCGGCGAGCGCACCGGAGTAGAGGTTCATGCTGTTCGCCGTGAGCGTGCCGAGCACGATCGTTGCGAGTGCAATCGCGGCGATAAGCCCGTGCCCCAAAAGCGCGGCGATGGCGTCGGTCGGCGATTGCGCGGCATCGGCGCGGTGGCCGAGCGCACTCGCCGCGAGCGCGCCGAGCAGTTCGATCGCGATACAGGGCAACGCGCTGCCGAGGAAGCTCGCCCAAAACAGCGCGCGCCGCGACGTCTCGCGCGGCAGATAGCGTGCGTAGTCGGCGGCACACGGGAGCCACCCGGTAGCATACGAGAACGAGAGCGCGACCGCGAACGAGAAGCCTGCGATCGCACCGCCGATGGCGAGCGGGGCATCGGCGTGGAACGCGTTGCCGGCGGGGCGTCGGGCGATAGTCGCAACCGCAATCGCGACGAACCCCGCGGTCAGCAAGGCGACCGCGGCGCGTTGAAAAGCGTGGATGAGATTGTGCCCGTACATCGCCAGCGCGACCTGTGCGAGAACGAGGGTTGCGAGGCTTGCGGCGAACGGCCAGTGCGTGAGCGTCGTGAGCGCGTAGGCGCCGAAGACGCTGTTGACGGCGAACCAACCGACGCCGGCGAGAAACGCCAGCGCTGCCGGTGCGCGGTTGCCGCTGCGGCCGAACGCGCGCTGCGAGGCGACCATCTGCGGCACGCCGTCGCGCGGCGCCCGCATGCTGAGGCGGCCGAGGAGGGCGTATCCCGCGAGATTGCCGACGATAATGCCGATCGTCGCCGAACGCAGATCGGTGCCGTAGAGCGCGACGATGTAGAGGCCGACCATCCAGGTGGCGATTTCGGCGTTCGCCGAATACCAGAGTGCGAAGAGATCGCGCGCGTGCCCGTGCCGCTCGCGATCGGGAATCGTCTGCGTTCCCAGCGGTTCGAGGGCAACGATGCGTTCGCCGTACTGCGGCGACGCGTCGCTCATGCGTGCAGCGAGGCGATCCAGCGTTCGACGTCGTCGATGCGGGAGGGCAGAATCTCCGAGAGGTTCTCGCCGCCGCTCGCGGTGACGACGACGTCGTCTTCAATACGCACGCCGATGCCGCGATACTCTTCGGGAACGGTCGCGTCGTCGGGTTGGAAATAGAGCCCGGGTTCGACCGTGAGCACCATCCCTTCGCGTAACGTCCCGTACCGATAGGTCTCCATACGCGCGCGCGCGCAGTCGTGAACGTCGATACCGAGCATGTGGCTGACGCCGTGCAACGAGTAGCGACGGTAGAGTTGGCGCTCCGGGTCGAGCGCTTCTTCGAGCGAGCACGTCAGAATTCCGAGATCGATCAATCCTTCGGCGAGCACGCGCATCGCGCGCCGGTGCGGTTCGCGAAACTCGTTTCCGGGGACGACCGCGGCCATCGCGGCGTGCTGCGCCTCCCACACGAGTTCGTAGACGACGCGTTGCTGCCGGTTGAAGCGCCCGCCGATCGGCAGCGTGCGCGTCACGTCGGCGGTATACAACGAATCGCATTCGACACCGGCATCGAGCAAGAGCAACGCTCCCGATTCGAGCAACCCGGTGTTGCGATTCCAATGGAGCGTGCACGCGTGGTGCCCGGCCGCAGCGATGGTGAGATAGCCGACGTCGTTCGCTTCGATGCGAGCGCGCGCCCAGAACGCCGCTTCGATGGCGCGCTCGCCGCGCCCGGCGCGCATGACGCGAATGGCATCTTCGAAGCCGCGCTTGGTGATCTCGACGGCTTTGCGCAACTCGGCGATTTCGTAATCGTCTTTGATGAGGCGCATCTCGCCGAGCGTCTCCGCGAGTTCGTTATCCTCGCCGAGGACGCGTACGCGCGTGCCCGAAGCGCGAATATCGCGCAGGTAGTCGGCTTTCTCGGAGAGATCGGCGACGGAATCGACGGCGTAATACGCTTGGCTCTCGTCGAGCCCGCGATGGCGGCCGACCCAGAGTTCGCCGCGAACGCGATCGGTAAAGAACGCCGCGGTTCCGCGATTGTGCGCCGCGGTAAAGAGCCGGGTGCGGTGGCAGGCGCCGTCGGGCTCGAGGACGAGGAGCTCGTCGGGTTCGCCGCCGCCCATCAGGTATGCGAAATCGCTATCGGGGCGGAAGCGGAAATTCGTATCGTTCGCGCGCACGTGTTCGGTGCCGGCGGGCAGGACGAGATACTCGCCGCGAAACCGCTGGGAGAGCTCGCTCCGCCGCGCCTGGAAGCGGGCGATCTCGGGGTGCGCCTTGCGGACGGGGGCCTGGTGGAGCCAACCCGAGGACATAAAGTCGATCAGGGCCTGCGGGTTGTCGGGGTCGTGGCTCGCACGTTCTTGTAGCTCGCTCATGGGGTTTTCTTCGCGTCGGCCCTAGGAACGTCCGCCCGCTGCGGGTAACCGCGCCACATGTTTCAAGCCTCCGACGTCAAGCCGAACGACGTCCTCGCAAACGAGCGCACCTTTCTTTCCTACGTGCGAACCTCGCTCTCGTTTATCGCGTTCGGTTTCGTAATCGCGCGCTTTTCGCTGGTTTTGCGGGAATTTTCCGGCGTACTTCACCTGAAAAGCACGGTGAACGAGGGAATGGCCTCCTGGTTCGGCGTTGTTATGGCGGTGGTCGGCGTGCTTTTCGGCATCGCCGGCGCTCTGCGTTACGCACTTACCGACCGCGCGCTGCGCCGCGGCGAAACGCTCGCGTTGCCGGTTGCCTGGGCGGTGGTGGGAATGGCGATGCTCGTCGGGATCGGTGCGATCGTCGCCACGCAATTGCTCGCCCTGCGCTAGCGCTCGCCGTTGCCGGGCCGAGTAGGCGCCAGTGTCACGCCGAGTAGGGCGCTTCAGCGCCCGTATCGAGGCGCCGCGCGTGCCGCGCCCTCAGGCGAACGATCCCTCGATACGCTGCCTTCGGCAGCTACTCGGGATGACACAGGCGCCGTTGCGACGGCGGGCTCTGCAACGGTGGGCGTCGCGAGGGCGGAGTTTGCTACGGAGCGATATCGAGGCCGATGTCGAGACTCGGCGCGCTGTGCGTCAGCCGCCCGACCGAGATGAGATCGACGCCGCTGCGCGCGATCTCCGCGACGTGCGCGAGATCGACGCCGCCGCTCGCTTCGGTGATGCAGCGGCCTCCGACGATCCCGACCGCTTCGCGCAATATCTGCGGCGACATATTATCGAGCAAAACCGCATCGATCGGCTCCTCGAGCGCGGCGCGCAATTGGTCGAGCGTGTCGACTTCGATCTCCACCTTCACCATGTGTCCGATATTCGCGCGCACCGCCGCGACGGCGTGGTGGATCGATCCCGCGAGCGCGATATGGTTATCCTTAATCAAGACCGCATCGTCGAGCGCGAAGCGATGGTTCTCGCCGCCGCCGCAACGCACGGCATATTTTTCGAGTACGCGCAGTCCCGGCGTCGTCTTACGCGTGCAAACGATATGGGCCTTGGTGCCCGCGATTGCATCGACGTAGGAGCGCGTGAGCGTTGCGACGCCGCAGAGGTGGCCGAGCACATTTAACGCCGTCCGTTCGCCGGCGAGGAGCGCGTGCGTATCGCAGGCGAGGCGAGCGAGCGTCGCCCCCGCTGCGAACGCCGAGCCATCCTCGAGCGCTTCGCGAATCTCGGTTTTCGGGTCGAGCAATTCGAAGGCGAGCAGTGCCGCGTCGATTCCGGCGAGCGAGCCCGGTTTGCGCGCAACGATCGCGCCGGTCGCTCGGCGCCCCGGCGGAAAGATCGACTCGGTGGTGATATCGCCGCCGCGCCCGAGATCTTCGAGCAGCGCGCCGCGAACGATCGGCTCGGTCACGAGGCGGTGCGGCTTACGCATGCGTTTCCAGCTTCGTAAACGAGCGCTTCGCAAAAGCCTCATCAGCACGTGGAAAATCGAGCCGAAAATGGCTGCCACGGCTCTCCTCGCGCGAGAGCGCGGCGGAGGCAATCGCGTGTGCGACCACGAGAAGGTTGCGCAATTCGCCGAGCGCATTGGGAAACTCGGCGGAGAGCGTGGCGATCCGCGCGCGCGCGTTCCGCAGTCCGCGGGCGTCGCGCAGCAACCCAACATCGGCGTACATGACGTTGCGTAAATCGAGCACGGCCTGCGCTAACCGCGGCGAACTGTCGTGCGGCGGAATCGGCAACGGCGTCGGCCCGGTCGGTTCGAGCGCGGCGCCGCGAATATCGTCGGCGGCGCGCGATGCGTAGACCATCGCTTCCAGCAACGAGTTGCTCGCGAGACGATTCGCGCCGTGAACGCCGGTCGCGCTCGCTTCGCCGCAGACCCAGAGCCCGCGAAGCGAGGAGCGCCCCCATTCGTCGACCGCAACCCCACCCATGTGGTAGTGCGCCGCCGGCGCGACGGGGATGCGCGCGGTGCGCGGATCGATTCCGGCCGAGGTGCAGAACGCAAACACCGTTGGAAAGCGTTCGGGAAAGTCGCTGCCGATCGCATCGCGCGCATCGAGCCCGACGCTGCGCCCGGCGCGTATTTGTTCGAAAATTGCGCGAGCGACGATATCGCGCGGCGCGAGTTCGGCATCGTCGTGGACGGAGGTCATGAAACGCTCGCCGAGGTCGTTGATCAGCAGCGCGCCCTCGCCGCGAATCGCTTCGGTAACCAGCGGCATCGGGTCGCGCCCGATCGCCAACGCCGTGGGATGGAACTGCACGAACTCCATGTCGGCGAGCATCGCCCCGGCGCGGGCGGCCATCGCGATGCCGTCGCCGGTCGCTTCGACGGGGTTGGTAGTGGCGCGATAGAGGCGGCCGATGCCGCCGGTCGCCAGAACCGTCGCACGCGCGCGCACGATGAAGCGTTCGCCGAGATCGCGGGAGCGGCAGATAACGCCGGCGACGCGGCGCTCGCCGTCGATGAGAAGATCCTCGACGATGGTGTCGGCGATGACGTCGATATGGTCCGATGCGCCGACCGCCGCGATAAGCGTGCGCAAAATCTCGTGTCCGGTCGCGTCGCCGCCGGCTTTGACGATGCGTCGACGCTGGTGCGCCGCTTCGCGTCCCAACGCGAGTTCGCCGTCGGCGGTGCGATCGAACGAGGCGCCGAGTTCGAGCAGTTCTTCGATGCGCGCCGGTGCGTCGTTCGCAAGGATCTCGGCGATCGATTCATCGCTTAGCCCCGCGCCTGCGATCCGAGTATCTTGCGCGTGCAACGCGGGCGAATCGTCGCGGCCGATCGCCGCGGCGATGCCTCCCTGCGCCCAATCGGTCGCCGCTCCGCTGCCGAGGGGGCGTTTGCAGAGCACCGCAACGCGAAGCGGAGCGAGCTTGTACGCCGCCATCAAACCGGCGATACCGGCGCCGACGACGGCGACGTCGTACGCGCGTTCGCGCATTATGGAGACTTCGGCGCGCGGCCGTAGGCGAGCATGCGGTCGACCGCGCGTCGCGCGCGTTCGGCGACGACGGGATCGACGGTGACTTCGTATTGCATCGTTTCCAAACTCCGCCGCACCTTCGAGAGCGTATTGCGCTTCATGTGCGGGCAGAGGTTGCAGGGGCGGACAAATTCGACGTTCGCCACGCTTCCGGCAACGTTATCGGCCATCGAACACTCGGTAATCATCACGATGCGCGGGGTGACGCCTTCGTCGACGCCGCGCGCCGATTCGCGACGCACGTACTCGGTCATCCCTTGCGTCGAGCCGACGTAATCGGCTTCGGCGAGCACTCCCGGTGGGCACTCCGGATGCGCGAGCACGCGAAGGTTCGGGTCGTCGCGCCGAAACGCGCGAATCTCCTCGGGAGAGAAGCGTTCGTGCACTTCGCAGTGCCCCTTCCACGCGATGATCTCCACCGCCGTTTGCGAGGCGACGTATTTAGCGAGATATTCGTCGGGAAGAAAAATGACGCGCGGAACGCCGAGCGCTTCCACGACGTGTAACGCGTTGCCACTGGTCACGCAGACGTCGGACTCCGCTTTCACTTCGGCCGAGGTGTTGACGTAGGTAACCACGGGAACCCCGGGGTAGCGTTCGCGCAACAGGCGAACGTCGGCGGCGGTAATCGATTCGGCGAGCGAACATCCCGCGCGAAGATCGGGAACCAGCACGCGCTTGTCGGGATTGACGAGTTTTGCGGTCTCCGCCATGAAATGAACGCCGCAGAGAACGATGACGTCGGCATCGGTTTTCGCCGCTTCCACCGCGAGCGCGAGCGAGTCCCCGACGATATCGGCGACGAGATGGAAGATCTCGGGAACCTGATAGTTGTGCGCCAGAACGACGGCGTTGCGCTCGCGTTTGAGGCGCTCGATCGCGACGACATCGTCGACGTAGAGCGGCCACTCGATCGCCGGCAGCACCCGCTCGGCGCGCTCGAAGCGCGAGAGGAGGCCGGAGGGGATTCCGGGGGGGAGCAATTCCGTTGCGCTCATGGTAGTGCCATCGTTACCGTTGAAGGGGGCCTGTACCTACGACCTCGGTATGGGTGCGAGGGTTTCCCTAAATGAAACCTCGGCGAAGCGCGATGACTGCGGCCTGCGTGCGGTCGGCGGCTGAGAGTTTGATGAGCGTGTCGCGGATGTGGCTCTTGACGGTCCCGAGGCTGACGACGAGCCGATCGGCGATCTCGGCATTGCCGACCCCTTCGGCAATGAGGCGGAGAATCTCGGTTTCGCGAGGGCTCAGCGGCGACGCGACGCGCTCGCCGCGCGTTGGGGTGAACTGTCGTAGGACGATGTGGGCGATTCGGGGGTCGAAATACGCGCCGCCCTCGGCGGCGACGCGGATCGCTTCCACGAGCCGATCGGGTGATCCCGACTTCAGACAATAGGCATCCGCCCCTGCGGCGAGGGCTGCGAGGACATCGGGCTCTTCGTCGATCATCGTGAGGATCACGATGTGCGTTTTCGTTTCCATCGCCCGAAGTGATTCGGTCAGCTCGATACCATCGATACCCGGCAATCCGATGTCGACGACGGCGACGTCCGGCCGTTCTCGCAGGATGATCTCGCGCCCCGACGGGCCGTCGCCCGCCTCTCCGACCACCTCGATCCCCGCGGCAGAGAGCGCAGCGGAGAGCCCTATGCGGGTTAGCGCGTGGTCTTCGACGACGACGACCCGAAGTGCGCTCACGCGCTCTCCGCATCGCCGCGCGCGTTGGATGCTGGAATTTCGAAAATGAATCGGCTTCCGCCCGCTTCGCCCGGTTCGTACCACACGAGCCCGCCGTGCTTTTCCACGATCAGGCGCACGACGTAGAGGCCCAGCCCCGTGCCGCTGCCGCGCCGCCGCCGTCCGACGCCGAAGCGTTGAAAGAGCGCGCTGCGTTCTTCGGGAGGAATACCATAGCCACGGTCTTCAACGGTCGTGCGGCTCCGACCGTCCTTTCCCTCGACGGAAACGATAACCGAGCCGGGGCTCGGGCTCGCGGCGACGGCATTGACGATGAGGTTGCTCATCGCACGCCGTAGTTCGTGGGAATCGCCGAGAATCACCGACGACGCACCGCGTACGTCGATACGGACGTTTCGCTCGTTTGCGAGCGGCGAGAGCTCCTCGCCGATCGAGCACGCGATGAGAAAAAGATCGATCGGTTCTTCGAGGGTGACGATATCGCCCGATTCGTAGCGGGCGACGGTGAGGAGCGTTTCGACGAGCCGTTGGGACCCGGCGTTCGATTCTAAGCTCGCGAGCAACACCTTGCGATACGCCTCCGGCAACGCTCCGTACGCCCCTCGTTCGGCCTGACGCATGGTGACGTCGGAGGCTGCGAGCGGCGTTCGCAAATCGTGCGCGAGGGCGTAAACGAGATCGCGAATGACGCCGGATCGCTCCTCGGCTTGTTGGCTGCGGCGCGAAAGTTCGGTCGACTGCTCGACATTTTGCACGAACAGTTCGGCTTGCGCGAGCGCGTTCGAACATCGTTCGAAGTAGGAATGAAGGTAACGCGCATCGTCGCGGGTCCAAGGGCGATCGCTGCGCAAGACGAGCAATCGCGCCTCGCCTCCGTTCCTAATCGTGCCCGGCGCGATCGCACCGTATCGCGCGCCGAGGTTTTCGAGGGCGTACCGTGCGACGACATCGGCATCGTCGAGCGGACGCGCGCTATCGAGCCGTTTGGCGACGAGCGAATGGAGTTCGGCCGACAGGGCGTCGCGGTGATTTTCAACCTGCGCCGTCGCGGCAACGGCAAAATACCAGTCGTCGTTGACGGCGATATCCGGTACCAGGAGCCCCGCCTCTGCAGAAAATACGTCGAGCGCTTGAACGAGCGTCGTCCGCCGCACGAGTTCCGGGTTGAGGCTCTCGCGGACGCGTTCCATCGCCAGCCGGAGCCCGCGTTCGCGTTGTACTTGTTCGGCGCGCGCTTCGGAGAGACCGGCGCTGCGTCCCAACGCCTGCGTTTTTACGGCGAGGAATCCGACGAGTAAGAACGACGCTGCGAGCAGTGCGCGATCGCCGAGTGCGATGCCGTCGAAACGCCCGCCGTCGTGCTGGGCGTTGAGATACGCCGCCAGGGCATTCGCAATCTCGGCCCCGGCAACCAGCCCCACGGTCAGTCGGCGGGTAAGCGCGAGGCTGCTGAGCGCGATGGGGATATTGAGGAGAATCGACGCGATAAAGAGCTGCGGCGTAAGGAGGTCGAGTATCCAGACGGCGACGATGAGAAGATAGCAGAGTGCGGGCAATGCGGGAAGCACGCCGATTCGCTTCCCGGCCAAACCGGGGCGCCCTGCGGGAAGCGTTC
The DNA here is from genome assembly GCA_021786705.1 of bacterium. Classification (GTDB taxonomy): domain Bacteria; phylum Vulcanimicrobiota; class Vulcanimicrobiia; order Vulcanimicrobiales; family Vulcanimicrobiaceae; genus JABEUX01. Next base: position 11,615 of record JAJYMV010000015.1, read on the forward strand.
GTTTAGGTGGGAAGGAAGATGCGCGTATGGGCAGCGAGGGGCGCCGCACGAACGCCGAAGCATTATTGGATGAATACGGTCGCAAGGCGCGTCTCATCATTTATTTGGCGGCCGCTCCGGGAGCCGGTAAGACGCGTCGCCTCATCGAAGAAATTCGGCGCATGCGCGCACAAGGGCGCGATGCCGTCATCGGATGGATCGATACCAAAGGGCGTGCCGATCTCGATTGGCTCGCGGAGCCCGTACCGCGCCTTACGCCGCGACGCGTCGAACGAAACGGCAAATGGTTCGAAGATTTCGATCTCGACGCCGCGCTGGCACGAAAACCTGCGGCGATCGTTCTCGATGAAATCGCGCACGTTACGCTGCCCGGATCGCCGTTCGCCAATCGCTGGGAGGAAGCGCTCGCTCTCCGCGAGGCCGGGATTACCGTGCTCTGTGCGCTCAACGTCGCGCATCTCGAGAGCGTGGCGCCCGTCGCGGAGCGCCTCACCGGGTTTCCCTTGCGGGCCCTGGTACCGGATCGGTTTTTGGCCTCCGCCGATGAGGTGGTTGCGCTCGACGTCTCGCCGCGCCTGGTGCGCAGCCGTCTCCGATCCGGAAAAATTGTCAGCGAGGCCGACGTTGAGACGGCATTAGAGCGCACGTTTTCCGAACGAACGTTGCAAATACTTCGCGAGCTTCTGCTGCACGCCGTCGATACCGTTACCGTTCCGAACGTTTCGGCAGAGCGCGTTTCCACAGCCGTGGTGTTCGCTCCGGCGATGCAATCCGCTCAAGCATACGTAGAGCGGTCGGCGGCCGTCGCCGACGCTCTGGACCTGGCGCTTGAAGTGCGTCCGCTCGGCGATGCCGACATTCCCGAGCTTAGCGACGCTGCGAGACGAAGCAATGCAGAGCTGCTGAGCGAGCCGATCGATCCCGCAACGGTCGATCTCGAGCGCATTCGCGCCTCGCTGATGATCGTTCCGCGCGGCGCGTTTGCTCGTCGCATCGTCAACCGCGCCCTCGAGCGCGATGTTTTCGTGATCGATCCGGATCAATCGTTTCTCGCCGATCCCGTCGAACCGCGCAGGCTCGACGAACACCTCGGCGGTCCCAGCGAGCGCTACGGGCGCCTAACGGTCTATCTCGGTGCGGCCGCCGGCTCGGGGAAAACGTACGCCATGCTCGACCGAGCCCACCAACTGCTCGACGATGGAATCGACGTCGTCGCCGCGTTCGTAGAAACGCACGGAAGGGCCGAAACCGCGCGAATGCTCGAGGGGCTCACCGTGCTACCGCGGAAAATCGTTACCAAGGACGGGATACGGTACGAGGAACTCGATCGCGACGCAACGATCGCGCGCCATCCGCAGGTGGCGCTCGTAGACGAGCTCGCCCATACCAACGCGCCGAGCCTTACCTCGCATAAACGCTACGAAGACGTGCTCGCTATTTTGCGAAGCGGGGTCGACGTCCTCACGACCCTCAACGTCCAACATCTCGAAGCGCTGAATGACACGATCTTTCGCTTGACGAAGACGCGGGTGCGCGAAACGCTTCCCGACGGCATTCTCTCGCTCGCCGACGAAGTTATTCTTATCGACGTATCGCCGCACGCACTTCGCGAACGGATGCGCGACGGTAAAATCTATCCTCGAGAGCGAGCCGAGCATGCCCTCGCGGTATTTTTTAGCGTTGAAAATCTCAGCGCGCTTCGCGAGATCGCATTGCGCGAGGCGGCGCGAGCCCGAAGCCGCGAACGACATCGCGTGCCGTTCGAACGCTTATTGCTCTGCGTCGGGCCGCGCCGCGAAGACGAAGCGTTAATTCGGCGTTGTAGCCAAGTCGCCGCACGGCTAGGCGTCGAGTTCGCCGTGGCGATGATTCTCGAACCTCGGGATGCCGCCGACCCCGCGCTTATTTCTGCGCTGCAACGCGAGGCGCACCGTCAGAATGCCGGATGGCAGCAAGAGACGACCGCCGCCGCGCCGCGCCGCATCATCGAACTCGCCCGCAGCGTGCCCGAAACTGTGGTCGCCGTGGCGAGCACCTTGCGAAAGCCGAGGTGGCCGCAACGGAACGCCTTCGCTCGGCGCGTGCTCGACGCGGGAGCGCGCGAGCTTATCGTGTTGACGCGCCGTTAACGCGGTCGAGCGCGAGATTGAGGGCCAAGACGTTCGCGCGCGGCTCGCCCAGAAAGCCGAAGGTTCGTGGTTTCGTATGTGCGGTAATAACCGCAAGCACGCGCCGTAAAGGGATCGCTCGCGCTGCGGCAATGCGCTCCGCTTGATATCGCGCGTCGGAGGGAGAGATGTCGGGATCGATGCCGCTGCCGCTCGCGGTGAGCAACCCGATGGGAGGCATGCCCGATTCCCGCGGGTTCTCCTTGCGAAGCGTTGCGATGCGGGCGACGACGCGCGCGATCAATTTTTTGGAATCCGGCCCGAGGTTTGAGGCGCCGGTAGAAAGCGGATCGTAGCCGGCGCTTCCGGCCGCCGAAGGACGCCCGTGAAAATAGCGTGCCTGCGTCCATCTCTCGCCGATAATTCGAGATCCCACGATGCGCCCGCCGACGCGAACGAACGATCCGGAGCTTCGCGCAGGAAATGCGAGATGGGCGATTCCCGTAATCAGGAGCGGATAAAGGAACCCCAGGAGGACGACCGTAACCGCGGTCATTCGAAACGCTACGAGCAAATATTTCAACATGGAGTCACCCGGCCAAATGGAGAGCTTGGAGGAGCAAATCGATCGCTTTGATGCCGATAAACGGAACGATAACGCCGCCGAGCCCGTAGATGAGTACGTTCGTGCGGAGGGCGACGGCCGCACCGCGTGGTTGGTATCGCACGCCGCGTAACGCGAGGGGAATGAGCGCGATGATGACGAGCGCGTTAAAAATCACCGCCGATAGTATGGCGCTCTGCGGCGTCGCGAGATGCATGAGGTTGAGCCCGCTCATTTGCGGGTAAGCGGCGACGAAAAGTGCGGGGAGGATTGCAAAATATTTTGCCACATCGTTGGCGATGGAAAAGGTCGTCAGAGCCCCGCGCGTCATGAGCAGCTGCTTTCCGATCTCGACGACCTCAATGAGCTTCGTCGGATCGGAATCGAGGTCGATCATATTCGCGGCTTCCTTCGCGGCCTGCGTGCCGGAATTCATCGCCACTCCAACGTCGGCTTGAGCGAGCGCGGGCGCGTCGTTGGTGCCGTCGCCGGTCATGGCAACGAGACGCCCGGAAGCCTGCTCGTGCTTGATGAGATTCATCTTTGCTTCGGGAGTCGCTTCGGCGAGAAAATCGTCGACGCCGGCCTCCTTTGCGATCGCCGCCGCCGTAAGCGGATTGTCTCCGGTGATCATCACCGTGCGAATGCCCATCGCACGCAACCGGGCAAAGCGTTCGCTCATCATGGGTTTGAGAATATCTTTGAGAGCGATCGCGGCAACGACGTTGCCGTTCACGGCGAGCAGGAGCGGCGTCTCGCCTCGCCGCGCGATACGTTCGATATCGGGCATCAAGCCGGTGTGGACCGGCCCGAATTCGTTGCACCACGCGAGCACCGAATCGGGAGCACCTTTGCGAATTTTGGTACCGTCGGGTAGATCGACCCCGCTCATGCGCGTATAGGCGCTAAACGGAACGAACGTCGTTCCTTCGGGAGCTCGCTCCGAAGCTGCGGAGCCGAGAAGATTTTGCGCGAAGGTGACGATCGAACGGCCTTCCGGCGTTTCGTCGGCGACCGAGGAGAGCCACGCCGCTCGCGCCGCGCGCTCGATCTCCACGCCCTCTTCGGCCAAAAGATCGGATGCCTGGCGGTTGCCGAGCGTAATGGTCCCCGTTTTATCGAGTAAAAGTGTGTCGACATCGCCCGCCGCTTCTACGGCGCGCCCGCTCGTTGCGAGCACGTTGCGCTGCATCACGCGATCCATTCCCGCAATACCGATCGCGCTGAGAAGGCCCCCGATGGTCGTTGGAATCAAGCAAACGAGAAGTGCCGTGAGTACGACGATGCTCGCATGCGAACCGGCGAAGGATATATATGGATAGAGTGAGGCGACGACGATAACGAAGACGATCGTAAGAGCGGAAAGAAGGATCGACAGGGCGATTTCATTCGGAGTCTTCTGGCGTTGCGCGCCTTCGACCAGTGCGATCATTCGATCGAGGAAGCTCTCCCCCGGATTTGCGGCGATGCGAACGACGATTGCATCGGAGAGCACGCGCGTACCGCCGGTTACGGCGCTTCGGTCGCCGCCCGCCTCGCGCACGACGGGAGCGGATTCGCCGGTGACGGCCGATTCGTCGACGGTTGCAGCACCCTCGACGATTTCGCCGTCTCCGGGAATGATTTCGCCGGCGCGAACGACGACGATATCGTCACGGCGTAGTAGGTTCGCCGAAATCGCCTCGATCGTACCTTCCGGCGAGCGCCGATTCGCAACCGTGTCGCTCTTCGTGCGCCGAAGATGCTCGGCTTGGGCTTTCCCTCGCCCCTCCGCGGCGGCTTCTGCAAAATTTGCGAAGAGCACGGTAAACCAGAGCCAAGCCGAGATCGCGAATTCGAACCCCGACGAGCTTTCCCGAGCGAAAAATGCATGCGCCCAATAGATGCTCGTAAGGACCGCGCCGACCTCGACGACAAACATCACCGGGTTACGGGCCTGGACGCGCGGATCGAGTTTGACGAACGCGTCGCGCAGCGCGGAACGAAGGATGCGCGGTTCGAGTAACGGGCGCGCCTTCGCGTGCCGCTGCAAAGCCCGTTCGGAAGGCATTAGAAAGTTCTCCCGGCGTACAAGAGGTAATGGTCGGCAATCGGACCGAGGGCGTCCGCCGGCAAAAACGTCAGCGCGCCGACGATGAGAATCGTCCCTAAGAGTAGCAAAACGAAGGTGGGAGAGGCGGTTGAAAACGTGCCCGCTCCCGCCGCAACCGGTCGCTTTTCTGCGAGCGATCCGGCGAGCGCCAGCATGGGAATGGCGACGAAAAAGCGACCGAAAAACATCGAGATTCCGGTAGCGATATAATAAAAGCGATCTCCGCCGAGGCCGGCAAAGGCGCTCCCGTTATTTGCATTCGTCGATGAAAATGCGTAGAGAATTTCGGAAAATCCGTGCGGGCCGGCATTCCCGAGCGTCGAACTTCCCGCCGGGAGCAGGGCGGCGATCGCCGTCGGTATGAGGACGAAGATCGGCGTGACGAGTATTGCGAGAATCGCCAACTGAACTTCGCGTCGCTCGATTTTTTTCCCAAGGAGTTCTGGGGTTCGGCCGACCATCAGGCCGGCGATAAATACGGTGAGGACGACGAACTCCAACATCGCGTAGAGCCCGCTGCCGACGCCTCCGGGAGCAATCTCTCCGAGCTGGAGATTGAGAAGCGCGACGAGGCCACCGATCGGCATAAACGAGTCGATCGACGCATTGACGGCGCCCGTCGACGTGCCGGTCGTCGCCTCGATGAATAGCGACGACCCTGCTATGCCGAACCTCGTCTCTTTTCCCTCCGTGTTCCCGCCGCGCACGGCAAGCTGGTGGACGAGCGGGTTCCCGGATGCTTCCGCATGATAGATCGTTGCGAAACCGAGCCAAAAAAGGGCGAACATCGCGGCAAAGATAGCCCACCCTTGTCGCGTATCGCCGACCATTTTGCCGTACGTGTAGGTAAGGCCGGAGGCGATGAGGAGGATCAGAAATATTTCGAGCGCGTTGGTGAGCGGCGTGGGGTTTTCGTTCGGCGACGCCGAGTTGGCGTTGACGTAACCGCCGCCGTTGGTCCCGAGCTCCTTAATGGCTTCTTGCGAAGCGATCGGCCCGCCGACGATCGTTTGTTTCCCTCCGCCGAGCGTGGTGACGGTTCGATAAGCATTGAGATTTTGCGGTACCCCTTGCGCCGTTAAAACGAGCGCCGCGACCATCGAAATCGGAAGGAGAACGTAGAGACAGGCTCGCGTGAGATCGACCCAAAAGTTTCCGAGCGAGCCGGCCCCCTTCGCGGCAAAACCGCGCACGACGGCAATGGCGATGGCGATACCAACGCCCGCCGAAACGAAGTTGTGCCAAGCGAGCCCGGCCATCTGCGATAGATAGCTCATCGTGCTCTCGCCGGCATAAAACTGCCAATTGGTGTTGGTAAGAAAACTGATCGCGGTGTTCCACGCCAAGCCGGGGGAAAGGCTTGGAAAGTGTTGCGGATTGAGTGGAAGCGAGCCTTGAACGAGGAGCAACGCGAAAAGATATGCAAAACCCACGAAGGAAAATCCCAACATCGCCAAGGCGTATTGCCGCCAGTTCATTTCGTCGTCGGCTCGGACGCCGGTAATGCGATAGAGCGCGCGCTCGAGGGGAGCGAGGAGCGGGGTGAGCCAGGTGCGCCGGCCGGTGAAAACCGCGAACATATACGAACCGAGCGGTTTCGTGCAGGCGATGAGAACGGCGAAAATGACGACGGCTTGAAGCCACCCGGTAAGCGTCATCGGCGATTCCTAAAAGCGCTCGGGGCGCAGCATCGCATACGTGAGGTACGCGAGGATGGCGATCGTGAGCGCTAGCCCGACGATTGCGTCGATCATCGCGCGCTTACAGCTTCGCGGTCGCTCGAACGTAAAGTTCGGCGAGCGCGAAGAAGAGAGCGGATAGCGCGACGAGCGCGGCGAGATAGAGCATTACGATCGTACTCCTAGTTCCAAACCGATCCGAGTTTGAGCGTTCCCGTCTCCGGCTTTGCCGAAGCCGAATCCGGCCCGATACGCGGAGAGCGCGATGCGTGCGATCTCGAGGCGTACGAAGCACCTTCCGAGCCGGTATGCGGGGGTAAGGGTAAAAGTTTGCGCGGCCGATCCCGGACCGAAACCGAGAAGGTCGGCATTCGCGCCGGGCGCATTCGGTGCGCTTGCATCCCGCGCATTTTCGTAACGAAATCCGAGAGATAAGTGCGACGAAAATGCGTAGCTGCCGAGCAGGCCTGCGACGGTCGCGCGTCCCTCTGCGATATAGTTCAACGATGCGTTGGTGGGCGAACGCACGAAGAGCAAGGACGGCTGCAGATTCCACTTGCCGATTTTTCGCGCATACATAATATCGTATTCGGACTTGTTGGCGATCGAGGTGGTGGGATTCGGTCCCGAACCGCTCGGAGGAGTAACGGCTGCGAAAGCGAGCGAGGTTGCCGCGCTTGGGGCGTAAGCGATCGTCCAGGAAAGCGTTCCAAGGTGCCCGGAATAAAAGCCGTCGTCGTCCTCTACGGCCGCGCTCCAAGCAGCGTTGGTGTAGGTCAATCGCGCGCCGCGGACGATCGTCGGTTCGAGCTCCCAGCCAAGGCCGCGTTCGATGTTGATATTTTGATAGGTGAAGGGATTTTCCGGTCCTAAGAGCGACGGAAATTTTCCGACCGCGACCGTGAGGTTTGCGTTTGGCGCGTACGCAAGATCGACCAAGGGAAGGGCGCCGTAGAGCGATGCGTTCGCCGCTTTTTGAAAAGTTGGATTCAGCGCCGAACCGACGGTCGGGAATGCATAGCCTCCGATCGTCGCCGCTCCCGAGAATTTCGCGTCGCGTGCGGTAACGTTGAGAAGAATCGTTCCGATATCCGCGCGATCGGCGAGATCGGCGCCCGTCGGCGTATCGAGTGCGCCGCTCGCATTCACACCGAAGCTGCGAAACCCAACGATGCTATAGACGCCGCTCGCGCGAACGAACGGCGCCGACGTCGGGAGCGGGACTGGCGACGGAGGAGCAGCAGCGACCGCGTGAGAGGCTGCGATGGCGCCGAGGGCGAGCGCAGTTGCGAAATGGTTCGGCATCGTCATCGATGCTAGCGCCAAGTCGCGAGATTGCCTATACGCCGATCGGCCTAGCCGCTCGGTCGCGCGAGAGGTCGGCTCCTATTCGAACGAATCGGGATCGAAGATGCGTTCGACCGGCTGCACGAAGAGTTTGGAGAGTTTGAACGCGAGCGTCAGCGAGGGCGCATATTTCCCGGCTTCCAGCGCGACGATGGTTTGCCGCGAGACGCCCACGCGGTCGGCAAGATCTGCTTGCGTGAGCTCGTGCTCGGCGCGCAGCACGCGAATGCGATTCTTCACTCGTAGCGGCGGCTGGCGACGGCCGCACCGATCGGCAAAATGGCCATGAATGCAACGAACCACACCCACGGTGGCGGGTTCGCGATGCCGGCGTTCCCCAGGAATGTCGCCGTCATGGCGAGCATCGCGGTCACCCCTCCGGCGACCGCCATTCCTTCGAGAAGAATCTGCCGTTGCAGCTCGTCGATGCGTGCCACGTGACGCGCAATGGCACAGAAGAGCAAGACGATGCCCGGAATGGGCAGGAGGGCCGCAAGCGTTCGTTCGAGCCCGGTCAGCGCGGGGCGCCCGAGGAGGGTGAGGCTCAGCAATAGCGCGGCGATATAGAAGAGGAGAGCGCCGGTGAGCTCGAGGAGGTAGCGGCGCCCATTTGTGCGATCGATCATGCCGGAAATGTATCTTTCGACAGACAAAATGTCAAGCATATAGGACATTGCATACTTGACGCCACTCGTGGCGGCTGTGGGGCCTCTGCAACCCCGGCGGGCGGGCGCGCGTCATACCGAGTGGCCGAAACAGCGGCCTCGATTACCCTCACCACCCGCTCGTGCGTAAGGAAGACTCAATAAGTATGGTTCAGGTTGGTAAAGCAGCCCCGGAGTTTACGTTGGCCAGCACCAAGGGTGCGACCAGCGCGAAGGATCTAGGCAAAGAAATTTCGCTTAGCGATTACCGCGGCAAATGGCTGATTTTCTTCTTCTATCCGCTCGATTTCACGTTCGTCTGCCCGACGGAGATCACCGCGCTCTCCGACCGTGCGACGGAGTTCCAAGAGTTCGATTGCGAGATTCTCGGCTGTTCGACCGACTCGGTCTTCAGCCACTGGGCGTGGTTAAACACGCCGCGTGAGAAGAACGGCATCGCCGGCACGCAGTTTCCGCTCGTCTCCGATTTCACGAAATCGGTCGCGCGTGCGTACGGCGTCCTCGACGAAAAGAGCGGCGTTGCGCAGCGCGGGCTCTTCATCATCGATCCCGAGGGCGTGCTGAAGTACGCCGTCGTTACCGACGATAACGTCGGGCGAAGCGTCGAAGAAACGTTGCGCGTGCTGCAGGCGCTTCAGACCGGCGGGCTCTGCCCGGCGGAATGGAAGCCCGGCAAAGCGCTGCTCCAGAAAGCGTAATGGCACTCCGGATGCGCAGCCCCCTCCCATCGTTGGAGGGGGCTGCAACCTGGTGTAACGGCGGCGAGCCGAGTGCCGACGCACTCGCCGGGAAGCCCGTCGTCGTGAGCTTTTGGTCGCTGAGCTGTCACCTCTGCCACGAAAGTGCGGAGGCGTTCGCGCGCGTGCGCGACCATTTTGCGCCGCTCGGCGTCGCGTTCGTGGCGATCCACCAACCGCGCTCCGAGAGCGAGCTCGATATCGCCGCCGTCGAAGCCGACGCGCGCGGCGAAATGCAACTCGTGCAGCCCTGCGCGATCGATAACGAGCACACGCTCGTCGACCGCTTCGAAAACCAATTCGTTCCGGCGTTCTACGTTTTCAATCGCGATCACGAAATGCGCCACTTCCAAGCAGGCGGCAAAGGCTTCGACCGCGTGGTCGCGGCGATCGAACGCGTCGTCGAGGAAGCCCCGGTCTAACACCAGGTTTCGCGCCCCTCGTGCGCCAACGTGGCGACGCGATGGGTGGAACGCTCGCGATTTTTTGCGGTCCCTCGCTTCCAAGCGAGGACCGTGTCGCTATTCCCAGCGCCTCCTACTTGCCGCCGGCGGCGCGCGGCGATGTGGAACGCGCCGCTCGCGACTACGATGCCGTGCTGCTCCTCGACGGCGTCTTCCACCACGATCTCGCGCCCTCGCCGAAAGAATGTTTCGCCGCGCTCGCGCACGCGCGCATGTTCGGCGCCTCGAGTATGGGCGCGCTCCGCGGCGTCGAGTGCGCCCCCTACGGCTTCCGCACCTTCGGGGCGATCGCGCGCTGGTATGCCTGCGAGGCGATCGACGGCGACGACGAAGTCGCGCTCCTCACGCACCCGCAGACGCACGCGGCAATGACGGTTCCCCTCGTCAACGTGCGATACGTTGCCTGGCTCGCGGTGCGCCGCGGCGTGTTGAGCGCACCGGAGGCGCACGCGTTTGTCGCCGGATCGCGCGCGATCTACTACATGGAGCGGAGTTGGGAGGGCTGCGTCGCGCACGCGCCAGTGCCGGCCCGCGCGACCTTGCTGGAGATTGCGCGAACCGAAGGCGACTTGAAAGGGCACGATGCGCGCTTTGCTCTGCGAAGCGTGCAGCGTGCGTTGGCGCGCCCGTGGCGTCGCAACGATATCCCCGCGCCGACCGCACTGTTCGCAGCGAGTTTGGAGCCGCACGATACTTCGCCGATCGTGCTGCCTGCAACGATGCCGAAGGCGCCCGGTACGTACGACCGTGCGGTTCCCTTCGCGCAGACGATCGCGCTATTGCCCGAGTTGCGGCGACGCTACGGCATCACGCGCGTCGCAGATACCACGCTGCTCGACCGCACGAACATCCCGACCTTTAGCGCGCTGGTTCCTCATTCGCCCGATCTCCTCGGCGTCTATAACGGAAAGGGCATCACGCGCGAGGGTGCGATCGCCAGTGCGGTGATGGAGGCAACCGAACGGCAGATCGGCGCGCGCGCGGCGCTCGTGCGTCGCCGCGAGTCGCTGCGCTGCGTCGCCGAACGGATCGATCTCGATGAGTGCGGGCTGCGCCCCGAAGCCCGCGATTTCGTCGTCGATTGCGTGCGCGGAACCGAACTGCTCTCGGGCGATGCGATTCCGGTGCCGCTTGCGATGGTCGAGTGCCCGTGGTACGGAGAAAAACTCTTCACCACGACCAGCACGAATGGGCTCGCCTCGGGAAACAATCTCACCGAAGCGATCTATCACGCGCTCTGCGAACTCATCGAGCGGCACGCGTGGGCGCTCGCGCACGTGCGCTGTTCGCTCGCGCCGAAGTTTTTTCTCGGCCCCGATGCCCCCGAACGAGCGTTGATGCCGGAGATCGAGCTTCCCGTCGGCGAACCGAACGTCGATTGGTTGGTTGGCGAGCTACGCGGCGCCGGATTGACCGTACATGCGTTTGCGCTCGACGAACCACCCTTGCCGATCGCGGTGCTCGCATCGATCTCCGAACCCGGTGCGGCGATCCCAATGGCGCACATGGGACTGGGGTGCGCGCTCTCGCCGGCGCACGCGCTCACGCGCGCGCTCACCGAAGCGCTGCAGAGCCGCGTCGTCGATATTCAAGCGGCGCGCGAGGATATGCTACGCGCCGACGAACCGAAGGGGATGATGGGCGATCACGCTCGCCGCCTGCAAGAAGTGCCAGTCGGGCGCTGGTATCTCGATATTCCCGCAGAACGGGTCTCGCTCGCCGAGCTCGCCGACCGCAGCAGCGACGATCTCGCCGCCGATCTTCGCGAAACGCTCGAAGCGCTGCGCGCCTACGGTATCCCGAGCGTCGTAGCGGTCGATCTCTCGCCGCCCGATCTCCCGATCGCGGTGGTGCGCGCGATCGTACCGGGGCTGGAGCATTTCACGATCACGCAGATACTCGGCAAACGCGCTCGCGCATTGCTCAACCCATTCGCGGTGGCGTAACCGTGCGCGAAAAATCGTTTATGGATGCGATCTTGCATGGCGTTGCGCCGACCAACGAACAGATCGCCGCTTACCTGAACGCCTTCCACCATCGTGTGCCGGGGGTGACCAGTGAGGTGATGCTCGGTCTCCGAACGACCGATGGGCGCACCTCGTACGACGTTGTCGCCGATCGCATCGCCGCCGCGCAACCCGCCGAGGCCCTCGATATCGGTTGCGGCAATGGTGAATTGCTCGCGGCGATTCGCACGCGCAGCCCCCAAATCGCGCTCGCCGGAGTCGATCTCTCGGCGGAGGAGCTTACACTTGCCGCTGCGCGCTTTACCGAAACCAAAATCGATCTCCGCGTGGCATCGGCCTCTGCACTGCCTTACCGCGATGGCGCGTTCGCTGCCGTCGCCGCGCATTTAGTGTTCATGCTCATTCCGCAGGTCGATGCGGCGCTGCGCGAGGCCCACCGTGTGCTCGCGCCGGGCGGAACGTTCGCCTTTTTACTCCCGAGGCGGCCCAAGCAATCGACGAACCTCACCGAACTTCTCGCAGCGCTCTCGCGAAAAATCGCCGTACGCTACCCGGAGTTCTCGCCTTTTGCTATCGGCGATCGTGCACTCTTCGAACGCTTCGGAATCGCCGATCTGCTCGGCCGTGCGGGCTTTCCCGCCCTGCCGACCTTCGACGATTTCGAGGTGCGTGCCGCGGTTGATGGCGAGTGGCTTTGGAAGGCGATCTCCGGGCGCTACATCCTCGGTTCTCTTGACGACGAACTGACCGCGGAGTTGCGTGCGATCGTGGCTGCCGCCGCTGCGAATGGGAGGTTTGATTACCGCGAATCGCTGCGCCTCGTTTCGATGGTACGGTAGCGGCGGGAACGAACGCGGCAGGCGAGAACGATAGCCACAGTCGCCGTTCCTACAGAGTACGGCGAGCAACCTGTATTGTTATGAAAGGATCGACGCGAAATGAATGACGTAGCTCGACGGGCGGTCGCCGCCGGCTTTCTGCACGCCCTCCAAACCACGCCCGCGCTCTTCGACGAATGGATGAAGACCGCGAAAGACGATACCGCCGCGATCGGCGCGCTCGTCGCACGAACCCTCGGGCTCGCGCAGGTGCCGACGGCCGACGATCTCCACGCGATGGCGCACCATGTCGACGCGCACTTGTCGGGTGTGGTCGCGGAGATTCAGGCGGCGAACGCCGGAGCGCCAAAGACCGTTGGTTTTCTGGTCCTTATGCAGCACTAAACGTACGGACGTACCAGGCGGCGAGCTGCACGCGCGAGCTCGCCCCTGCTTTGCCGAAGGCGTTTGCGATGTGCCCTTCCACCGTACGCTCGCTCAGAACGAGCCGCTCGGCGATCTCGCGATTGCTCAGCCCCTCGGCGACGAGCGCCGCGATCTCGCGCTCGCGACGGGAGAGTGCTCTCAGTCCGTCAGTCTGTGCATGGCCACGCTCCGCGGCACCGAGCACGCGTGCGGCGAAGAATGGTGCGCCGAGCGCGGTGAATTCGTCGGATAATGCCGCGCGCTCCCCATCGGGGACCCGGCGGCGCAGTGCGCGCGTTGCATGCAGCCGCGCCAATTGCGCCATCGCCAGCGACCAGCGCTGGCGATCCATCCGCAGAGCACCGGAGGCGAGGCGTTCGAGGAGATCCGCGTCGCCGAGCCGTTGCGCGGCAATGCTCGCGACCACCGGAATAGGGAAGAGATCGAGCGGGAGCGGACGACGCTCCATCGCTGCGATCGCTCGTTCGAGCACCGCCCGCGCTCGGTCGCGCTGCTTCGATGCATCGAGCGCGGCAAACGCAAAGGCGAGCGGAACGAACGTGAAATTTCGCTCCTCGCTGAGAAAGCGGACTCCTTCACTCTCGACGATCGCTCCCAATCGTCGCGGCAGCGTGCGTTCGCCGATCGCCGCGGCGCTCGCGGCCAGCCCGACGAGCGCGCGCCCGGCGTAGGTTCCCGCAACGGCGAGCAGCGAATCGTGGACCTGCGCGATCGCGTCTTCGAACCGCCCACTCGCAATCTCGGCGAGCGCACGCGCACAGAGGACGGGAAACGTCCCCACGAGAGATGCTGGGACATCGTTCATTCCCGCGGCGCCATCGGTGTAGATGCTTCGCATGAATGCGACGTGCGCCGCCATGATCGCCGCGACCGGTGGAGCGCCGCTATCGCCAACCGCAAGCGTCGGGAGCGATATCGGCGTCGTGCCGCCACGGTGAAGCACCATCGTGTCAAGCGCCTTTAAACGCGCTGCCGCGAGTGGGGATGCAAGCGCCTCCTCAGGGAGCAGTGCGCGCGCGCGAAGATACGCCTCTTCGTCGAATTCGCCGCTCGCAGCTACCATACGTGCAAACGTCACGACCGCTCTTGCCGCCGGGTGCGATTGCGGTTCGTCGAAGCGCGCGCAGAGCTCGTCGAAGCCGTCGCGTGCTCCGGTGTGCCACGTAGAGAGCAGCAACGAGGCGATGACTTGTGCGGCTCGTGGGTCTCGGGAAGGGTTTTCGATTCGCGCGAGCGCCTCGCGCGAGACACGCAGACTCTTACGTTCGTCTCCGATACCGTTATAGAGGTTCGAAAGCATCGTGCTCGTTGCAATGGAACCGCCCTCGTCGGATTCGATTAACGGCAACAAACGTTCGAGTGCACTCGCCTGCAGGGCGAAGTCGCGAACCGCTTCGGCGGCTGCAGCGAAACGTTCGAGATATTCGCGCTCCAGCGCAGTGTCACCGCAGGCGCGTGCTTGTGCGATCGCCTGCTCGAGATCGGAGCTCGAGGGGGCGGCGAGCTTTGAAATCGCGGCGAGGATTCGCCGACGATAGGGAATGTCGATCGCAATCGTCTCCCGGATCGCCTGTGCGAGTGCGGCGTGCCGGAAAGCGATACCGGTGGGAGCAGCGGTAACGTAGCGCCCCGAACTCGCCTGGAGCAGGGGTAAGAAGTGCTCTTCGCTCCACAAGAGTTGGAGCAGCGCGAGCGAGATCGGCTCTTCCATGAGGGCGAGCATCTGCAAGAACTCGCGACGCTCCGGCGTCATCACGGCGAGGTCGCGCGCGACGACGGCGCGCAACCCAGCGGCAACGGCGGCGATATCTTCGCTGCCTTGCGTGAGCGATTCGGCGATGGCGACGATATCGATCGCGCGCCCCGCGGAAATCTCGGCGACGCGGGCGATCGCTTCGTCGCTCGCTTCGGGCAAGAGCGAGCGCGCGAGGGTGCGCGCGTCGGCCTCGGCGAGCGCATCGAGAACGAACGAAGCATCGCTCTGCGTCAGCCCCTCCCAACCGGGTTCGTCGAGTCGTTCGATGGAGAGCAACGCGAAACGCTGGTCGGAAAAACGTTCGAGCAATCGCAATAACAACGAGAGCGATTCGGGATCGCACCATTGCATGTCGTCGACGGCAAGGAGCAGCGGAAAATCGAGCAGGACCGCTTCGATGAGTCGGTAGAGCGCCTCTTCGTTCTTCGCTCCATCACGTTCGGTCGTGAAATCGCTCGGGAGCCCGGCAGCAAATAACTCGCGGCGCTCGCCGAGTGCGGCGAGAATGCCAGCGCCGATTCTTCGCGCGACCGCGAAGGGCAAGCTCGCTTGCACGCGATGCGCCGTTTCGAGGACCGCCAGCCAGCCCTCGGCGCGCGCGCGTTCGATCGATGCCGCGGCAACGGTGCTCTTGCCGATTCCGGAGTTTCCGACGAGGCGCAGCGCCCGAGCGACCTGCAAGCGCCGGGCATCCTGCAAAGCGGCTGCGATGCGGTCGAGTTCCTTCGTGCGTCCGATCGGCGTACCCACGGAGGGAGCGATACGCGAAAAACCAGGGGTTTTCCCGGAGGCGCGGGCGGGGTGTCGGGGGCTATCGTAGGGGCATGGAGGACACAACCATGTACGCACTCGCCACCGAGGCTATCGAACCGAGCGCCCCCACCCTCACCGCAGCGGGGGGGCAGCCCGAGATTCCGTATTGTTTCGTCCTCGACGACGACTATCGCGTGGTGATGGCCGGCCCGGCCAGCGCGGTCGACCCCTTCGGTTCGCTCTACGGCGACGATTCGACGCCCGACGCCCTCCCCGGCCCCATCGATCGCGCCGTTCGCGCGATGACCTCGAATTGGCGCTCCACCCGCACCGCGGGCTCCAACGCCGCGATCGTCAGCGGCTTCCGCGTCATCGTCGCTCCGCTCAACGGCGAGAGCGGACGGCGCATGGCGGTCTTCGTGGAGCGGCATCACCTCTAGGGGACGCTTGGCATCTGCCGTCGCATCCAAATCCGCCTGCCGTCGGTGCTAAGCGCGATCTCGCCGTCGCGATCGGTGCGGAAGATGCGCGCACCCGCCGCGCGCAAACGAGCGAGCGTCTCCGGAGCGGGTTGCCCGTAACGGTTCCCGCGCCCGACCGAGATCAGCGCGATCCGCGGGCGAACCATCGCGAGGAAGGCCGGTGAGGATGCGAAGCGGCTGCCGTGGTGCCCCACTTTCAACACCGTTACGTGGAGATCGCTCCCTTCTTCCATCCAGAGTCGCTCCATCGTCGCGGTCGCATCGCCGGTAAAGAGCATGCTGAATCCGCGGTAGCGCAGCACGAACGCGAGCGAATTATCGTTGACGCGATTTTTGCCGTCGTTGAGATGCGGCGTCATCGGGCCGATAAACTGTAGCGTCGTTCCGTCGTCGAAGCGCCACCGGAGCCCCGCGCTCGGGTGAAGCACGGGAATAGCACGGCGCCGTGCGACGCGTAGCGCATCGAGATAGGCGGGCCCGTTATACCGCTCGCCGGGATCGATGAGTGCGCCAACTCGTAAAGCGCGCAGCAGTGGGGCGATGCCGCCGGCATGATCGCCGTGTGCGTGGGAGAGCATTGCAAAATCGAGGGTGTGAATGCCGCGTCGCAAGAGAAACGGCAGCACCGTGCGTTCGCCGACGCGTTCGGCGGCGGCTCCGGCATCGGGCGCGTTTCCGCGCTCCATCTTGCCGCCGGCATCGACGACGAATGCGTGCCCGCCGGGAGTGCGTACGAGCAGCGCCTCGCCCTGTCCGACGTCGATCGCCCATACGTGCAATCGCGTATCGAATCCCTGCGGCGCGAACAACACGAAGCAGCAGGCGCCCGCGAACGATGCGAACGCCGCGCGCGGATTGCCGTTCCGCAACGCGTACAGCGCGAGCACGAGCGATCCGTCGTAGGCGGCGATGCTTGCAAACGGAGCGGGCGTCATCGCGATACTTGCCGCCGGGAGCGATGCGAAAAAATGGACGGCGGCGAGTTGCCACGCCAGCAGCCACGCCGCCATATTCGCGCACGCGTGCGCGAGCGCGGGCACCGGTGCCGCGAGCAGCGTGAGCGCGCCGAAGAGCATCGTCGCCCCGACGCTCGGCACGACCGCGAGATTGGCGAGCAATGCGTACGGCGCGAATTGCAGAAAGACCGCGGCGCTCACCGGCCAGGTTCCGAGCTGTGTCGCGATGGTCAGCACCAGCGCTTCCCGCGCAATGAGTGGGAGCGGAAGGCGTTCGAGCAGCGGCTCGATCGCGGGAGCGCATGCGATGATCGCCCCAACGCATGAAAACGAGAGCGCGAACGAAGCGCTCGCAATGCTGGTGGGTGCGATCGCGAGGATCGTCAGCATCGCCGCGGCGTACGCGTCGATCGAGAGGGCGCTGCGTCCGCAGGCGTAGGCGAGCAATGCGAAGCTCGCCATTGTCGCGGCGCGTTCGGTCGGCAGATGCGCCCCCGCAAAGAGCGCGAAACTCCAGAGCGCGGCGAGCGCGAGCGCGGCGACGAGAACGCGCGGTATCGGTAGCGCGCGCAACAGCGCGAGAACGATCGCGAGCACGACGCCGAGATGGAGCCCGGCGGTAACGAGGACGTGCACGGTACCGGTCCGCGCGAATTCGGCGCGGACGTTCTCGGGAAGCGCGTCGCGCGCGCCCCAGAGCTCGCCGGAGAGCAGCGCGACGTCGAGCGGCGAGAAATTCGCTCGCAACTGCGCGAGCGCCCACGCGTGTGCGCGAACGGCGAACGAGGCACGCGTCGGCGTGCGGCGGACGGCAAGAATCTCGGCGTGTGCGAGTTCGCCCGCGAAGCCCCGCTCGGCCTCGATCGCACGCAGATCGGGATCGCCGCGATTGCGAGGTGCATCGAAGGGCTGCAAACGCCCGCGCAGCAGGAGCGTGCTCCCTGCGGGAACGCAGTGACGGAGCACCGCCTCGATGCGCGGCCCGTTCGAGAGGTGTAATGCGGTGCGGCAACCGCCGGCGGGTAGCGGGAGCGCGCTTTCGGCGATTGCATCGTAACGCGCCGTGCGCGCGCTCGCGAGAGCACGCGCGAAGGCGCTCTGCAGGCGCGCGTCGAGTGCCCCGACCAGGGCGAACGCCGCCAGGATGAGAAAGAGCCTCGGCTGCGTTCCGCGCCGCCACATTGCGTAGGCGGCGAGGGTCGCGGCCGCGACGATGGTCGTTCGAGCGTCTGCGGGGAGCGGTTCG
>JAJYMV010000175.1 GCA_021786705.1 bacterium
TGTTTTCCCCAATGCGTGTGCCGAAGCGGCGCAGACGAAATACGATTCGTCCTCGCGGGCGCGGGCGATCAACGCATCGGCGACCGCCGATTCGCGCCAGTTTCCCAGCGCATCGGCGACCGCGCGTCGAACTTTTGGATGAGCGTGCGAAAGCGCTGCGAGCAGGATATCGCGCGCCCACGGAGCGCGGCTCGCGCCCAACATTCGCGACGTTTCGGCGAGCACGCCCCAGAACGGTTCCCGGGCGTAGGCTTCGGCGAGCGCGCCGCGCGCGGCGAGGCTTTCGTCGCGTACGAGTTCGTCGGCGGCCCGAATACGCGCGATCGGGTCGGGGTCGCTCGCGAGGACGCTCGCCGCCGCGCTCGCTCCCAATGCAAAGCGCACGCGCCCCAGAATCCCTGCTCCCGGATCGATACGAATCAACTGAGGCTCGCGTTCGCACGGAATGACGAAGCGCTCGTTCTGCCGCTCCACGCGAAGCGTCAATCGCCGCTCGCCGGCGATCGGCTCCGCTCCGGCATCGCGACGTATGCTTTCGGGGTGCTCGTCGCAAAGGCCGACGAGCAGATCGAATGGGAACGGCGGTCGCTCGTCGTCGACGGTTTGTTCCTGATCGACTTCCACCGTCAAGGCAGATCGCTTCGCATCCCAACGTGCGGCGATTTTCAACTCCGGATGTCCGGCCTTCATCACCCATCGATCGAAGAAGCCACGCATATTCCGTCCGGTGCTCTCTTCGATGGCACGCACGAGATCGATGGTCTCGACGTTGCGCTGAGCGTTCTGCGCGACGTAGTGCCGAATCGAGCGCCAAAACCGCGCATCTCCAAGATCGCGGCGGAGCATGTGGAGGACGGCGGCGCCTTTTTCGTAGAGATGGCGATCGAAAAGTTCGATCGGATCGCGAAAGCGATTGCAGACGATCGGACGGCGATACCGCGTCGCATCCTCTTCAAAATAATGCAACAGGCATCCGAGATGGTGGTAGAGATATTCGTCGTATCCGAGATCCCGCTCGAACCACACTCCTTCGAAGAACGTTGCGAAGCCTTCATTCAGCCAGGCATGCGCCCAGTCGCGGCAGGTCAACAAATCGCCGAACCATTGATGCGCGAGCTCGTGCGCGGCGAGGTAATCCGCCGAATAATCGATCGCGGCGCGCTCGTCGTGGAGAACGCGATCGGTTTGCGTCGTGGCCGACGTGTTTTCCATTCCGCCAAAAATAAAATCGCTCACTGCGATCTGCGAGTATCGCGCGTAGGGATACGGAGTCCCGATGCGCTCTTCGAAGAGGTCGATCATCGCCGGCGTCTTGCCGAATGCGCGCCGCGCGTCGTCGGCGCGCCCCGGCAATGCGTATAGCAATACGGGCACCTTGCGTTCGCCGGCGACGCCGAGGTCGATCTCCGCGAACGGTCCCGCAACCATCGTCATGAGATACGTACTATGTTGAATTTCCTGACGGTAGCGGAAAAGGCTCTTCCCATCTTCGTCGCGTCGTTCCACCAAGGCCCCGTTTGCGAGTGCGAAGAGGCCGCGATCGACGACGATCGTCGTCTCCGTCGGCTGCTTGGAGTGCGGATAGTCGAGACAGGGAAACCAATAGCGTGCGTTTTCGTCTTGGCTCTGCGTCCAGCAATGAGCGACTTTTTCCGGATAGCTCGCGCTCGGGGCAATAAAAAAAAGCCCGGCTCGCGGGTTCGACACACGATAGACGACGCTCACTTCGCAGCGTTCGCCGGCACCCAGCGTCGGTTCGAACGCGATCTCCAGACGGCCGTCGCGCGCGTGAAAGCTCTGCGGTTGACCGTCGCGCGTTACCGACGAAACGGCGAGATCGACGGCATCGAAGGCGAGCCGCTCGACGGGTTCGTCGAGCGCGCGTAGGCGCGTCGTGCAGACGCCGTCGAGCACGCGTTCCGCCAGCCGCGGCTCGAGCGTGAGCACGATCTCTTCAACTTCGACGGTTTTATCGGGACCGTATCGATCGCGAGCGCCCGGCAGGGCAAAGGCACGGTGAGCGTCCTCTATGCGCTGTGCGAATTTCATCGGTGAGGCTTTCGCTCGTAGGGGCCTTGGAGCCCCCCGGTCACCGGGAGAACGACTCCGGTGATGAAATCGCGCTCCGGTGCGATGAAGAACCGAACCGCGTCGAGCACGTCCTCGAACGAACCGGCGCGCCCAATCGGGTTCTCGGCCGGCGTGCGGAGCGCGTCGGCGCGAGCGAGCGCTTTATTGCGAATATCCCCCGGCTCGACCGCGTTGACCGTGATCCCGCTGCCCGCGACCTCGGCGGCGAGCGTGCGCAGCAACGAAATCAACGCGCTCTTCGCCGCTGCATGCATGCCGAGTCCAGGAGCGGCGGCGGCGAGCGCGGAGCCGTTCATGCCGAAGGCGACAATCCGACCGAAGCCCGCCGCACGCATTCCGGGCAGGACGGCCCTCGCCGCGAGCCACGCACTCCGCACGTTACCGTCGAACATTGCACGATACTCATCGTCGCCGGCGCTCTCCAATTGCGCAAACTTCAACGGACCGACGGCATGCACGAGCGTGTCAAAGGGGCCGTGCTCGCGCACGCACTCGGCGAGCGTTCGTTCGATCTGCTCGCTCTCCGCGAGAAAATCGAGGCGCGTCGCGCTCGCGTGCGCCCCCGCGTCGCGAATGCGAGCGAGCGTTTGCTCGGGCGAGTTTTCACGCCAGGTAATCGCAACGCGTTCGAATCCATCGTCGGCGAGCCCGGCAGCAATACCGGCGGCGAGCCCCGACGCCGCTCCCGTGACGAGAACCGAACGGCCGTTAATGCGTCGCACCGACCGGCGAGAGTTCGGCGCGAACGGCTCGTCGATCCGCGCGTCGTTCGAGTGCGCCCATCCACGTGTTATAAATCATCGGCACCAAGAAGAGCGTCAGCACGAGCGAGGAGAGCAAGCCGCCGATGATCACGGTTCCCATCGCTTGACGCCACTCCGCACCTTCGGCAAAGCCCAATGCCAGCGGCAACATTCCGAAGATCATCGCCGCCGTCGTCATGAGGATCGGGCGAAAACGCGTCGCGGCGGCTTCGAGCACGGCCTCGCGAACGCGCATGCCGCGCTTGCAGAGCGTATTGGAATAGTCGACCAACAGAATACCGTTCTTCGCTACGAGACCGAAGAGCATAACGATTCCCAGCATCGAGATAATATTGAGCGATTGACCGAGTTCGCCGGGAAGGTGCCCCATGAACGCGAGCAGCATCAGCGCGCCGACGATCGCGACGGGAACCGAAAACATGACGATGAGCGGTTCGAGAAGGTTCCCGTAGAGAATCACCATCAACAGGTAGACGAGCCCGAACGACGTCAGGAGAGCGATGCCCATGTTGACGAGCGTTTCGGAGAGAAACTGCGTGTCCCCCTGTGCCTTGAGATGTACTCCGGCGGGCAAGAATCCCGGCTCCCGTAATTTCTTCTCCAGCGGGGCAACCACCGCTCCCAGCGCGTAACCGGGTAAAACATCACCCAGGACGTTGACGACGCGTTGCCGATCGTAGCGTTCGATTTTCGTCGGGGCCTTCTCCCAGCGAAAACGCGCGACGTCGCCGAGGGGAACGAGCGTTCCGTCCGAGGCTCGTACCTTCACGTTTTCTAGTTGCGCGAGCGTGTGGCGGTCGGCTTTCGGAAACTGCACGTACACGTCGATCAGTCCATTGGGCGTACGAACGCGCGTCGCAACCGCACCGGCAATCGCTATGCGCGCCGCCTCGGCCGCCGCCGCCGGAGAGACTCCGAGGAGAATCGCCTTCCCGCGTTCGATCGCCACGCGTAGTTCGGGCGCCGCGACCTCCGCGGAGGTCTGCACGTTCACCGATCCCTTCGTCTCGCGCAGAACGTTTGCGACTTTCTCGGCCGCGGCATCGATCTCGTTGTCGGGGCCCTGCACCGCATAGAAAATCGGCTGACCGCTTCCGCCGCCCGTATCGCCGGCGACTTGAAAATCGCCGCCCGGTGCGAGCGCGGCAAACGGGCGAATTTTAGCGATCGTTGCGTTGGTATCGCCGCGATCGGCGGCATGCATGTTCGCGTCGAGCTGAGCGTAGTTCCCCCCGGTCAGCGAGCCCCATCCCGAGGGCATGCGACCGACCGTCGAACTCACCGATTTGACGCCCGGGAGCTTCATGATGGCTTTTTCGATTGCATCGACGCCCTTCGCCGTCACGCCGATCGGCGTGCCCGGCGTATACGCGAGCGTCATACGAATGTGCCCGGTCTGCTCCGCCGGCACGAAATCGAAGTTAATCCCGCCGAGGGCGACCATGAGGGCGGCGAGCACCGGCGGAATGACCAGCGTTGCGATCGCGGTCGGGCGGTGCGATCCCAGCGAGGCGATGCCGCGCATCCAGGGCCGCAACGGAGTGCGCCGGCGAAGGATCGCGGCATAACCGTAGACGGCCAACGTGCCGACGAGGACGATCGCATCGATACCGATGGCATTTTTACCGCTGCCGACCAACGAAAGCGCGTTTATCAGCAACACCGCGCAGACGAAGGCGACGAAGCTTCCGTGCCGTAACGCCGCCGGAAGGAGTCGCGTGCGATAGAGATCGAGCACCGCCGTGTAACGATGGACGAACAGATTGAGCAGCAAGAGCGCGAGCGCGAAAACGCCGAAGACATTGAGTATCGTCGCGCGGAAGATCGCTCCCAGCGCAAAGAGCACGACGGCGGCGACGAAAACCGAAAGGTGCGCGCGCCGCGTGTCAAGCGCCGCGAGCCAACGCGGCGGCTCCTTTTCAATCTTCTTCACGCTCCAGTACGCCGCGAGCATCGGCGTCAGCGTGAACGAAACGAGCAGGGAAAATAGCGTGGCGATAACCACCACCGCCGCATATTCTTTGAGGTACGCGCCGACGATGCCGGGCAAAAATGCGATCGGAAGAAAAACGACGACGTCGACCATCGTAATGGCGATCGCCGCACCGCCGATCTCCGTACGCCCGTCGACGGCGGCCGCATGGGAATCCTTCCCCATCTCGCGATGTCGCGTGATGTTTTCCAAAACGACGATGGAATCGTCGACCAAGATTCCGATAATCAAGGCCAAGCCCATCATCGACATACTATCGATATGAAAGCCGAAAGCTTTCATAAGCACGAACGTCGAGAGGATCGACGTCGGAATCGAAATCATGACGACCGCGGCATTCCTCCATGCATGGAGGAACAGCATCATCACGATTGCGGTGAGCACCACGCCTTCGAAGAGCGACTGCCAAACGCCGACGAGCGAATTTTGGGTAAAATCGGCGGGAGCGTCGATCTCGTGAAAGGTTACCTGCGGAAACTGCTTCTCGATTTCTTTAATGTGCGCCCGTGCGACCTGCGTGGTCGTAATCTCATCGGCGCCGATCGCTCGCCCTAAACTGACGTAGAGACGGGGCTGCCCGTTATAGTGCGAGATCGAGCGCATCTCGATGTGCCCGTCGTCGACCGTGGCGACGTCGCCGACGCGAAGATTGCGATTG
>JAJYMV010000092.1 GCA_021786705.1 bacterium
TGGTCGGTGAAACGCGGCGAACGGACCGAGGAGAGCCTTCCCACGCGTGTTCGCTGAGCGCCTCGCGGCCTTCCGCAGCGAGCTCGAAGGCGAGCTCGCTGCCTGCGAGCGCCCGCCGGGGAGCGTCGCCATTCTCGGCGTCAGCAAAAAACAATCGCTCGCGACGATCCGCGAGGCGTACGCCGCCGGGCTGCGTTCGTTCGGCGAGAACTATCTCCAAGAGGCGGCAGAGAAATTCGCCCCCCTTCGCGCGGAGGGGCTCTCGTTCGCACTGCATTTCATCGGGCACGTCCAGCGCAATAAGGCCGCGAAGATCGCGGCGCTCGCGGACTGCGTGCAGTCGGTCGACCGCGAGGAGGCGGCGAGCGCCCTCGAGCGCGGAGCGGAGCGGGCGGAGCGCCTCCTCCCGGTGCTGATCCAGCTCAATATCTCGCCGAGCGAGCGCTTCGGTTGCCTCCCGGCGGAGGCCCCGCGGCTCGCCGAGCGCATCCGCGCGTGCTCGCGCCTGCGCCTCGACGGCGTGATGGCGGTCGCCCCCATCACCGGCGATCGCGCCGAGATTTCGGCGGCTTTCGAGCTGGCCGCAAAGACGTTACCGCTCGTAGGTGGAACAACACTCTCGATCGGCATGTCGGGCGATTGGCGCGAGGCGGTTCGCGCGGGCTCGACGATGCTGCGGATCGGGAGCACGCTCTTCGGCGCGCGACCGAGTACGTAAAGGAGGTGACGGGATGAGCGTCTTTCAAAAAATCGGTTCGTTCTTCTCCGTGCGCGAAGAAGAGGAAGAGTATTTCGACGAAGAGCCGGCGCACCCGCGCGTCGTTCCCATCGCGCACGGCGCCCAGGCGCAGCGTCGCAACGGCACCGAGGTCAGCGTCTATTCGCCGCGATCGTACCAAGACGTCGTCGAGATCGCCGACGCCCTGCGTTCGCGCCAAGTCGTTATCGTAAACCTCCAGAATGCCGACCGCGCGCTCTTACAACGCGTCGTCGATTTCACATCCGGGGTCGCGTACACGATCGACGGGAAAATGCAGAAACTCGCCGAGGCGATGTACTTGATCGTGCCCGCGGGAATCACCGTCAACGCCGCCGGGCTGCGCGATTCGATGGCCGCCGACGGCGGACTCGACTTTATGGTGAATAGGGGATAAGCATGGAAAAAGTCACACCGATCGATATCCAGCATAAAGAGTTCAAGCGAGCGCTGCAGGGATACGACCGCACCGACGTCGATCGCTTTCTCGACGAGGTAATCGAAACGCTCGAGGATTACGCTCAGGAGCGCGTCGCACTGCAAGCGGAGATCGCCGACCTCAAAGAGCGCATCTCGCATTTCAAAGCGATGGAAGAATCGCTGCAGAACACGCTGGTGCTCGCGCAGCGAACCGCCGACGAAGTCAAGGCCTCGGCACATAAGGAAGCCGATCTCATTCGCGCGCAGGCACGCATGGCCGCCGAGCGCGAGATCGCCGGCTTCAACGACGCGATCTCGGAGGTTCGCCGCGAAGAACAGCTCGCACGCGACCACGCCGAGAAAGTGAAGAGCGAGCTCCGCAGTTTGCTGACGACGCACCTTGCATTGCTCGAACGCACCCCACAGAACGGCAGCAAGCCGGTTGTCGTCGCCGAAAGCATCTCGGTCACCGTCGACGAGCCCGCGCCGCCGCGCACCGACGATACCACCCGCATCACGGTCTATTAGCCGTTGAAACCGACGATCGCCGTATTGCCCGGTGACGGCATCGGGCCCGAAGTCGTGCGCGAAGCGGTCCGCGTCATCGCGATCGTGCGCCCGGATCTCGAGTGCAGCGAAGCACCGGTCGGCGGCACCGCGCTGCGGGCCGGGCTCCCAGCGCTTCCCGATGCGACGCGCGCGCTCTGCGAACGCGCCGACGCCATTCTTTTCGGCAGCGTCGGCCTGCCCGAGTACGACGGCAAGCCGCTCGACGCGCGCCCGGAGTACGCGCTCTTCTTGCTCCGTCGCGATTTCGAACTCTTCGCGAACGTGCGCCCGGTCCGCGTCTTTTCGGGGCTCGAATTCGCATCGACGCTGAAACCCGAGATCGTCAGCGGCCTCGACTGCACGATCGTGCGCGAACTCACCGGCGGCATCTATTACGGCGAACCGAAGGAGCAGCGCGTCGTCGACGGCGTCGAGTGCGCGGTCGACACGATGTATTACCGAACGCCGGAGATCGAGCGTATCGCACGCGTCGCCTTCGATCTCGCGCGGACCCGCCGCTCGCACGTCACCTCGGTCGACAAGCAGAATATCCTCGAGACCTCGCGGCTCTGGCGCCGGGTCGTCACCCGCGTCGCCACGGAGTATCCCGACGTGCGGCTCGATCACCTGCTCGTCGATACGGCGGCGATGCAACTCGTTCGCAATCCGCGCGCATTCGACGTGATGGTGATGGAGAATATGTTCGGCGATATTCTCTCCGACGAAGCGGCGATGCTCGCCGGATCCATCGGCACGCTTCCCAGCGCGAGCCTCGGCACGCGCACGCACGCGCGCGGACGTTTCGGGCTCTACGAACCGATCAGCGGCAGCGCGCCCGATATTGCCGGAAAGGGAATCGCAAACCCCACCGCCGCGATCCTCTCCGCCGCGATGTTGTTGCGCACCAGCCTCGGTGACGAAGCGGGAGCGCTTCGTATCGAACGCGCGGTTGAAGCGGCGTTCGCCGCCGGAGCGCGCACCGTCGATCTCGGTACCCCGGCATCGAGCACGACCGCGTTCGCCGATGCGGTGATCGCGCGGCTCTAATTCGCACTTCGGCAATAGCTCGCTAACGCGAGCGTAACCCCGGGCGCTTAGGATTCCCGCATGACGGGAATTCGATGGGCGGCCGAGGCGATGGCCGCGGCAGAACGACGGCTCGACATTGCGACGAGCAATCTCGCAAACGCCTCGAGCGATACCTTCCAACGGCTGCGCGCGCGCGGAACGATCGATCGTTCCGGCGTTCGCATTCGCGCCGTCCTCGACACGCGCCCCGGCGCGCTCCGGCCGACCGGGCGCCCCTTCGATCTCGTCGTCGGCGGCGGCACGCTGCAGCTCCGCGACGCGCGCGGGGCGATCGTTCGGCTCGCGAACGCGCGCCTGACGCGCGATCGGTACGGCGCCTTGCGCGACGAGCGCGGGCGCGTGCTGCTCGACGCATCGCAGCGCCCGCTGCGCGTTCCTCCGGGCGCGCGCTTTTTTAGCGACGGCACGCTGCGGATCGGCGAACGCACGTGCGGGCGCATCGAGATCGCCCCGCATGCCACCCTCGACGTCGGCTACGTGATGACGGCGAACGTCGATGCAATCTCCGAGATGGTCGACGTCCTCGCCGCAGAGCGCTCCTTCGAAGGCGCACAACGCACGATCGTACGGATAGAAGCGACTCGAAAAAAAGCGACCGACCAGGTCGCGCAGCTCCAATAGGAGGGGAGGATCGTGGACCGAGCACTCTACGCCGCTGCAACCGGAATGGCCGCGCAGCAAAAAAATCTCGATACCATCGCCGCGAATCTCGCGAACGCCGACGTCACCGGATTCAAGCGTTCGAGCATGCGTTTTGCCGCACTCGCCGCCGGCGACGGCGGGACGATCGGCGTCGCATCGATGGGGCGCCGCCTCGTCTTCGGCCAAGGGAAACTGCTCAAGACCGGCGGCCCGTTCGATTGCGCGATCTCCGGGCCCGGCTTTTTTATCGTGAGCGACGACCGCGGCCGCCACGCCTATACGCGCGCCGGATCGTTCGAGCGCGCGGCGGACGGCTCTCTGCGCGACCGCCGCGGCTGGCGGCTCGAAGGGATTCGCATCCCGGCCGACGCGCTCGACGTACGCGTCGCGCGAGACGGCCGCGTGAGCGCGAAGACGACGCTGGGAACGCGAGCGCTCGGGCGGATTCGGCTCGCAACCTTTGCCGCCCCCGAACGACTGCATCCGATCGCCGGGACGCTGCTCGCCGCGAGCCCGGAATCGGGCGCAGCGCGTACGATCGAGGCGGTCGCGATCGGGAAACCGCAGATTCGCTTCGGGATGCTCGAGGCATCGAACGTCTCGGTCGTGCGAGAGATGATGGCGATTCTCGGCGCGCAACGGGCGTACGAAGCGAATGCGAAGGGCGTCCAAGCCGCCGACGAGATGCTGCGCATCGCGGATAATCTCAATCGTGGCTAGCGAGATGAGCGCACCGGTGCTCGCAACGATGGAGAGCCTGCTGCTCGAAGACGCGCTCGCGCCGTTGGCAAAAACGCTCGGCCCGTTGGGTTCGGCGATCTTGCAGCCTTTCGCCGACGAAGTCGCGCGGCAGATGGGCGGCGCGCGATGACGAAGCGCGACGCGACGATTCTCTCGCTCGTTCCGCTGGTGCGCAGGCTCGCGCGCCGCGTGAAGCGCGTGGTGCGTCAGGCCGAGCACGAAGAACTGCTCGGCGAGGGATATCTCGCCATCGTGCGTGCGGTCGATCGCTACGACACCGCGCTCGGCATTCCGCTCGAGGGGTTTGCGGCGAAGATCGTCTTCGGTTCGATGATCAACGCGTTGCGTCGGCGCGACCCGGTCGGCGAACGCGCGCGCCGCGTCCTGCGTGCCGTCGAACGCGAGCGTTTCGCACTCGCCGCGCGCGAAGGGGCGATGCCGAGCGAACGGAGGCTCGAGGAGCAATTTCCGCACTATCGCGCGAGCGCCGCCGAGGTCGCCGAACGCAACCCGCTCTCGCTCGATTCCCCGCTCCCCAAGTACGTTCGCGTTCCGGTCGATTGGAGCGGCGACCCGCTGCTCGAAGTGCTGCGCAACGAACGCGACGCCGCCATCGAAGCGGGCATCGCGCAGCTTCCGCGGCGCAAGCGCACCGTGCTCCTCGACCACTACGTGCACGGGCAGACGCTCGCCACCGTCGGCTCGTCGCTGGGTATCACGCGGCAACGCGTCTCGCAACTGCATATCAGCGCGCTGCGCGAGCTGCGCACGCACCCGAATCTCCATGCGCCGCATTGAGCGCGAAGCGCTGCAACGCGCCCCGAAGATCGCCTATAACGATCCGCTCGCCGCGATCGCTCCGCACCTCGCCGAGATCGAATTAGAGGCGCCGCCCTTCTCGCCGGAGCGGCCGGAGTGGGCGCGCGATGCGCTCACGCTCTCGCGGCGCGCGCGCGAATATATCGCGCGCCTGCGCCCGATCGCGCTGAAGGTGCTGACCTTTTGGGACCACGTTACGCGCAGCATCGCCGTCGACGGCGCTCGCATCGCGATCGATGCGAGCGGAAGCTACCGCCTCGCGCGGTGACGCGAACGAGCGTTAGACGTGCATCAAGAAGCCGTCGATCAGCTCCGCGAGCCGATCTCCGGCTTTCACCGCCGCTGCGTTCACGGCGTCGTGCCCGGTCGCCGGCGCTCCGGCGTGATTGGTGATGACGCTGACGCCCAAGGTATTGAGCCCACGAT
>JAJYMV010000013.1:0-709 GCA_021786705.1 bacterium
GTGGAAAACCAAGGAACGACCAGGAGGGACGACAACAACCAACCGGGTAACAATGTTACCTGAGGCAACACGACCGGCTACGATAGTTGTCGTCGGCCACGGGGTTCAATTCTCTGACAAATTTGCGTTATCCGGTCATCGACGCGTTGAAAATCGACCGCTCGTTTATCAGCAATATCAGCACGAGCCCCAGCGACATGGCCATCGCCGGCGCCGTCGTTTCAGCCGGCCGTAGCCTTGGGGTGTGCGTGGTTGCGGAAGGGGTAGAAACCGAAGAGCAATTCGAAACGTTGCGACGCCTGTCGTGCGACGAGGCGCAGGGGTATTGGTTTAGCGAGCCGATTGAAGCCGCAGCTCTGCGCGATCGAAAACAGGAGATTGAATCGGGGGTTACGCGGGAGGGAGAGCCGCACGAGGCACGCTGGGAGGCCGGTTTCGCCTGATGCCCCAGGTCTCGGTGGAGCCGCGCAAGGAGTCCCCTTTGATTCAACGCGATCGGCTTCGTGGAAGAGCCTTCGGCCGAAGGGACGGAAGATCTCTGTTTTGCTAAAGCGGGGACATCTCTGCTTTGCTCCTACACGTCGCGCCGGGGGGCCTGTAAGCGCAAAGCGATGATGTCCGGTTTGCGCAAAGCAGAGATGTCCGATCTGGGCTGCGGAGCGCGTTAGGTCCATGGGTGATTCAACGCAGGTTTGTGAGCTTTCCTTGG
>JAJYMV010000013.1:719-5410 GCA_021786705.1 bacterium
ATGCCCCAGGTCTCGGTGGAGCCGCGCAAGGAGTCCCCTTTGATTCAACGCGATCGGCTTCGTGGAAGAGCCTTCGGCCGAAGGGACGGAAGATCTCTGTTTTGCTAAAGCGGGGACGTCTCTGCGTTGCCCCCGCCCGTCGCGCCGGGGGGCCTTGACTCCTTTGGCGACCTTTGATACGTTACTCGCCTATGCCCTTCGGCGCGTAAGCCAAAAAGAGAGCGCGAGCCAATCCGACCGGCCGGATCTGCTCGTGCTTTGATGTTGCGCGAGATTCGCGAAGGACACGTGCCCACCCCTGTCTGGACAAGGTAATAAAGAGAGAACGAATGGCGACGACGAAGGCAGCGAAGACCGCAACGACGACGAGCAGCGGGGGGACGAAAGCAAAAGGGAAGCGCTCCGGAGGCGAGGGCAAGAGCACACCCATGGCCTCGCATTTTCCGATGCCCACCGGTGCGTTCACCGTTGAGGTTCCGGTCGACCCGGGCCCGAAGCGCTCGCGTCACTCCTTCTCGAAGATCCCGCACGTTCTCGAGCTCCCCAACCTGATCGAACTCCAGAAGGCGAGTTTCGAGTGGTTCAAGACCGAGGGGCTCGCCGAGGCGTTCGCCGCGATCTCGCCGATTAAAGATTTCACCGGCAACCTGATCCTGATGTTCGGCGAGCATTCGCTCGGCGAGCCGAAGTTTTCGATCGAGGAATGCCGCGAGCGCGATATGACGTACAGCGCTCCGCTGCGCGTCCGCGTCCGACTCATTACCGCCGAATCCGGCGAAATCAAGGGCATCCCCGACCAAGAGATCTTCATGGGCGATTTTCCGCTCATGACCGATAAGGGCACCTTCATGATCAACGGTGCCGAGCGCGTGATCGTGAGCCAGTTGGTGCGCTCGCCGGGCTTCTTGGTGGAGAAGGCCAAGCCGGCCGAAGGCAAGGGTTACACCGCGAAGATCATTCCGAAGCGCGGTGCGTGGGTGAAGTTTTTTGCCGGTGCGAGCGACGAGGGCGACCGTTTCGGTTCGATCAACGTGTCGTTCGATAAGAGTCGCGCCGTCTCGATGATCGCGTTTCTTCGCGCGGTCTCCTCGCCCGAACATTTCCCGCTCGACGACGCTCCGGCTACCGCCTACGATGCCGACGGCCTCACGCGTCCGTACATCGAAAAAGTTCTGCGCGCATGTGCCGATATGTTCCCCTGGAAGGGCATCGGCCGTCAGGCGACCGCCGCGAGCGATGCCATCGAAGTTCCGCGCCCGCAATCGCAGCACGAACGCCAGGTGCGCGACGTGTTCGCGACGCTCTTCCCCAATCGGATCGCGCGCGGCGAAGCGTTCGATCTCGTCGTGGAGTTGGGCGATAAGAGCAAGCGCGCGGCCGCTGCTGAAAAACTCAGCGCGCTCTACCACCGGAACTGCGTTTGGAACTCCGACGAAGCGATCCTGAAGCTTTTTGCGGGAACCTATCCGCGCCGCCGCGTCGACGACGGAACCTCGCGCCCGCTCGGGCGCGCGCCGCGTGGCTTGAAGAAGAAGCAGCAGACGAGCGATCGTGCCGCGGAATTACGCGAACTCTTCGATCGCCTCTTCCCCGACGCGAGCCCCGATAACCTCATTCTCAACACGCTCATCGAAGACGGCGACACCGTCAATCGCGAAACCGCGCTCGAAGCGGTCTACGGCGCGTTGCGTTACGGCGAGCCGTTCACCTCGCACGAAGATGCCGAGAAACTCATCCGCACCCTCTTGTTCGACGAGAACAAGTGCGAACTCGGGAAGGTCGGGCGCTTCAAGGTCACTTCGAAGCTGCATTATCGCATCCTCAACCCGGAGAAAGATTCGCGGATTCGTGCCAAGAGTGAGAAGAAAGGGCTGAACCTTTCGCTGCTCACCGTCGAAGGCGATCGTTCGGAATTTGAAGTCGATGAATTCGAACCGTTCAGCTATCGGCCCGAAGGTGCGCCGGGGCTGACGCGTGCGGATTTCATCGCGATCGTCCGCCGGCTCTGCCGCGTCGCGGTGCGCGATATCTCGCCCGACGACGTCGACCATTTGGGCAATCGTCGCGTGAACACGGTCGGTGAATTGTTGCAGAACCAGTTCCGCGTCGGCCTGCAGCGCCTCGAACGCGTCGTGCGCGAGCGCATGACGACGCAAGAGATCGAGACGGTCACGCCGCAAGCGCTCATCAATATTCGCCCGGTCGTCGCGGCGATTAAAGAGTTCTTCGGCTCGAGCCAGCTCTCGCAGTTCATGGACCAAACCAACTCGCTGGCGGAGCTCACGCACAAGCGTCGTCTCTCTGCCCTCGGGCCGGGCGGTCTCTCGCGCGAACGCGCGGGCTTCGAAGCGCGCGACGTCCATACCTCGCACTACGGCCGCATCTGCCCGATCGAAACGCCGGAAGGCCCGAATATCGGTCTCATCGGTTCGTTGGCGACCTACGGGCGGGTCAACAGCCTCGGATTCATCGAAACGCCGTACCGCATCGTTCGCGACGGACGCGTTACTGATGAGATTCGCTATTTCACCGCCGACGTTGAAGAAGAATTCATCATCGGTCAGGCCAACACGCCGCTCGCAGCCGACGGCACGATTCTCGCCAAGACGGTCGTCTGCCGTCATCGCGGCGACGATATCGAAGAGCCGGCGGGTCGCGTCGAGCTCATGGATATCTCGCCCAAGCAGATCGTCTCGGTCGCGACGGCGCTGATTCCGTTCCTCGAGCACGACGATGCAAACCGCGCACTGATGGGCGCGAACATGCAGCGTCAGGCGGTGCCGTTGCTCCGTCCGCAGGCGCCGATCGTCGGCACCGGCATGGAGTATCGCGCGGCCAAGGACTCCGGCAGCCTCGTCGTTGCCGAAGAAGCGGGCACGGTAGTCGCCGTCGATGCGACGCAGATCGTTCTCGAGACTGCAGATGGCGAGAAGAACTACGACTTGCTGAAGTTCGTACGTAGCAACGCCGGCACGTGCATCAACCAGCGCCCGATCGTCACGATGGGCGAGAAGGTCGTTGCCGGGCAGGTGCTCGCCGACGGCCCGACCTCCGACGAAGGCGAACTCGCGTTGGGCCAAAACGTGCTCGTCGCGTTCATGCCTTGGGAAGGCTACAACTACGAAGACGCCATCTTGATCAGCGAACGCATGGTCAAGGAGGATCGCTTCACCTCGATTCACATCGAAGAGTACGAATGCGAAGCGCGCGATACGAAGCTCGGGCCCGAAGAGATCACGCGCGACATCCCCAACGTCGGCGAAGACGCGCTCAAAGATCTCGACGAGCGCGGCATCATTCGCATCGGTGCGGAGGTTCGACCCGAAGATATTCTCGTCGGTAAGGTGACGCCGAAGGGTGAGACCGAACTCACCGCCGAGGAACGTTTGCTGCGCGCCATTTTCGGCGAGAAATCGCGTGAAGTACGCGACACGAGCCTGAAAGTTCCGCACGGTGAAAAAGGCAAGATCATCGACGTCAAGGTGTTCTCGCGCGAGAACGGCGACGAGCTTTCGCCCGGCGTCAACCACCTCGTTCGCGTCTACGTCGCGCAGAAGCGAAAGATTCTGCAGGGCGACAAGATGGCCGGGCGTCACGGCAACAAGGGCGTGATCGCCAAGGTTCTCCCCGAGGAGGACATGCCATACCTCGAAGATGGTACGCCGGTCGATATCGTGCTCAACCCGCTGGGCGTGCCTTCGCGCATGAACATCGGACAGATTCTCGAGACGCATCTCGGGTGGGCCGCGCGGATGCTCGGCTTCCGGATTGCGACGCCGGTCTTCGACGGTGCGACTGCCGAAGATATCGAGGATTGGTTGCAGGATGCGGGGCTCCCCGCAGACGGTAAGGCGTGGTTGCGCGACGGGCGCAGCGGCGATCGTTTCGATCGTCCGATTACCGTCGGCATGATCTACATGCTCAAGCTCGCGCATCTCGTCGACGACAAGATCCACGCGCGCTCGACGGGCCCGTACTCGATGATCACGCAACAGCCGCTCGGCGGGAAGGCGCAGTTCGGCGGACAGCGCTTCGGCGAGATGGAGGTCTGGGCGCTCGAAGCGTACGGCGCCGCCTACACGCTGCAAGAGCTGCTGACGGTGAAATCCGACGATGTCGTCGGCCGCGTCAAGACCTACGAAGCGATCGTCAAGGGCGAGAACGTCATGGAACCCGGCGTGCCCGAATCGTTCAAGGTGCTGATCAAGGAGCTGCAGTCGCTCGCGCTCGACGTCAAAGTGTTGACGGAGTCGCGCGAGGAGATCGACACGCGCGAACTCCGGCTCGGCAACGACGACCTCGGACTCAACGAAGAGGTCGCCTACGGCGTCCTGATGGGAGCCGAGGACCCGTTGCTCTCGCAAACGCAGGTTGCCGCGGCGGAAGCCGTTGCAGCGGCGGCGGCGGAGGGAGCGCTTCCCGAGATCGAAGCCGAGGAAGAAGCGGAGGAGGAAGAAGAGGAGATCGACGACAGCAAACCGTTCGTCGCGGGTCCGATTCCGGCAGCCCCCGCAGTCGCTCGTACCGCTGAGATCGAAGGCGACGACATCTTCACCGCCGATGAAGAACTCGCCGTCGACGACGACCTCGAGGGGCCGCAAGGCTACGAACTCGAGGAAGAAGAGGACGAGATCGTCGATGACGATGCACCGGCCTTCGCCGTCGACGACGACGAGGTCGTCTATCCCGAT
>JAJYMV010000171.1 GCA_021786705.1 bacterium
TGCGCCGCCGACGCTTCCGCGCCCGCACAGGACGAGCCGCTCGCTGCGACAGCGCAAGCGCAACGCCGGAATCCCTGCGGGGGCATGCAGCCCATCGTCGAGCAACGCCAGGAGCGTACTGCCGGTCTCGCGCGCGAGTTGCGAGAAGCGCCCCCAGATCGCCGCACTCCAGGTGCGCGCTCGCACGACGACGACGCGGCAGAGGCGCGAACGCAGAAGCGTATCGAGCGCCCGGGCAAGCAGCCGCCCCTCACGCACCGGTACGATCAACAGCCGCTCCAGCAGCACGCCGGCTTCAACGAGCGCGGGCGGGTAGCACGAACCATCGTCGAGGAGGGCGACGAACGCGCTCCGGCTCGCCACGGCGAGCGCCCGAAAGGCAATCGCTCCTCGCCCCGAGCTTGCGGGGCCTTCGAGCGTCACGAGCCCGGCGGGAAGCCCTCCGCCCAGCGCGAGATCGAGCGCGGGGAGCTCGCAGGGCAGCCGCCGCTCCTGCGTCGGAGCGGGGCGCTGCAGGGCGACGAGACGCTCCTTGAGGGAATGAAACGCCGCGCGCCGGTTCGCGAGGGGATCGGGGACGGGCAACATGGGAGGCTATCGTAATCGAACATATGTTCGATGTCAACGCCGGATTTCTCCCTGTCTCGTCGAAGCGCCCGGGAGTGCCCAGCTTCGCTCCCTCCCGTGCCCCGCGGCAGGAACGTGCCTTCTGCCTGACCGTTGCGGTGCTCGCTGCCGCACTCGCCGATCCATGCCTCGAATTCGCTTCGAACGCCGGCTGGTTTGGGGCCGGTCGTTTCACCGATCGCAGTATGGCCGACGTCTTGCCGACGCTCCTTTCCGGCGCACTCTTCCTCATCGCTCAACTGCTCTGGATCTTTCGGCGTGCCCGCGCCCACCGGCGGCTCGACGGGCCGCTCCGGCGGCCGCTCGCGGTGCTCTTGCCGCGCATTTTCATCCTCCAACTCGCGTTGCTCTTCGTTATCGAGAGCGTCGAGCAACGCGTCGTTCTCGGAAGGTTTCTCGGTGGGGCGCTCTGGCTCGGTGCGCCGGTTCCTCTCGCGCTCGCCGTTCACGCGCTCTTTGCAACGGGGATCGCTTTCCTCGTCGCAACGGCCTTGCGCGAGTTCGCACGCCGCGCACCCGCGCTTGCTGCGGCGGTGCGCCTCCGTCACGAGAACGCGATTCCCCGCGCGAGCGGCATCCGTCGTCGCTTCGTCGCAACCCTCGCCGCCCTACCCGACGTCGTTTTTGGTTCTACCGGCGAACGCGCCCCTCCGATACCGGTGATTGCGTAATCTCCCTCAACCGCACGCCGCCCTTCGGAGTATTTTCTCGCCCATGAAACGACAACGCGTGCGCCCGAATACGGCGCGCATTCTCATCGCCTGTGCATTGCTTGCCTTCATCGGCGGTTTCGCGATTTTTTTCTCGCAAGGCGCTCGTCGCCTCGCCGGCGGCGTCGCCGCACGCCTAACGCTGGGGACGCAGCCGATCGACATTCTCGTCATCGCCAACAACGCACGCGGCGTTGCCGCGAACGATCCGCTCGGCCTCGGCACCGCGGCGGGGCAAGCCGACGTCATTCTTCTCGCGCGGATCGACCCCGCGGCGCACCGCATCTATGCGATCACCATTCCGCGAGATACGCTCTTCGCGCAACCCGGATGGAACGATCCGGTACCGAAAATAAAAACATTGTTCTTTATGGGCGATCAGGAGAGCCCACCGAAAGGGCCGCAAGAGCTCGCGAAGGCCGTCGCGCAACTTACCGGCTTGCCCGTCGACGGCTACATCGCGGCGAATTTCGCGGGTTTCGAACGTGCGATCGATCTCGTCGGCGGCATCACCGTCGACGTCAAGAAACGCATCTACGATCCGCGTCACAGCGGAGCAAATTTTCAGCCCGGTTTGCAACACATGAACGGGAAAGAAGCGCTCGCCTTCGTGCGCGTGCGACAGAACATCGCCGGGAACTCCTATCGCACGAACGATTTCCAACGCATGCAAGCCGAGGTTCAGGTGCTGGGAATACTACGCAATACGTTGCTCGACCCGGAACGCGCGGCGACGCTGGTTCCCACTTTCGTTAAAAAAATGCACGGCGATATCGCCACCGATCTTCCCCAATCGCGCCTCATTCGTATCGGCATCGCGATGGCCGGAGCACCGGTCTACCAGGTGCCGCTCGGATCGATCGACGATTCGATGACGCTCGCACCGGCGAGCGTTCCGGGCATCAATGCCGAGGGATATCTCGACGGCGCCGATTACGACGTGCTCGATCCGGCGGAGATCGCTCGCCGTCTCGCACCGTTTGGAGCGCAGCATCCAAGCCTCGGTATCGATTTTCCGCCGCACGATAGCGTGCGCGTCACGCTCTATGGAAGCGCGCACATGGCGCTCCATTTCGAGCATCTCGGCTTCCTCGTAACGCGAGCGGGCGCCGCGAACGGAGCGCAGCGCGTCCTCTATCCCGCGGGCGATGCCGCAGCGGGATGGGAGGCCGCGCGGGCGCTCGGCGGCGGCGATGTGACCGTGGAGCAGGGAGACTCCTCGAGCGTCGTCGTCGAGGAGTGATCGCCTATGGAGCCTTCTGCGGGGGGCCGCCGGTGCAGATATGGGCTGCTTCGATGATCTGCGGAGCGACCGCATCCTGTCGTTTCGTCATCTCGCGGCGCGTCCAGCGCATGGCGTTTGCAACCGCACGAATGGGGTTATACCCGAGGCTTAACCCCGGAACGTTGCGCATGTCGACCAGCGTCGGGTCGAGCTGCCGCGGCGCGAGGCCGGCGTAATTGTTGTTGTAGAACTCCGGGTTCGGCGTCGCCGTCGCAATCGGATTGGTCTTGAGATCCCGGGTACCGTTGATCGCCCCGATATATTCGAAGCCGGCGTGCTGCATGTTCGCCATCTGCTTGGTCGCGACGAATCCGTTGATGAGGTCGAGCGCAAATTTTTGCGTGTTGAGCGCACTGAGGAGCCCCGCCTTGAGTTTTGCCAATTCTTTCGAATCGTATCCGTTGCCGCTGCGGAAAATCGCATCGTTGGCTAGCAGTTTATCGATCGCTTCGGTATTTTTGACCAGCGGTCCGACGAGGTACTCCATTTTCACCTGAGCGAGTTGACGAGCGGTAGCGCTCGTCTTGCCGCTGATGTTGTACCGCACGTAATCGTTAAAGAGCGGCTGGCTCTTGGCGATAATCGCATTGTTCTGCAGCATCAACCCGACCGCCGGAGCGACCGCCTGGTGCAGCCCGCTACAGAGCGGGCGCGCGATCACGTGGACGATGACGGGGAGGCGCAGCTTCGAATCGATCGGATGTCCGCCCGTTCCGCCGCTCGCCGTGTCGGGATGATGTTCCACCGTGCCCTGCCGGACGAGTTCCCCGGTAGGCGTACTTTGCTGCGCCCGGAGTGCGCCGGGCAGTATCAGTGCGCCGAGCGCGAGGGCGGCGAGAGATCCAAGTAGTCGCTGACGAATGTTCATTGGGGATCGATCCTCCTTACGTACCGGAACGACCCGGCCGGCAGAATCGTTTCGGCGCTTGCTACTCGGCCGCCTCGTCGACGCTGTCGAGCGCCTGTTTCTCCTCGGAGGTGATCACCTTGCTCAAGTCGAGGAGAATGATGAGGCGCGTATCGACCTTGCCGACGCCCTGGATATACTCGGTGCCGATGCCGGCGACCATCTCGGGGGCATCTTCGACGTTTTCGACCGGAATATTGAGCACTTCCGAGACGCTGTCGACGACGATCCCGACCCGCTTACTGCCGATATCCGTGACGATGATTCGCGTCGATTTGGTGTGGTCGGCACGATTCATGCCGAAGCGCGTGCGAAGATCGATGATGGGAATTAACTGGCCGCGTAGGTTGATGACGCCTTCCATAAAGCGCGGTGCGCGCGGAACGTGCGTGATCTCGACCATGCGGATGATTTCCTGAACCTGCGAGATATCAACACCGTACTCTTCGCCGCCCAAACGGAACGAAACGACCTGAAAGGTCTCTCCCGAGTACTGTTGCTTCTTCTCTTCTCGTTGCTCGGCCATCATAAATGTTATACCCCCGAAAACTCCGCTCGCGTTACCTTACCCCCGGCATAGGCATCGCTCACGAGTGAATGTACGTCGATAATCAGCGATATCGACCCGTTACCGAGAATCGTCGCACCGGAGATTCCCGGAATCCGCCCGACGACGTCGGAGAGCGGCTTGATGACGATCTCTTGCTCGCCTTCGAACGAATCGACGACCAGGCCGACCTGGCGCCCCTGAAGGCCGACGATCACGATCATCACCTTTTCGGGATCGCGCTCGCCGCCGAGTTCGAAGAAGTCGGCGATGCGGAGCAACGGTACCACCTGGCCGCGCAACGTGATGACCTCCGAGCCGTGGACGGTGCGCACGTCGGGCATCTCCACGCGCTGCGATTCGATCACCGAATCGAGCGGAATCGCATAGAGTTCATCTACGACGCGAACGAGCAGCGCCTGAATGATCGCCAGCGTTAGCGGTAATTTAATCGTGAAGCGCGTGCCCTGCCCGGGCGCGGAATCGACATCGAAGATCCCTTTGAGTTTGGTGATATTCCGCTTCACCACGTCCATCCCGACGCCGCGGCCGCTGACGTCGGAGACTTCTTCCGCCGTCGAAAAGCCCGGGGTAAAAATGAGTTCGATGAGTTCGCGGTCGGTGAGCCGATCTTCGGTTCCGATCAGCCCGTTCTTGATCGCCTTCGCACGGACTTTATCGAGATTGATGCCGCCGCCGTCGTCGGAGATCTCGATGATAATCTGGTTGCCTTCGTGATAGGCGTTTAGCGCGATCGTCCCCATGCGCGGCTTACCCTGCCGTTCGCGCTCGTCGGGAGCCTCGATGCCGTGATCGACGCAATTTCGCAACAGATGCATGAGCGGTTCGCCGACCTCGTCGACGATCGTCTTGTCGAGATCGGTGTCGGCGCCGGATATCTGCAGCTGCACCTCTTTGCCGCGCGCCTTGGCAACGTCGCGAACGGTCCGCGGGAAGCGATCGAAGACCTGGCCGATCGGCACCATGCGCACCTTCATGATCGACTCTTGAATTTCGTTGGTCGTGCGCGCGAGAAGCGCCGCGCTATCGGCGAGATCTTTCGAGAGCGGACCGATGAGCCCGATCGAGGCATTGAGCGCGCGGTCACCCATCAGTCGCCCGAGCGTCGTCGCAATATCCGAGATTCGCGTGCGATTGATGACGAGTTCGCCGACGAGATTGAGGAGCGCGTCGAGCCGGTCGATATCGACGCGAATCGTCTGGGCGAGCGAACTCCGCTTCCCCTGCGCGGCACTCTTCTTCGCGTCGGCGCTCTCACCGTTGCCGCGCGCGGGTGCGGGTCTTGCCGCGGACTCCACCGCCGGAGCCGCGAGGTTCGCGGTTGGCGTCGTCGGAGCGGGAGGCGCAGTCGCAGCGGCTTCGGCGAGCATGCGCTCGATCTCGGCTTCAAACGCGGCGATCTCCGCTTCGTTCATCGGCTCGCTGCCGACGGCGTTGCCACCCTCGCTGCGATCCGGAGCCTTGCCTTCGATGACGTTCGACGTCTCGTTATAGATCGCGACAAATTGGTCGAGCCGTCCGGTAAACTCATTGAGTCCGCTCGGCGGAGCGCTCTGCCCGATCGCCGCCTGAACGAGATCGGTAAGAAAATCGCGCCCGGAAAAGAGAATCTCGACGCTTCCTTCCGAGAGCGGCATCCGCTCTTTGCGCAGAAGATCGCAGAGGTTCTCTAATTTGTGCGCGAGCCCCTGAACCTCGGTAAAACCGAGCATTCCGGAGCTCCCTTTGATGGTGTGGAGCGCGCGAAAGAGCGAATTGACGATCTCGGGGTCGGCCTGGCCGCTATCGACAAACTCCTCTAAGCGCAGCAGATCGCCGTCGATCTGCTGCAATAACTCTTCGGCTTCGTCGCGGAAGTACGCAACGAACTCTTCTTTATCGAATGGTTCGTCGGACATCGGCGATCCTCAAGCGCTCGTTCGGTACAGCCGAAACGGCCTACTCGACGCCGAACGCCGAGAGCAGCGGAGTGAGTGAGCCCGTCTCCGGGATCATGATAAACTGCCCGGCGACTTCCTTATCCTTATCGAGGAAACTGCTCTCGATGAGGAAGACGTCCTGATCCGGCAAAATCGACATCAGCGTACGGAACGCCGCCTGGATGGTTCCGTAGGAGAGCGTCGGAACGGAAGGGAGCAGGTTCACGCCGGTCAGTTGAATGATCGCCGTCAAGTACGAACCGGCGATGATATTTCCGAGCTCCTTGAGCGTGGAATCCGCGATGGAATCGAAGATCTGGATATCTCCGATCACGCGATGGAGGAACTGGCTGACGAAATCGAGCGCCTGCTCGCGATCGAAGAGCACGACCATTTGGCCCGGAGCCTCGCCGCGAACGTACATATGCAACGCGGCGACGGTACGGTTCTCGTGTCCGACGCGCGTGGCGAGATCGCGGAATTTAATAACGTCGATCCGCGGTTCGCTTAAATTAATCTTCGCATTGAGCAACTGCGAGAGCGCCGTCGCCGCATGTCCGGCGCCGATATTGCCGACTTCCTTCAGCGCATCTTTCTGAAGGTCGGTCAGATTCATGCCTTGATGGCTCACGCGAGCACCTTCGAAATGGTCTCGAGAATTTTCGGCGGCTGGAACGGTTTCGTAATGAACGATTTCGCCCCGGCTTGAATCGCCTCGACGACGAGCGCCTGCTGGCCCATCGAGGTGCACATAATGATCTTCGCATTGGGATCCATCGACATGATCTGACGGACTGCCGTAATGCCGTCCATCTCCGGCATCACCATATCCATCGTCACCAAATCGGGTTGCAATTGTTTGTATTTATCGACCGCCTCGACACCGTTTTGGGCCTCTCCGACGACTTCGTAGCCGTGTTTGGAGAGAATACCCTTGATCATCATGCGCATGACGACGGCATCATCGACGATGAGGACCTTTTTACTCATCAAAAACTCCCAGAGCGAAGGTGCAATGATATTTCACCGCTGAGGCGGCAAGGCCCCTCTGGACGCCATCTTCGCCGTCGGTCACGCAAGCCCCCGGCTCCGCAACTCGGCTTGCTTCCGATTGATGAATTCCACGATCGCATGGTCTTCCTCGGGGCGGATACCGTGAAAGCGAAGGCCGTGCGAAAAACGCCCCGAGCTTGCGATACGCTCCTGGCGCATCACCTCGCCGAGGAGGACGAGCGGCGCCCCTCCCTCGCGTAAGCGCAGCTGGACCTCGACGCTCGTGCCGCGTTTGAGTTCGCGGTCGAGGATCAGCGAGCAACCTCCGCGGCTGATATCGCGGATATTCGCCTTTACGAACTCGCCGGTCCCCTTGCCTCCGGGAGCGAAGCGCCACATCCCCGGGACGAGCGCGTCGAGCCGCACCGTCTGGCGCTTCTGCGCGCCGCCGCCCGAACCGCCCGGTGAAACCGATGCCGGGGTCACGCGTGCCGGCATCGCCAGCGTCGTGCGCTCCCCGCTCGCACCGGTAATCTTCGTCGCCGCGCGGAGCCGGCCGTGCCCCGAATCGTAGAGCAGAATTGCGCTCTCACCCGGACGACCGATCACGCCGCGAACGACGATACCTTTCGCCGTGACGGCGTCGACCGAGACGGAGCGCGAGGCTCGCCCCGCCACGACGACGTCAACGAAGGCGTTCGCGTTCGGCAGTTTCGATGCCGGAATGGATGGTCCGCGAGAAAACAACGATTTGAGCATTTAGACTCCCGACCCCATGGGCGCTGAGCTGGTTTCATCGGTTGCCGAGACCTGTCCGATCGATTCGACGCGGAGTCCCGGAGCGATTTCAGAGTAAGAAAGAACGACGAGGTTGGGTGCGGCGCGTTCGGTGAGCCGCTTGAGTGCGAGACGTACCGAGGGCGATGCGAGCACGATCGGTTGCAGACCCGCATTCT
Source organism: bacterium (assembly GCA_021786705.1). Taxonomy (GTDB): domain Bacteria; phylum Vulcanimicrobiota; class Vulcanimicrobiia; order Vulcanimicrobiales; family Vulcanimicrobiaceae; genus JABEUX01. The sequence goes on from JAJYMV010000171.1 coordinate 7,966, forward strand.
GTGCGATGGAGATCTGGCGCGAGAGCGAGGAATAGACGCGCGAGATCGTCGCCGGATCGAGCAAGGCGTAGGCATCTTCGCCGCGCCGCACCGCTTCGGCGAGCAACGCCTCGAGCCGCGGATCGACGGTGATGACCGAGAGCAAGCCCTCCTCGGCGTACTCCGAGGAGATATGTCGCGCGAGCGCCGCGCGCACGCGCTCGGTGAGAAAGTCGATATCCTTGCTGCTGCGAGCCGCGTCGGCCATCGTTTCGAGGATGAGTACGAGATTGCGGATCGGAATCCGCTCGCGCAGCAGGTTTTGCAAGACGCGCTGGACCTCGCCGACCGAGAGCAGCCCCGGCACCAACTCTTCCACGACGACGGGGTAATGCGTTTTGATGTTGTCCAGTAACGCCGAGGTCTCTTGGCGGCCGAGCAGATCGGGGGCGTGCGAACGGATGAGTTCGGTAAGGTGGGTGGCGATTACGCTGGTCGGATCGATCACCGTATAGCCCGCCATCTCCGCCTCGGAGCGCAGCGATTCGGGGATCCAGAGCGCCGGCAATCCAAACGCCGGCTCTTTCGTGGCGATTCCGTCGAGCGGTTGCGTTGCCGTGCCGGGGTTCATCGCGAGAAGGCGGCTCACCATCACCTCGGCCTGCGCCACTTCCAATCCGTAAATCTTCACGCTGTACGCGCTGGGCTTGAGTTGCAGGTTATCGCGAACGCGAATCGGCGGCATGACGATACCGAGTTCGCGCGCCGCCTGCCGCCGAATGAGCGTGACGCGTTCGAGGAGATCGCCGCCTTGGTTGATGTCGACGAGCGGAATGAGTCCGAAGCCGATCTCGAGCTCCATCGGATCGTAGGAGAGCAACGGTACCACGCTCTCGGCGGGTTTTGCCGGAGCATTTTTTGCCGTCGCAGCGGCTTTCGCCGCCGCCGCGGCGGCCTGTACCGCAGGCGAGGCCGCACGGCGGCGCGAGAAATAATAGTAAAACAGTAACGCCGACATGGGCAGCATGAAGAAGCGCGCCAGGCCGACGATGCCGAAGACGCCCGTCATCACCGCCGCAATAAGGATGGCGAGCGGTTGAGAATTGAGTTGTTTGGTGAGTTCGCCACCGAAATCGGATTCGGCTGCGGCACGGGTGACGATGATACCGGTCGCGGTCGAGATCAACAGTGCCGGAACCTGCGTCACGATGCCTTCACCGACGGTGAGCAACGTGAAGGTCGAGAGCGACTGCAACAAGGTGTAGTGCAACTGCACGACGCCGATAATGAAGCCGCCGATGATATTGATCGCGACAATGATGACCGCGGCAATCGCATCGCCGCGAACGAACTTGCTGGCACCGTCCATCGCGCCGTAGAAGTCCGCCGAACGCTGAATATCTTTGCGCCGTTGGCGAGCGTCGGCTTCGGTGATGAGGCCGGCGTTGAGATCGGCGTCGATCGCCAACTGTTTGCCGGGCATTGCGTCGAGAGTGAAGCGCGCGGCGACTTCGGCAACGCGACCCGCGCCGTTGGTGATGACGACGAATTGAATGACGACGAGGATGAGAAAGATGACGAATCCGACGGCATAGTTACCGCCGATCACGACCTGTCCGAAGAACTGAATCACTTCGCCGGCATAGCCGTTGGTAAGGATCGCTCGCGTCGCCGTGATGTTCAAAGCGAGCCGGAAGAGCGTCACGATCAGCAACAAAGTCGGGAAGACCGAGAACGAGAGCGCGTTTTCGGCATAGAGACTCGTGCCGATGATCACCAGCGCGCCCGTGATATTGAGCGTCAGCAGCGCGTCGAGCACCTGCGTCGGCACCGGGACGATCATCAAAAAGACAAGCGTCACCGCCGCTCCGGCAACGAAGACCGGAGTCGTTGCGGCGATTCGCTGGCCGATGCTCGGGCGCGCCGTTGCGCTGGATGCCGAAGCCATTTACGCGATCGTCTTTCTCTTTAACCGGTACACGAATGCAATCACCTGCGCGACGGCTGCGTAAAGGTTCGGCGGGACCATCTGGTCGAGCGCGACCTTCTCGTAGAGCGTCCGTGCGAGAGGAGGGTTCTCCAATATCGGCACCCCGGCCTCGCGCGCGATCTCACGAATGCGTAAAGCTACGAGGTCGGCGCCCTTCGCTACGACGACCGGCGCCTCCATATCGATCTCGTCCCACTCCAACGCCACCGCGAAGTGTGTCGGGTTCGTAACGACGACCGTCGCGCGCGGCACGGCGGAGAGCATCCGCCGACGCGCGAATTCGCGCTGCCGCCGTTTGACGGCGCCCCGAACCTCGGGGTTCCCCTCGGCTTGCCGCATCTCGTCTTTGACCTCTTGCTTGGTCATCTTCTGGTTTTCCATGAAGTTCCAGCGTTCGTAGGCGAAGTCGAGGATGCCGACGATTACCAGCAAAACCGCGAACTTGAAGGTGATCGAGTACACCAACGAGCCGACCGCCCCGAAGACGCCGTAGGGCGACATCTCGCCGAGCGACAGGAAAAAGCCGAGATTCCCGGCGACCGTCGAGTAGAGGATGACGGCGACGGCACCGAGCTTGATGAACTGCTTGAGGAGATTGACCGCGACCTGTTTGGAGAAAATGCGCTTGAAGCCGCTGAGCGGATTGAGTTTCGAAAAGTTCGGTTGGAGGGGCTGAAGCGTAAAGAGCAGGCCGACCTGAACGACGTTGAGCAGGACACCTAAGCCGAATGCAATCGCAAAGAGCAATGCCATGACGACCACCACGCTCCCGAGCGTCTTCGCGAAGATACCCCAGACCGAATCGATCGTGAGCGGATCGTAGGAGGCGATGTGGCTGAGCGCGACCATCGTGCCCGGACCCAGCCCGCCGAAATCGCTGCCGGCAAAGAAATGAATCGCGAGGATGGCGCCCAGAAAGATCCCCGCCCCGGCGAGCTCCGTGCTTCGGGCGAGTTGGCCTTTCTTGCGCGACTCCTCAAGGCGTTTTGGAGTCGCTCGCTCGGTTTGTTCAGGACGCGGCATAGCCCGCTTGCTCCAGGCTCATTCCCGAAGGCATTTCCTCCACGACGCCTCTTCTTCTTGCCGAAACCTGCGGGAATGGGGGCCTCCCGCGATAAAAGAGTGGGGCTGGCCTTAAGCCCGCATCTTTTCAAGTACCGCGACAAGGAGTCTCCCACGTTGTATCGTCCGCTGGTCACGCTCTCCGGCGTGTTGTTCGCTGCCTCGCTCCTCGCTCTCAGCGCGCTGACGGCGTGCGGGCACGCAACGCCGATCTCCTCCGCGGCTGCCCCAACCGCCACCCCCGTCGTCCCCTCCGTCACCGCGGAGTTCGCCATTCCGACGAGCTCGGCCGGGGTGACCGCCCTCACGATCGGCGGGAATAGCTCGATCTGGTTCACCGAGGGCAGCGCCGATAAGATCGGCCAGCTCGAAACGACCGGAACCGTGGTCGACTATCCGCTTCCGACCGCAAACGCCATGCCCGACGACCTCGTCGCGGCTCCCGACGGCAACCTCTGGTTCACGGAATTTAACGGCAATAAGATCGGGAAGATCAACATCTCCGGCACCACGATCGTCGAATACACGCTGCCGACGCCGGGCTCCGAACCCGAGGGAATCACCCTCGGCTCCGACGGCGCGCTCTGGTTCACCGAAGCGGGGACCGCGAAGATCGGTCGCATCACGACCTCGGGAACCATAACCGAGTACGCGATCCCGACGGCGAGCGCCGACCCGACGAGCATCGCCGCCGGCAGCGACGGCGCGCTCTGGTTCACCGAGTACAACGCGGCGAAGATCGGTCGGATCACCACCTCCGGGACGGTCACCGAATACCCCGTAGCCGCAGGGAGCAAGCCGACCTCGATCCTCAACGGCGCCGACGGCGCGCTCTGGTTCCTGGAGCAGGGGACGAACAAGATCGGCCGCATCCTGACCAACGGCACCGGCCTCACCGAACGGACGCTCGGCGTCGCCGTCGGTTCCTCACCGACGATCGGCGCGATCGCCGAAGGCGCGGATAGCAATTTCTACTTCACCGATATTCCCGGCAATAAAATCGGACAGTTCCTTTCCAACGGCGGTACGGTCTCCGAGTACGCGATCCCGACTGCGGCGTCGAGCCCACTCGCCGTCGCGATCGGCCCCGACCAGCGAATCTATTTCAGCGAGAGCGCCGGGAACAAGATCGGACAGCTCTCCTACTTCTAACGCCTAACGCCGAGTAGGGCGCCGCACAATTGTCACGCCGAGGTGGTTGCGAAGCAACCGTATCGAGGCGCCGCACAATTGTCACGCCCTCGATACGGTTGCTTCGCAACCTACTCGGGCTGACACCACGGTTGCTTCGCAACCACCTCGGGCTGAAACCACGGTTGCTTCGCAACCACCTCGGGCTGAACCACCTCGCAATTCGAAGTGAGAAGAGCGCTAGCGGAGCGAGCGCATGACGGTGTCCATCTGCCGCGAGAGCTCGTCGAAGAGCTGCGGCCCAACGGTGGCGAGCAACGGCAGGCTCGCCGCGAGCGTGATGAGCCCGACGGTCACCTGAATCGGAAAGCCGACCACGAAGACGTTCATTTGCGGCGCGACGCGAGCCATCAGCGCAAGCGAAATATTCGTAATGAATAACGCAATCGCCGCCGGAGCCGCGATTTTAAAAACGATATCGAACGAGGAAGCCAATATTCCGACGACGTTTCCCGCCAGCGACGGATCGAGGTGGATATAGGGAAGCGGCACGAGGCCGAACGATCCGGCGATCCCGGCGATGAGGAGCAAGTGTGAGTTTGTCGCCAAGAAAATCAGCGTTGCGAGCGCCAATTCGAATTCGCCGATGATCGTTACCTGTTGCTGCGTCGTCGGGCTGATGACGTTGGCGATTGCATACCCGATCTCCAGGTCAACGAGTTCGCCGGCGAACTGTATGCCGGCAAAGACCAGCGAGGCGATGTAGCCGACGATCGTACCCAACGCGATTTGCGCCAGTATCGCGATCGTGAGCGCGACGAGGCTAGTAAAGGGCGCGAGCGTCGGCACCGTGCGCAGCAGCAGGAACGAGAGCAACGCGCCGAGGCCAAACCGCGTTTGAATTGGGATCTGCGGGGCCGAAAAAATCGGAAAAACGAAGAGCATCGCACTCACGCGAATGAAAATCAGAAAAAACGTCTGAAATTGCGCCCCGGTAATGCCGAAAATATCGAGCATGCCGCTCTAGTGGATGACGTTCGCCGCCGACGCAAAAACGCGCGTCGTAAAATCGGTCAACAAGGCAAGCATGAACGGTCCGAAAAATAAAATCGCGGCCGCCGAGACGAGAATCTTCGGGATAAAGGTCAACGTCGGCTCCTGCAACTGCGTTACTGCCTGGAGTAACGAAATAATGAGGCCGGTGACGAGGCTGATGAGCAGCACCGGCGCGGAGACCAGCAGCGCGACGAATATCGCTTCCCGGCCGAGACTTAACGCATCGCTGACCGTCATGTTTTAAAGCTCGCGAAGAGCGCTCCGACGACGAGGTTCCAACCGTCGACCAAAAGGAAGATCAGGATCTTAATCGGCAGCGAGATCAGCACGGGCGGGATCATCATCATGCCCATCGAGAGCAAGATGCTCGCCACCACCATATCGATGACGATAAACGGCACGTAGAGAAGAAAACCGATCTGGAAAGCCGTCTTCAACTCGGAGATAACGAACGCCGGAACCAAAATGTAGGTCGGGACGTCGGCCTGCTTCTTCGGGCGCGGGTGTTTGGAAATGGAATAAAAGAGTTCGAGATCCTTCTCGCGCGTCTGCTTGAACATGAACGCTCGCAGCGGCTTGGCGGCACGATCGAGCGCGACCTGTTGCGAGATCTGCTTCTTCATATACGGCTGAACCGCGGTCGTGTTGATCGTGTTGATCACTGGATTCATCACGAAAAACGTCAGCAGTAACGCGAGCCCGATCAGCACCTGGTTCGGCGGGACCTGCGCGGTGCCCAACGCGGTGCGCACGAACGAAAGGACGATGATGATGCGCGTGAACGAGGTCATCAGCACCAACAGGGTCGGGGCGAGCGCGAGCACGGTGAGCAGCAGCAGCACCTGCAGGGCGCCTACCACTTGCTGCGGAGACTGCGCTTGCCCCAATCCAATGCTCAACGAGGGAATCGGCGGCAACGGCGGCGTCGGCGCGGTCGCGGCCGCGACGAACGCGGGCACGAAGAGCAGCATCGTAAATCCAAGCGCCGCCCCGAGATATAAAAATGGACGGGCCTTCATCGTTTACTCCAAGGAAGCGAAAACATCGAACTCCAGGCCCGTTTGGTGATGTCGAAGCCCGCCCGCTGGGTGGCCATCCAGCCTTCGATCTCCTCGGCGGGAATCTCCATCACGTTCCGCGTGCCCGTGGTTGCGCTGGCGACGAGCAGATAGCGAGAACCGACCTTAATAACGTGCAGCGCTCCATGCGCGCCGAGCGGCGTCGATTCCAACACCGTCACCAATCGTCGCTCCGCCGAGAGGACGATGCGCCCGCGGCCTAGGGCTTTGACGAGCGCGGCAAAGAGCAACAAAACGACGGCGACGACAATCAGCGCGAAGATGTATTGAGCCCAAAGATGCGTCGTCATCAAACCGCTCCGCGGACTCCGCTAGCCGACCTGGGGATTCAGCTCGCTGATTTTCACCGCGTATTTATCATCAACGACCACCACTTCCCCACGCGCAATAAGAATATTATTGACGTAGATGTCGATCGGGTCGACGGCGAGCTTATCGAGTTCGAAGACGCTTCCTTGCTGGAGCGAGACGACGTCGCGCAGCTGCATCACGGTTTTACCGAGAATCGCCCGCACCTGCAACGGCACATCGTGAACGAGATCGAGATTCGCCTGCCCTGCGGGAGTCTTCTTCGATTGGGTCGGCACGATCGGCGCGAACTGCGCGGGCGCGGCCGCGATCGGTGGCGCTGCCGGTTTCGGCGGCGCCGACGAAGCGGCCGCCGAACCCGCGGCGACCGGCGCCGGTTCCTCCGAACTGCCGAGTTTCGAGAGCGTGATAGCCGCAAAGTCGACGGCGATCCGCGGCGCCAAATCGTTCTCCAACTGGATCGGCGCGCTGTACGATTGGAAGGGCGGCGGGGGCAGGAGGGTCGCATCGCTGCATAACTCGGCATGGATGCCGGCAGTCGACGCGCCTATATCCTCGGCGAGACGTTCGGCCATCGCCACGGCGATCTGCGATACCGTCTCCGAAGCGATCGAGAGCTGCATCGGGCCGAGTTCGCCGACCGACTCTTCGCCGCCGAGCATCACGCCGACGATATGTGCGAGATCGTCGCGCTGAAAGCGAACGACTAATTGAGCGCCAAGTGCGGGAATCTCCGCGAGCGCGACGAGCTCGTCGCCCTCGGTGTGAATCGAGCCTTCGTGGTCGGCACGGACGCTCGCTCCGGCGACTGCGGCTTGCTCGACCAAGCGCCCGAGCACGGTCGCCGCAGCGGCAAACATCGTGTCGGCGAGATTATCGATCTGCATCATCGTCGCTTATTCGTCCTCATTCGTGAGCGCACCGGCAACCTTCATAGCATAGCGATCTTTATAGACCCCCGGGAAGAGGTGGTACTTCTCCCGTTCGTTGACTTTCCCCACCAGCGGCTGCGAGGTCTCGTTATCGAGAACGACGACGTCGCCGAGCTGGAGCGAGACGAGATCGCGCAACGAGAGCGTCGTGCGGCCGAGTTCGACTTCGAGATCGATATCCGCCCGCTCGACGTTTCGTTCTAACTGGGCCACATCATCTTCGGTCATTCCTCGCCCCGCGATCACCGTCGGCGACCACTGGAAATCGGTCAGTTGTTGGCCGATCGACTGCAATACAAGGTAGGGCAGACAGAAGTTCATGACGCCGGCCATATCGCCGACCTTCAGTTCCATCGAGACGTAGGCGATGATTTGGTCGAGTGGGATGATGCGCGGAATGAATTGCGGGTTGGAATCGAGCGCTTCGATCTTCAGCGAGAGCGTGAGCAGGTAGTTCCATGATTCGCGATAGCTGTTGAGCATGCGCGCCATAAAGCGCTGCATCAGCGTACGCTCGATATCGGTAAGGTCGCGCAGCTTCGGCGGGAACCAGCCCGGGCCGCCGAGGAGGCGATCGATGATCGAAAAGACGAGGTTGAGATCGACCTGAACGATGCCGCTCCCGGGCAACGGATCCATCGAGAAAATCGCTAAGATCGACGGAATCCCGATCGAGGCGATAAAATCGCCGTAACTGATCTGCTCGATCGAGACGATCGTCGCTTCGACGCGCGTCCGCAGATAGACCGAGAGCGAGTTATTGAGCAAACGCGTGAAGTTTTCGTGCAGCGTCCGAAGCGTCTGCAATTGGTTATTGGAAAACTTGTCGAGCCGCTTATTGAAGCGGAAGTCGAACGACTTTATGCGACGGCTTTCAATGGTTTCGAGCTGCGATTCTTCGCTGCCGAGTTGGTTGATGAGGGCGTCGATCTCTTCTTGCGATAAACTCGACATAACGCGCTCCTAGCTCTTGCCCGTAGGTTTGATGGAAGGGTGAGTAGCGGGTTTCTTCGCCGCAGGAAGGAAGCGATTGGTCCGCGCGGTCGGCTGCGGAACGTCGCTCTCATTTAAAATGACGATGTCGACGCGACGGTTTTCCTTGCGGCCGGCGGCCGTCGCATTGCTGACGCGCGGGTGATATTTGCCGTATCCCGCCGCGGCGATTCTCGTCGGCTGGAGCCCGTCGTGTTCGACGAGGTAGCGCACGACGTTCACGGCACGAGCGGTCGAGAGCTCCCAATTCGAGGGATACCGCGCGGTGTGGATCGGAACGTTGTCGGTATTTCCCTCGACGCGGATGGGATTGGCGGTTTTCTTCAAGAAGCCGGCGACCGTATCGAGGATTTTCAGCGTCTGCGGCCGGATACGCGCGCTTCCGCTATTGTAAAACGACTGATCCGAGAGGAGCGTCACCACCAATTTGTGCCGCTCTCTGCGAATTTGCACCTGGTTCTGCAACTGGTTTTTCTGCACGTAGCGCTCGAGTTCGCGCTGTAACGTCGGGACGTTCGCGTTCGCCCCGAAGGATCGCTGACCGTTGCTGCCGCCGTTGGGCGGCTGATTGATCGACCAGACATTATTGAAGCCGCCGGAGACCGACTTCGCGAAGGCCTGCACCTTGACGCGGCTGATCGTCGACATCGCGAAGAGAATGATAAAGAGCGCGAGCATGAGCGTGATCATGTCGGCGTACGTCAGGAGCCAACGCATCATCCCGGCCGTTTCGACTTGTTGCTCCTTTTGTTTGTTGTGGAGCTTCGATTCGGCCGCGCGCGCCGCGGTCTTTACCGGTTGTGCCATCGATCGGCGTTACGTCGAACTCGCCGCGAGCTCGTCGGTGGCAACGGCCCCACCCTCTTCCACGTGCGCTTCGCGATCGCGTGGGTCGAGGAAGGCGAGCAGTTTCTCTTCGAGCAAACGCGGATTGTCGCCGGCCTGGATCGCAAGGATGCCTTCGATCATAATTTCGCGCAGAAGCAAAAGCTCGCCGTTGCGCTCCTTGATTTTCGTAGCGATCGGCAACCAAAGCAAATTTGCGAACATGATACCGAAGAAGGTCGCCACGAAGGCCTGCGCGGTGGCGACGCCGATGGAGCCCGCAATATTGGTGCTGTTCGCCGCGGAGGCTAACCCCTTGAGCATGCCGATGAGGCCGAGCACGGTACCGATGATGCCGAGGGTCGGCGAGTAACCGCCGAGGCACGTGAAAACCGACTCCGATTTCGCGCCGCGCTCCTGATTGTTGCTAACCTCGGTTTCCAAAACTTTACGAATGATTTCGGTGTCGCGGCCGTCGATGACGAGCTGGATCCCCTTGCGCATGAATTCGTCGTCGAGCGCCGCCGCCTCGTTCTCCAGCGCGAGCAATCCTTCGCGACGGGCCTTTTCGGCGAAGGCCACCAACGTGGCGATGACGTCGCGCTCGTGATAGTTGCGCGTGGTGAATGCGGTTTTAAAGCCTCCGAAGAAGCCGTCGATAAAAATGCGCCACGGGAACGACGTGATCGTCGCGCCGAGCGTCCCGCCGATGATGAGCACGATCGCTTCCCAGCGACCGAAGATGATCCCGGGGTCCGTGCCGCCGACGGCTCCCGCCAGCGCGATCGCACCGAAGCCGAGAACCAGGCCAACGATAGTCGCGATATCCAAAACTCAGCGCTCCAATCTGTTCCGCATCACGCCCCCTAGCGAACCGACTCGGCCGGGCCGTAGATTCTTCGCTTGAACTCGACGATTTTCTTCTGAATCTCGAGCATCGAATCGCGCACCAGGAGTTTGTTCCCTGAGGTTAGCGTGACGACGGTATCGGGCGTCTCCTCGACGGCTTCGATGAGGTCGCTGTTGACCATGACGGTGCCGCCGTTGAGGCGCTGAAGGACTATCACGCCGAGGGGTTAGCGCCCCTCGGCGTGAAGGCCTGCACGTTCGCGCGAACCTTAGTTCTCGCTCGCCTGCAAGTGCGTGACCGTGATCAGGTTCTGATCGGCGGTCGTGATGCCGCGGGTGTTCGCTTCGAATGCACGTTGCGCCGCGATCATCTTGGTGAACTGATCGGCGAGAGAAACGTTGGACTGCTCCAACGCCCCCGAGACGATCGAGCCGAAACCGCCCGTCGAGGCAGTTCCGACCTGTGCGAGCCCGGAGTTCGCCGTCTGCTGGAAGAAATTGCTTCCGATCCGGTTGAGACCTTGCTCGTTCTGGAAGGTCGCCAGCGCGACTTGCGCGAGCGCCTTCTGCTGACCGTTCGTGAACGACCCGGTGATCGTTCCGTCCTGCCCGACCGTGATGTTCGAGAGGATGCCGGCCTGATAGCCGTTCTGGGTCAGCGTATTCGCGGTGTAGGTGCCCGCCAAGCTCGCGTCGTTGGAGAAGTCGAGCCCGATCGGGCCGAGCGCGGGCGTTCCCGCGCCGGCGGTCGGAGCGACCGAGTTATTCCCGGTGCCCGGCCCCCACGAGGTGACGTTGAGCTGGTTGCCCTGTTGGATCGACGTCAACGCCCCGGCGGTATGAAAATCACCGGTCTGTCCCGCCCCGCCGATCGAGGTACCCGCTGCGGCCGTCTCGATCGAGGAGGTGTTGATGAACTGCCCGTTCTGGTCGAAGTAGGCGTAACCTAGTGTCCCGGCGGTGCCGGTCCCGAAGGTCGGTGCGGTCACGGCACCGCCAGCCGCGATACTCCCTGGGGTCTTGATCGTTTGGAAGGTCGTTCCGTCGGCGAAACTGACGCTAACCTGCCACCGCGTCGCCGGCGTCCGCACGTTCCCGCTCGCGTCGGTGACGCTCTTGGGTAAGCCGCTCGTGCCTCCGGTGATGCTGATGGTGTTGGTTCCGGCGAGCGCGGCACCGAGCGTAACCGTCTCGGCCCCGATCTGCACGGTCGATCCCGCCGATGCCGTAACGACCGCGCCGGAGTTGGAATCGACCAACTGCGCCGAAGTCGGGCTGAGTGCGGTGACGGTGATGGTATCTGCGGCCTGCGTCGTCGGGGAGACCGAGGCCGACGCGATGTTCGTGCCGGCACCCGTAACCGCCGAAGTTGCAGCGGTCGCACCTGCGGCGTCGGGGGTGTAGGTGATCGTTGCTTGGTGCGCGACCCCGAGCGAATCGTAAATCGTCGTCGAGATCGTGTACGGCGAGCCGTTCGTCGGTGCGCCCCCGACCGAGTAGTTGAGCGCCTGCGCCCACTGCGTCTGGTCGAGATTGCCGCCGAAGGAGACGTCGAAGACCTTATCGGTCGACGTCGGGCCGGTCTTTACGCCGAAACCGGTTCCCGTCGCCTGCTCCTGCAGGCCGAGCGGAATGGTGATCGCACCTGGGGAGCCGGTCGGGCTGACCTGTCCCTGTGCGTTCGCCATATAGCCTTGCACCGCCAGGCCGCTGCCCGGATCGTAGAGCAGGCCGTTCTGGTTGAGCGAGAACGCGCCGCTGCGCGTGTAACTCGGCGTGCCGGTTCCGTTCGCATTGGCGAGAACGAAAAAGCCGTTGCCGTTGATCGCGAGGTCGGTATTGACGCCGGTCGTCTCGAGCCCGCCCTGATTGAAGAGCGTGTCGATGGTGTTGACCTTGACGCCAAGCCCGATTTCCTGCGGATTGACGCCGCCGTTGGTGGTCGTCGGGCCGCTCGCGTAGCCGATTTGATTGTAGAACTGATCGGCGAACGTCATGCGCTGGCCCTTAAAGCCGTAGGTGCCGATGTTCGCGATGTTATTGCTCAGGAGATCGATCCAGCTCTGGTAAGCATTAAGACCGGATATCCCCGTATAGAGCGAGTCAAATCCCATGTTTATTGACCTCTCAGTTGGGAAGCCCCGTGACGCGTCATTCGATCGGCGTCACGGCCGAGGCTCCGCGCTGCGGTCCGCCCCGGATGAGTGATAACGTTGTTCATGCGATCACCGCCGCCGAATCGATATTCGTGAAAAGATTGTCTTTTAACGAACTCCGATCGACCGCCGTGATCACGGTGCGATTGGTTACGCTGACCACCATCGCAACGTCGCGCAGAAGGAAGAGCGATTGCTTTGCCCCCTTTGCCGCAGCTTTGTCGGTCATCGCGTTGATTTTGGCAACATCTTCATTCGAAAGCGCGATGTTGCGCGATTGCAAACGCGCGGTCGCGTGCGCCGAAAAGCGCACGTCGCCGGAGCTTGCGGTACGGTCGAGGATCGAGCGAAAACTCTCGCCCGGGGGAATCTCGACCGGGCGCCCGACCGGGCGCGGTGCAGGCCCCGGAAGGATCGTGCCGGGTTGTTGAACCGAGGCGATCTCTTTGGGATCCATCGTTTAGCTTCCGATACCGACGATCTGCTGCGTCGAGAAAAGCAACGGATTGCCGTTGTTGTCGGTGAGCGGTTGCCCGTTGCTGCCGTTGAGGGTAAAGAACGGTTGCCCGTTCTGTACCGTAATCGAAGCGACGGTTCCGGTCACGGTCGACGTACTGCCCGACGTGCCGGCGGCTCCCGTATTTGCGGTTACCGTTTTGCCCAGCAATGCCGAGGCTTGCATCACCCCAAAATTCGAGGTGAAGGATTGGAACGAGCTAGCCAGGTTCGTCTGCGCCGAGAGCGCTTGGAACTGCGCGAGCTGCGTTACCGATGCGGTGGGATCCTGCGGTGCGGTTGGGTCTTGGTTCTGCAACTCCGCAGTGAGTAGTTGCAAGAACGTGTTCAGGCCGACGTCGGAGGATTTACTCGCCGCCGCTGCCGGATTCGAGGGTTGTGCGATCAACGAGTTAATCGGTAACGTCGTTGAATTCACGGGTGTCGCCATTGTTATCTCCTTAGGCGAGATAGTTATAGAGCGCATTTCCGTCGGCGGAGAGCATCCCCGCGTTCGAAGATACGAGTGCGTCGGTCGGCTGCGCCGCCGGTGCACCGATTTCGTGGATCGTGAATCTGCGGCCAAGGCCGGGGCCTTTGCCGTCGTTACCGCGATCCTGGTGTTTGCCGCCCGAAAGATCGACCGAGAACCCGGTTAATTTCAGACCGGAATCGGCGAGGCTGCGAGCGAGCTGTTGATGGTTTGCGAGCAACGCGGTGCGCGTGTCGGCGTTCTGAGCGACGACATTTGCAGTGACGTTGGTACCGCTGACCGTGAGTTTGACCGCCACCTCTCCGAGGTGCTCGGGCACGAGTTTGATCTGCATCTGCGAACTGCCGTCGAGGGCGGTACGCATATGCATGCCGGCGATCATTTGCTCGGCGAGCGCTTGCACGTCGAGCGGTTGCGGGGCTTGCGCGGCGACGCTCGGCGCGGCCGCGTCGGTTGCTCCGTGCAACGGTGGGAGCGTGAACCCGAGCGCCGCGTTCGACGTCTGGTTTCCGAAGGAACTCGAATCGCGCCCGTTCGGCGAGCCGAAGCCCGAGGAGAGGTGCGAACCGCTCGAACCCGCGCCGCTCTCGGCCGCCGCCGTCAGCCCCGCCGTCAGGCGAAGCATCTGGTTGGAATCGAGTTGGCTGGGGCTCGAAACGCCGGTGAGACTCGCCGGTGCGAGGCCCGCCGAGGCGAGGGTTGCCGATGCGAAGCTCGGTGGTGAGGACGGTTCGCCGACGGCGGCTCGCGCCACAGTCAGGGTCGCGTCGGCACCCGCTGCACGGGCGATCATTCGCCCGAGCAGATCGAGGTTCTGCCCGGCATTCGAGGGGGGTGGTGCGCTTGTGGCGCTTGCGGAGGGGTTGCGCTCCGGCGTCGGTCCCGCATGCGGGAGTACCGGCGGAGGAGGCGCTGCAAAATTCGCGAGCGTCATCGGCGTCGGGGGAGAAGCGCTCGTACTCGGCGCGGGCCGTGCCTTTGCCGGGTCCGGAGCGGGGGGAGCCATCGGTTGCACGACGGACGTGGAAGGCGGGGAGATCGAATCGCCGTTATCCGAAACGCCCTTGCTCGCGACGGTAAGGTCTTGAGCGAGCGCGCCTGGAGAACGATGATTCGGAAGCGACGAGAGCAACGACGAAACAGCCGCCTCGATCGCGCGCGTACGCGCGTTCGGCGGTGCGGTCGTCGTTGGGGCCGGGGGTTCTTTCGCCGATTTGGCGTCCAAGAGCGTACCCGAGATCTCGTTCTTCTGCCCCTCGATTGTCGTTTGCCCTCGCGCTAGTCCGTTGACGATGCCGGTGAAGCGTTGCACGAGGGTCGCAGCTTCTTGCTGCGCCGATCTCGGTGGTGCCGTACCGGGTGGAGAGAGCGCGTTGGCAAAGGCAGTCGCGAACTTCTTCGCTACTGCATCTCTCGTCGCAGGCGAGGCTTTCGCAGCCGTTGCAGCTGCTTGCCCGATCTGCATCGAGAGCGTATTGATGAATTCGGCAGGGGATACACCGCTTGCGAAAAGCGATGTGAGTGCAGCCGTGGGGTCATTCGGTGCCGAAGCTTTTGCCGCTTTCAACCGAGCCTCCAACGCTGCCGAGAAGGAACCACCGAAAATATCGGTGCCAACGCGAAGCGGTGAAAGATCGAGCGATGAAAGCAGTGCTTGGAGACTGATTGCACCTGTGGATGCGGCTCTGCCGCTGCCGAGGAGTGGAGTTGTTATTTTCTGTCACCTCCTTCCGAGTAGACTCCAGTTCGGGTTATCGGCCGGCAGGCAACGGCTCCTTAACGGCCTCGCGCAGCGCGGCGAGGCGGCGGGTAAAGCCGGCGAACTCCTCGGGCGCAAGCGCCTGCTCGGCGTCGGAGAGCGCTCGATCGGGCTGCGGATGGACCTCGAGAATCGCCCCGTCGAGCCCGGCGGCGGCCGCCGCGAGCGCCATCGGCACGACCAGGGAGCGGCGCCCGGTCGCGTGGCTTGGATCGACGATGACCGGGAGGTGGGTCAATTCGCGCAAACGGAGTGCGCCCGCGAGATCGAAAAGGTTCCGCGTGTGCCGGTCGAAGCCGCGCAGCCCACGCTCGCAGAGCACGACCCGTGCGTTCCCTTCCATCAAGATGTACTCGGCCGCGGCGAGCAATTCGTCGAGCGTCGCCGCGGGGCCGCGCTTCAGGAGAATCGGTCTCCCGCTCCGCGCCGCCGCACGCAGCAGCGCGACGTTCTGCATGTTCCGCGCACCGATCTGCAGCATCGAGACGCGCGCGGCGGTGAAAGGCACGTCCTCGACCGCGAGGACCTCAACGACGGTCGGAAGCGCGTGGCGAGCCGCCGCCCGTTCGATGAGGAGCACCCCCTCGTCGCCCAATCCTTGGAAGCTGTACGGCGAAGTCCGCGGTTTGTAGGCGCCCCCGCGCAGCATCGCCGCTCCTCCCGCCGCGAGCAGTGCGGCGGATCGTTCGATCTGCTCCTCGCTCTCGACCGCGCACGGCCCACCGATCGCGACGAAGCCGCCGTCGCCGAAGCGCACCCCGCCGACCTCGACGATGCTGCGCTGCCCGTTGAATGCTGCGAGAGGATACACGACCATTTCTCCTTGGCGCTCCGGCGCCGCGACTCGATACAAACAAAAAAACCGTCCGGTGCTACGGACGGTCTCTACGAACGATCCCTTTCGGGAGCGACGACGACCTACCTCACCGGCGAATGCGCTCCGGAGAGTTGCCACCACCACGCGAACGTGCGATGCGTCATCATGTGCTGCGTATGCTACAGGGCCGCAGGCGGGTTGTCAACGGTTCGCCGGTCAGAAACCCTCCACGAAAGCGGGCGGGATTCACTTTTGACCCCGTAGCTGGCAAGGACATCACACAGCGCGGGGTGACACGGATTGATGTCACCACTTTTTTCTACCGATAACGTCAAACAGAATAATCATTAGAGTAAAAAACAGATATGTCGGGAGCGAGCCTACTCCCTCAACTATAGTAGCCAATAATATTAATGCGACGACGGCAACTAGGTGTACGACCCGTTGACGCCAGGTGGTACCTATCCACCCGCCGCGCAGCATCCAGGAAGCCGTGACGGCCCAGTAGGCAACAAACACCGGTATCCATAACCACGTATGGACCCGCGTCTCACTTATTATTCGAATGTCCGAGCTAATACTCAAGCCACAACAGGACTTGCTGCCAGCAAGAAAACGATAATAAACGAACGCAAAAAGCTCAGCTGCCCCGATGATACATGCAGCCCAGCCAACAGTGATCCTCTTGAATTCGAATCCATTTCGTGTCGGATCACTCCGACGAAGGGAAACTGAAAACATCGCGTTAAGGACGCGCCAAAGAGATCCGCCGGTTTGGGAATGGCGAAGGAGCCATGGGCCGAACAAGAATAATATGCCGATTCCCAGAAAAAAAGTACCTTCGAGCAAGAGGGGCATCAGCGCGAGGCCCCAGTCTTCGGCTTTGTCTTTTGCTTTGCGTTATGAGTCAAAGATCTTGGAGCACCTATTTTATGACCATCGGATTTTGAAACGCTCGCACCTGGTGTCATAAGGCTAACTCCAATTGCAGCACCATTTTTATTATAAAATACCTCGACGCCAACTCCCGCTCCCAAACTGTATGACCTGCTCCATCCTCCGACCACATCCCCTGGCCCTTTTCCTTTATTTGGGTAAATCTCTCCTACCGAGATTCCCGCGCCGAACAGTTTTTCAAGTTTTGTAAGAATGCTCGCCTTTGACGTGAGCGTCGCAAGCGTAGTAGGTGAGGCGAACCCTCCTAAGGCAAGTCTGATTTATTGACCTCAAGCTCGGGCTGTCGGACAGAACGTGACGTTTCGAGCGATAATCGTGTTTTTCGGCCTTCATTCGCCTGCGTGGGGAGCGAATTCGTCGCGCTTTTCAATGTCGAGAGACAGCTACGCCGTGGAAAGGCGCGGCAATTTCTTCCGAACCATGAACAGATTCGAAAGTGCGAACAGGACGTTGAAGCAATTTTCGTTCTTTGCATGGCCGCGGTAACGGACTTTCCTGAAGCCAATGAGCCCTTTGACCGTACCGAAGATGTGCTCCACGCGCGAGCGCGTGGACAAGTTCCGACTATTCGTTTCTTTGTCGCGATCGGTCAGCGGGCGATTGCGATATGCACGCTTGTTGATGAACGCACGCGCTCGTGGCGATTTCTCGCGGATCGCCTCGGTCTTGCCGATGTACGCCGACTCACCATATACCCGCGTTTCTTTCCCATGTAGTAGCTGGGGCAGCACCACGCTATCATGGATGTTCGCCGCCGTTGCAACGGTCGTGTGTACGATCCGATGGCGGCTATCGGCACCGATGTGCGCTTTCATGCCGAAGTACAACTGGTTGCCCTTCTTGGTTTGGTGCATCTCCGGGTCCCGCGCCTTCTCTTCGTTCTTTGTCGAACTCGGCGCGTTGATGATCGTCGCGTCGACTATCGCGCCCACGCTCACGACGATGCCGCAGTCGGCCAGATGGCGGTTCACCTCGGCAAAGAGCTTCTTGCCGAGTTCATGTTTTTCGATGAGGTGGCGAAACTTACATACGGTTGTCTCGTCGAGCAGTCCGGTTTCGCCAAGGTCGATCCGCGCGAACGCGCGCATCGAAAGCATGTCGTAGAGCGCCTCTTCAACGCCCGGATCGCTGAGGTTGAACCAGTACCAGAGAAAATAGACACGGAGCACGTGGACTTGATTAGGTTTCCCCTCTGTGTCTATGATGGGTGAGACCAGCCAGCCGGAGAAACTCATGAGGGCGATAAAGGTTGACCCCATCTATGGAATCCGATACTGAAGTCCGTC
This sequence comes from bacterium, assembly GCA_021786705.1. Lineage (GTDB taxonomy): Bacteria > Vulcanimicrobiota > Vulcanimicrobiia > Vulcanimicrobiales > Vulcanimicrobiaceae > JABEUX01. The sequence continues at coordinate 26,134 of JAJYMV010000171.1, forward strand.
CGCGCAAGAAGCTGCGGTCGTTTACGGCCGAGACGAAGGCTCGTCTTCTCGCTGAATACGACGCCGCGACGACGCCGCTGGAACGAGCCGCGCTGATGCGCCGCGAAGGCGTCTACAGCTCGCTGCTCTCGAACTGGCGCAAACAGGTTAGCGCATCGCCCGCCAAACGCGGGCGGCCCGCCAACCCCGAGGCCGCCGAAAACGCCCGGCTACGCAAAGAGAACCAGCGGCTCGAGCGCAAACTGGCGAAGGCCGAACATACGCTGGCCGCGGTAAAAAAAGCGCACGCGCTCTTGCAGATGATCGCCGGCGAGAGCAGCGCGGACGAGGAGCGGTCGAACCCGTCGTGAGGGAACTCGCTGATGCTATCGGTGGTCGAGCAGCATGCACCGTGCTGAGGATCTCGCGTGCAACCATGTATCGACGTGCTGCATCCGTGTCGACGCCGCCGTTGCAGCGTCTTCGTCGGTCGCCGCGCCGTTTGAGCGGCGCCGAGCGCCAGACGCTGCTCGATACGGCGCACTACGAGCGCTTCGCCGATGCCAGCGTGCGGCAGATCTACGGGACGCTGCTCGATGAAGGCTGCTATCGCGCCTCGATCTCGACGTGGTATCGCGTGCTGCGTGCCGCGGGTGAAACGCGCGAGCGACGACGCCAAGCCACGTATCCGGCTCGTGTGAAGCCCGAACTCGTCGCGGTCAAACCAGGTGAGGTGTGGAGCTGGGATATCACCAAGCTGCTCGGGCCGGCAAAATGGACCTACTACCATCTCTACGTCGTGCTCGACATCTTCAGTCGTTACGTCGTTGCCTGGCGCCTCGAGCATCGCGAGGGCGCGACGCTCGCGAAAGAGCTCATCGAAACAGCGATCGCGCGTGAAGGCGTCGACCCGACACGGTTGACGATTCACGCCGACGGCGGGCCGTCAATGACCTCCAAAACGCTTGCTCAGTTCTACGCCGATCTCGGCGTGACGAAGAGCCGATCGCGACCGCACGTCTCCAACGACAACCCGTTTAGCGAAGCGCAGTTCAAAACCCTGAAATACGGGCCGGGATTCCCGCCGTTCTTCGGGAGTATCGAGCAGGCGCGTGAGTTCTGCCGCGCCTTCTTCCCCTGGTACAACCAGCAGCATCGGCATAGCGGTCTTGCGCTTCTCACACCGAGCGACGTTCATCACGGTCGGGTCGAGGATCGGACGAGCGCGCGCCGCACCGTTCTGCGCAACGCGTGGGAGGCACATCCCGAACGTTTCGTCCACGGCACACCGGAGCCGCCCGCGATCCAACCCGTCGTCTACATCAACCGGCCAGAGACCGCGTAGTATTTTTCAACTTCCGGTGGTCTCAAACCCATTGACACATTCCGGTCGGCGCAATGGACCACGCCCGACGCCTACACCGGCGTCGTGACCGACCCCATGTCGCAGCAAAGCTACATGTGGAACGGCAACAACCCGGTGGCGTACTCCGATCCAACTGGATATAATCCGGTCAGTGACTTTGCTGGGTGGGTTTGGAATTTAATTATTGGAAATGATATTAACACGTTGAGGTCGCCGACGGCCTCCACAGCATCAAAAATTTTTGCAGGTGTCGATATTTCCCTAACGGTGATTCCCGAGGGGAAGGGGATCGAGAGCGCCGGAAAAATTGTGTATACCCTTTCGGAACACACCCTGCTCCGAATGGCCGAAAGGGATATTTCTGTGGATATGATTAGAAACGCACTGCAGGACGGCGTAAAAATGGCTGGCAAAAGCCCAGATACGACAATGCATATCCTCCGTGACGCGGGCCCCGAGGGGAGGAATCTGATGGTAATCACGGGAGACGTCAGTAAGAAAGTTGTAACGGCCATAAGTATGGGCGCGAAAAAACTGGAGAAAGAAATAATGAAAGCAGCGAGGATACCACAAATAAGATGATTATCGATTACGAGCGCCTTGTTGAGCTATTGGAATCCTCGGGACTGCCTGATGCGGGAACTCCGGCAAAACTGGCACTTATGATTCGCTTTAAGAAAACTCCTGGTGTCAAGCATGGGGAACAATACATTGCTGACGATGGCACAATATTAACCATAGATCTCGACGAGAATGATGATCTTTGCTCTATTGAAATCGTTTGAGCGATGATCCTAGATCGGCCCCCTGGACTTAAACTTCGGGGGGAACCAACTGAAGCTGGCCCGGTTCCGTGGAGGGTTTCTGACCGGCGAACCGTGTAAGCGCAAAGCGATGATGTCCGGTTTGCGCAAAGCAGAGATGTCCGATCTGGGCTGCGGAGCGCGTTAGGTCCATGGGTGATTCAACGCAGGTTTGTG
>JAJYMV010000062.1 GCA_021786705.1 bacterium
GGGCTGACAGGGGTGCACTACACGGGCTGACAAGAGTGCGCTATTCGGGCTGACATTGGTCCGCTACATGCGGAAGATGCCGAAACGCGTCGGCGGTTGCGGAGCGTGCGCTGCAGCTTCGAGCCCGAGCGCGATCGCGCGACGCGTGTCGAGCGGATCGATGATGCCGTCGTCCCAGAGCCGCGCCGTGGAATAATACGGGTTGCCTTCGCGCTCGTATTTTTCGAGAATCGGCGCCTCGAATGCCGCCTTTTCCTCCGGCGACATCGTGCCTTTCACCGTTGAGAGGACACCGGCGGCCTGCGGCCCGCCCATGACGCTGATGCGCGCGTTCGGCCACATCCAGAGTTGCCGGGGCGAGTAGGCACGGCCGCACATGCCGTAATTCCCGGCTCCGAAGCTGCCGCCGATGACGACCGTGAATTTCGGCACCTCGGCACAGGCGACCGCGGTCACCAGTTTCGCGCCGTCTTTGGCGATGCCGCCGTTCTCGTATTCGCGCCCCACCATGAAGCCGGTGATGTTTTGCAAAAACAACAACGGGGTTCCACGCTGCGCGCACAATTCGATGAAGTGCGCTCCCTTGAGCGCGCTCTCGCTGAAAAGAATGCCGTTATTCGCAACGATGCCGATGGGGTGCCCTTCGATGCGCGCGAAGCCGCAGACCAACGTCGTTCCATAGCGCGCCTTAAATTCGTGAAACTCCGAGGCGTCGACGAGGCGCGCGATCACCTCGCGCACGTCGTAGCTCACGCGGCTATCGTCGGGAATAATCCCGTAGATCTCGCGCGGGTCGTAAACGGGCGGCACCGGCGGTGCGGTATCCCACTGGCGCGGGTTTTCGCGGTGGAGATTGCGAGCGATCTCGCGGACGATTGCGAGCGCTTGTTCGTCGTTCTCCGCGAAGTGATCGGCGACGCCGGAGATGCGGGTGTGAACGTCGGCGCCGCCGAGGTCTTCCGCGCTCACCTCCTCGCCGGTCGCCGCTTTGACCAACGGCGGGCCGCCGAGAAAAATCGTGCCGTTTCCTTTGACGATCACCGTTTCGTCGCTCATCGCCGGAACGTAGGCGCCGCCTGCGGTGCAGGAGCCCATGACGGCGGCGATTTGCGGAATGCGTTTCCCCGACATGCGCGCTTGATTGTAGAAGATGCGTCCGAAGTGATCGCGGTCGGGAAAGACGTCGGCTTGCAGCGGTAGGAACGCGCCGCCGGAGTCGACGAGGTAGATGCACGGAAGATGATTCTGCTCGGCGATCTCCTGCGCGCGGAGATGCTTCTTTACGGTGAGCGGATAGTACGTTCCACCCTTGACGGTCGCGTCGTTGGCGACGATCACCGATTGCTGCCCCTCGACGAAGCCGATGCCGGTCACGACGCCGGCGGAGGGCGCCTCGTCGTCGTACATGCCGCCCGCGGCGAGCGCGCCGAGTTCGAGGAAATCGCTTCCCGGGTCGATCAGGCGCTCGATGCGTTCGCGCGCGGTTAATTTTCCGCGCTTCCGATGCTTCGCGACGGCATCGGGGCCGCCGCCTCCCTGCACGCGCCGTAAGCGATCGCGCAGCTCGGCGACCAGCCGCTCCATTCGGGCGGCGTTGCGGGCAAAACGTTCGTCGGTGGTGTCGAGATGGGTCGGCAATTGCATGGTTGCGCTGCTTCGCGCTCGGCCGGCAAAAAGCCCCGGCGAGCTTTTCATCGCCCTCTCATGCTTTGCGGTGCGTCAACCCATAGAGTGAGAGCAGGTAGATCGACGGCGAGGAGGAGATCGATGGCAAGCGCGACGACGGTGAGACCGCACGCCGATATTCCGGGGCTCGTGCGCCCCGCCGGTAGACTCGATGGAGGCGACGCGCTCTCGCGTTACCGCGGCCCGTGGAATGCTCGCCTCGCAGCGCACCTGTTGCGCCGCGCCGGATTCGGCGATTCCCCCGATGAGGTCGCGCGCGTCACCGCGATGGGGATGGAGCGCGCGGTCGATGCACTGATGCAGCTCCCTTCGGTCGAGAGCGTCGCCCCTCCGAGCGATCTCTTCGATGCCGTCGCCTATCTCGAAGCGCAAGGCGGCTTTCGCGCGCTTCGCACCGAGGACGTCGCCGAAAAACGAAAGCTCTTCCAGCACATTCGGATGGGCGAACATCGCTCGATCCTGGGGTTGCAGCAGTGGTGGCTTCAACGTATGCTCGACGGCGGCGCTCCGCTCCAGGAAAAAATGGCGTTCTATTTTCACGGGCACTACACGACCGCGTCGTTGCAAAAGGGCGTTACCGCGCCGATGACGTTCGCGCAAAACCAGTTGTTCCGTCGCTACGCGCTCGGAAATCTTCGCGATCTCACGAAAGCGATCTCCCGCGACCCGGCGATGTTGCTCTATCTCGATAATGCGCGAAATAATAAAGCGCATCCGAACGAAAACTACGCGCGAGAATTGATGGAGCTCTTCACCCTCGGGCTCGGCGCCTATACCGAAGAGGACGTTCGGCAAGCGGCGCGCGCGTGGACCGGGTACGAGGTGTTTCCGCTGCGCGGAGTCGCGCGATACAACCCCCGCAAACACGACGACGGCAGTAAGACGTTCCTCGGCCATACCGGAAATTTCAACGGTGACGATATCGTCGACATCATCTTCGAACAGCCGCAATGCGCGCGTTTTTTTGCGACGAGCCTCTTGAACGCGTTTCTCTATAACGATCCGGAAGAGGGGCTGGTCGAGCGGGTCGCCTCGCTCCTGCGCGGCCACGATTACGAACTGCGCCCGACGATCGACACGTTGCTGCGCAGCGACGTCTTTTTTTCGCCGCGTGCCTACCGAGCGCTGGTGAAGAGCCCGGTGGAGTTCGTCGTCGGTGCCCATAAGGCCGCAGGGCTCAATCGCATCGATCCGCGTTCGCGCGGCGCACTACGACAGATGGGCCAGGTGCTGTTCTTCCCGCCGAACGTCGCCGGTTGGCCCGGCGGCGAAAATTGGATCACCAGCGATATGACGATCGCGCGCGACAATTTCCTCGCGGGCCTCGTGACGAGCCGCGAGATTCAGCGCTCGTGGCTGGCGAACGCGCCGACCGATGCCTCGCAGGCGGCGGCGGCGATGGTGGCGGGCGTGCTGCAGGGCGATGCGTCGGTATCGGCGCGCGGCGATCTCGAACGTTATCTCGACGGCGCGGGAAGCGCGGCGCTGGGAGCGCTCTCCAGCGAAAATTTCGACCAACGCATGCGCGGCGGCGCCTATCTCACGATGGCGATGCCGGCATTTACGCTCGCGTGAGCGATGATGAAGAAAGAACGGTGACTCGATGAAACGCTCGAAGTTTGTCCTTGGAACGCTCGGCGGCTTGGCGCTCGTTGCGAACCCGCAGCACGTCTTTGCACGCGCGCTTTCCGGGGCGGTGCGGCCGGGATTGCCGGGAGCGGAGAATCGCGTCTTCGTACTGATCAATCTGCAGGGCGGGAACGACGGACTCAACTGCGTGGTGCCGCACGGCGACCCGCTCTATTATCAGCTGCGCCCGCATTTGGCGATTCCGGCGAACGACGTGCTCGCACTCGACGCGCGGATCGGCTTCAATCCGGCGATGCGCTCGATGAAGCGCCTCTACGACCGCGGTACGATCGCGGTGGTTCAGGGCGTCGGCTATCCGCATCCGAATCATTCGCATTTTCGTTCGACGGAGATCTGGCAGACCGCCGCTCCCGAGCGTTACGAACACACGGGTTGGCTGGGGCGCTATCTCGATGAAGCGGAGATTCCCAAAGGCGAGCTCTTCGCCGGCGTCTCGATCTCGCAGGTGCTCCCGGAGGTGCTGATCGGCGATCGTATCGACGTGCCGGCGATTCCGAACGCGCGCGGGTACGGGTTCGCAGGCAATCGAAACGCCGTGCTGCGCGGCGCATTCGGCGGCATCCTCGGCGACCGTGCGTTGCCGTTCTCCTCGCCCTATCTCGCCCACGTGACCGAGATTACCGAAAACGCCGAGAGCGGCGCGCAGGAACTGCCTAAACTCATCGGCGGCTATAGCACGAAAGCGAGTTATCCGGCGACGCCGCTCGGGCGCAGCCTCGCTTTGGCCGCTCAGATCGCGGCGAAGAGCGCGGGAACGAAGGTGCTCTACGTCGCGCATGGATCGTTCGACACGCACGTCAACCAGCAACCGACCCAGAATCGCTTGCTTGGCGAGCTCTCCGATGCGCTCGCAGCGTTCTACGACGATCTCGCCGAGCACGGAAACGACGGCCGCGTTCTAACGATGACCTTCTCGGAATTCGGGCGGCGGATCGCCCAAAACGGAAGCGCGGGGACCGACCACGGGGAGGCCTCGCCGCTCTTTCTGGTCGGGAAATCCCTCAAAGGCGGCATCTACGGTTCCTATCCCGATCTCGCCGACCACGATGCGGGGAACCTCCGTTTCACCACCGATTTTCGGAGCGTCTATGCAACCGTTCTGGAGCGCTGGCTGGGGCGCCCCGCGCGCCCGGTCCTGGCCGGTGATTTTCCGATTCTTTCGATGCTTGGTTGATCTGGTCGGCGCAGGAGCGTTCTCAGCAATCTCTAATATTGTAGGTCGTAGAACCCGTCGGAGGTCGCCCGCGCGAGTGGGCGGAGGTGGTTTTTTGTTCCTACGCGATGAGAATGCCGTCGTTCCGGTGATCGGCCGTGAGAGCGGCCTGCCGCCCCGCGGTATGCCGAAAAACTTCATGCTCGCGTGGCTTTTGGTCATGCTGAACCACAGCGATCTCCATGGGTACGAAATCATGAAAACGCTTCGCGAGCGGTTCGATGTCAGCACCGATCCGAGCTCGCTCTACCGCGCGCTGCGCCGCCTCGAGCGGGATGGCTACATATCGTCGTGGTGGGATTCGCGCGAATGCGGTCCCGCGCGCCGGGTCTATCAAATCACGGTGACCGGGCGCTCGACGCTCGCGTTGTGGAACGACGCGCTCGAACAGTATCGCTCGCATCTCGAGTCGTTCTTCGAACTCTATAACGGCGCGAAAGGCGAGTCGGCCTCTTCGGCGATCGGCGCGTAAGGGGCGACCCTATCGTGGCTGCCGATGCCCGCGTTCTTTTCCTGGGCAGCGGCGGCGCGCGTTTCGTCGTCGCGCGGCAGCTGCGTGCCTCGGGCGGGATGTGGTTTCGCTTTGGGGAGACGCAGATCCACCTCGATCCCGGGCCCGGCGCACTCGTCCGCGCGCTCTCGCACGTACCGCCGCTGAATCCGCGCGAACTCGATGCGATCGTGCTCTCGCACAAACATCTCGACCATGCCGGCGATATCAATGCGATGATCGAAGCGATGACCGCAGGTGGATTTCGCCGTCGCGGCGCGCTCTTCGCGCCGCGC
>JAJYMV010000107.1 GCA_021786705.1 bacterium
CCGGTACCTGTATCTGGGTCGATCCGCAGCGCGATCTGACCGCAGTGTTGCTCGCAAATACGGTCTATTTTGGGCGCGAGGATAGCACCGATCTCCGGCGCGCGTTCTTTACCGGCGTTACCGACGCCGTGGATGCTCGTTCGTGATCGCACTTGGAATGATGAGCGGCACCTCACTCGACGGTATCGACTGCGCGCTCGTCGACTTGCGCCTTCGCGGCGACGCCGTGACGGTGGCGGTGCTCGACGCGCGGACGTTCGCCTTCGATGGAGCGACGGCGGCGTTGCTCGCAGCGGTCGTGCGCCATAGCCGGAGCGATCTCGCCTCCATCGCCCACCTCCATCACCGGCTCGGGCTCGCGCATGCCGATGCGGCGGAGCGCTTTCTCGATGGGCGGAGGCCCGATTTTGCCGCGATGCACGGACAAACGGTTTTCCACGACGGCGCCGCCTCGGTGACGTTGCAAATCGGCGACCCGTTCGCGCTGCGCGAGCGCATCGGCGCTAGCGTCTGCTACGACTTTCGGAGTGCCGACTGCGCGCTCGGGGGATCGGGAGCACCGTTGGTTCCGTACGTTGACGCGTTGCTGCTCGCCGATCCGCAGGAGAAGCGCGTTGCATTAAATTGCGGCGGGATCGCTAACGTCACGTTGCTCGCGCCGGGAACGCAGCCCGACGACGATCGGATCCTCGCGTTCGATACGGGCCCGGGAAATATGCTGCTCGATGCATGGATGCTCGAAGCAAGCGCGGGGCGGCACGGATACGACGAGAACGGCGAACGCGCCGCGCGCGGTACGGCGGATGCGCGCTTGCTTGCGTCGATGCTTGAGGATCCGTACTTCGCGATGGCGGCGCCGAAGTCGACGGGGCGCGAACGCTTCGGGGAAGCGTTCTTGGTACGCTTTCGCAGCGCACTGCGCGCGCTCGAACTCAACGACGCATTGGCAACGTTGCTCGCGCTGACCGTCGAGAGCATCGCGCGGGCGCTCGAACTCCATCGCTTTGCCGATGCGCGCGTACTCTGCTCGGGGGGCGGGGCGCGCAACGGAGCGTTCCTGCGCGCGCTCGGGGGGCGGCTTTCGCAGGCGCGCGTCGAAACCAGCGACGCTGTGGGAATGCCGATCGATGCAAAAGAGGCGATAGCCTTCGCCGTTCTCGGGTACGAAACGCTGCGCGGACGGAGCGCGAACCTTCCGTCGGTGACGGGAGCGCGCAGGCGGAGCGTTCTCGGCGCCGTCGCGCCGCACGATCTCTCGGCACTGCTCGCAAAAATTGCGATGGAGCGTACCAGATGATCGTCGGAATCGATCTTGGCGGGAGTAAGAGCGTCGCGGTTCTCCGCGACGGCGGGCGGACGGCACGCGCCGAAGGCGGCCCGGCGAATCCCTCGGTGCTCGGGCTCGACACCGTGCAAGAGGTGTTGCGCGTCCTCATCGGCGACCTCGATATCGAACGGGAACCCGACGCGGTCGTCCTCGGCGCCGCCGGCATTTCGAAGCCCGGTGTCGCCGATGCGCTCGAAGGGACGTTGCGTGCGGCATTTCCGCACGCGCGCATCCGCTGCACGAGCGATGTCGAGATCGCGCTGCGTGCGGCGATTTCCGATGGCGACGGCGCGGTGCTGGTGGTTGGAACGGGAAGCGCGGCGTATGGCGAGAGCGGCGAGCAACGGCGCACGATCGGCGGCGGCGGCTATCTGCTCGGCGACGAAGGTGCCGGATTCGCGCTCGGTGCTGCTGCGGCGCGCCTCCTCCTGCGCTCCTACGACGGGCGCGCTCCGCGCGATCGTTGGTTTGCCGATCTCGAGCGCGACTTGGAGTGCGACGACCGTGCCTCGCTCTTCTCGAAAGTCTATCGCACGCCGGTCCCCGTCTCGAGGATCGCCGCGCTCGCGCCGATCGTGCTCGCCGCAGCCGATACCGGCGAACGCTCGGCCGTGAAAATCGTTCAGGGAGCGGCGTTAGAACTCGCCGATCTCGTGCGCACGCTCTTGCGTCAGCTCGATGCGTTGCAACGCCCCATGACGCTCGCGCTCTGCGGTGGACTCGTCCGCGAGAACTCGCTGCTCACGTTTTTATTCGAGACGCGTCTCTCCAACGAAGCCCCGTTGCTGATCGTTCGAAAGTTCTCGGGGGAGCCCGTTGACGGAGCGCTCGTGCTGGCGGAGCGTGCGAGCGCCGCGCGATGAGCGACGCGCTTCCCGCAACCGAAGCGATCGCACAACGGAGGGCGTTGGATACCCTCGAGATCGACGAGTGCGTCGGCGAACTCATCGCCGTGCAACACCGCGCGATCGAAGCCGTCGAAGCGGCGCGCGATGCCATCGCCGCCGCTGCACGTGCCGCAGCCGCTGCGATGGCGCGCGGCGCTACGTGGCACACGATCGGCGCGGGAAGTAGTGGACGCATCGCCGCACTCGATGCAGTGGAATTGCATCCGACGTTCGGCCTCGGCCGCGGCCGGCTCTGCATTCACCTCGCCGGTGGAGAGGCGGCCTTTCTCGCGGCGATCGAAGGTGCGGAAGATGACGCCGAAGCGGGCGAACGCGATCTCGCCTGCGTCGAGGCGGGCGACGTTGCGCTCGCGCTCTCGGCGAGCGGGCGCGCCCCGTACGTGCGGGCGGCGCTGCGCACCGCGCGCGCGCGCGGAGCGTTGACGATCGCGCTCGCGAACGATCGAACGGCCCCCCTCCTTACCGACGCGGAGATCGCGATCGTTCTCGATACGGGGGCGGAGCCGCTCGCCGGATCGACGCGCATGCTCGCGGGGACGGCGCAAAAAATCGCGTTGAACGCCCTCTCGACCGCGGTGATGGTGGCGTTGGGAACGACGTACGACAACCTGATGGTCGACGTCGTCGTGACGAACGAGAAATTGCGCGATCGCGCCGAACGCATCGTGATGCGCGTGGTGCCCTGCGAGCGCGAACGCGCGCGGGCGCTCCTCGCCGATGCGAAGGGCGCCGTCAAAATCGCGATCGCGATGGCGTGGCTCGGGGGCGACGCGCGGGGCGCGCGCGACGCGTTGGCGCGCAACAGCGAACGGTTGCGCGGCCTGCGGTGAGTTTGAAGCGCCGAGCCCTGCTCGCAACGCTCGCTCTATCGCTCCTCTGCGGTGCGGTCGCGCGCGCCGCCGGAGCGCCGGTGCTTTTCGTTCCGCTCGACGACCGCCCGGTAACGCGCCAACTTCCCGCAATGCTCGGGGCGATCTCCGGCGTCCCCGTTCTCGAACCGCGCCGCGCGCTCTTGGGCAACTATCTCCGCGCCGGCGATCCGGCGGCGATCGGGCGATGGCTCGATCGGAGGAGTGCCGAGCGGGGCTTCGGCAGCGCGGTGATCTCGACCGATATGCTCGCCTACGGCGGGTTGGTCGCATCGCGCATTCCCGGCCCCGATTACGCGACCGCATTTTTTCGCTTGCAGCCGATCGCGCGTCTGCATCGGCGCGATCCGCAGGCGTGGGTGGCGGCGTTTGCAACCGTCGTGCGGCTCGCACCGACCGGAGTTCCGCCGATCGGCGCCGCAACGCACTTCTTCGCTGCGTATCCGGCGTGGAAATACATTCAACGCTACGCGAACCTTCCCGATCCGCTGCCGGCACGCGATGAAGCGTACGCCGAGCGGCTGCGGAGGCTCGCGGGGCCGGCGACGCTCGACGCGTACCTCGCCGTGCGCGCGCGCAATCTCGCTCTCGACCGCTCGCTGCTGCTCGCGACCGGAGCGGGAACGATCGATCGGCTCGTGATCGGACAAGACGATGCGGGACGCGTGGGGCTGCACGTTCCCGAGATCGCGCAGTTGCGAGCGATGGAACGGCTCGACGTGCCGCCGAGACGATCCTCGATCGAACCGGGCGCCGATGAGTTAGGAATGGTGTTGGTCGCGCATGCGATGGCCCGCGACGCAGGGTGGCGGCCGCGTATCGTCGTCCGCTATTCGACACCCTCCGGTGCGCTGGTTCAGGACCCGCTGGAATTCGAACCGATCGGCTCGACGATCGCCTCGCTCGTTCGGCTCGTCGGTGGCCGCGAGGTGCGGCGACGGGCGGATATCGTGCTCGACGTGCGCGTTCCGTGGACGACCGCGCGTGAGGACGATCGTCTCGTCGCGTCGATGCGCCGTTCGCTCGCGCGCGATGGCCGTATCTCGTTGGTCGATCTCACGTTCCTCGATGGGAATGACGACGCGGAGCTTGCGTTCATGCAACGCCTCTTACGCGACGGGCTCGCTGCGCGGCTCGACGCCTACGCTTCCTGGAACACCGATGCGAACAGCGTGGGAACCGCACTCGCCGAAGCGGTCGCCGCCGGTGCCGGGCGGCGTCTCGGCAGTTACGATCGGCGCGCGCACCTCACGTTCACCTTCGATCGCATTCTCGACGACGTCTATTTTCACGCGTTAGTGCGCCCCGAGTTGGAGCGCACCCTTGCGGCCGAGGGCATTCTCGACCACACTTATCTCCTACGCGCTATTGCCGCGCGAACGCAGCGCCTTGCGAGCGCCGCGCTCTGGCAGTATGCGCCGGGGCTCCTCGCCGCACTCGCGCCGCGCGACCATATCGCGGCGCTGCGCATCACGCTCCCCTGGGATCGCACCTTCGAAACCGAGATCGATCCGGCGATCGCGCCGGATATCGTGTCTACGCGCTCTGCGCGATCTCCTCGTCGCTGAGATAGCAGCCCGGATCGGAGCCCCAGAGGTCGCCGGTCATGCCGAGCGAGCGGGCACGAAAGCCGCCGCCGCAGAGATCGAAGAAATTGCAGCTCGCACACCGGCCGTGAATTTGCTTCGAACGGTCGCGGAGTTCAGCGAGCGTTGCGATGCCGTCGTCCTCCCAAATCTCGCTGAATTTGCGGTCGCGCACGTTGCCGAGCGTGATCTGCTGCATGAATTGATCGGGATGCACGTTGCCGTAGAAGTCGATATTTCCGATTCCGCGACCGGTCGAATGGCTCGCACCACCGTTCCAAAGCAGCATCTCGCGCGCTTTTGCGGCGCGCTGCGGTGAGGCGGCGGCGAGGGTGAGATAGGCGAACGGTGCATCGGCGTGATTGTCGACGGTGAGAATTTCGCGTGGGTCGCCGCGTTGAGCGAGATCGAGCGTCCGCTCGAAGATACGGCTGACCGCTCCGCGCGCCGCCTCGAGATCGAGCGTCGTCGCCGCGCGCCCTCGCCCGGCGGGAACGAGGTGATAGAAGCAGGCCCGTTCGATGCCCTCGCGTTCGATGAAATCGAAGATCTCATCGAGGTCGGCGATCGTCTGCGGTGTTAAGGTGAGGCGAAGACCGACCTT
>JAJYMV010000165.1 GCA_021786705.1 bacterium
AGCTGTCGTTCCTTGCGAAGCCTCGCAAGCTCTTCATGCTCGGCGGTCGTCAAGCCGTCGCTGCGGCGCCCGGCGTTCAAATCGGCTTGTTTGATCCAGTTGCGAATCGTCTGCCCCGCAAGCTTGAACTCCGCCGCGAGGTCGTGTATGCCGCGACCCGATCGAGCAAGCTCGACGATCTTCTGCCGGAAGTCCGCCGGGTAGGGGTGGGTGTGTTTTCTGGCCATGGGTGGACCTTTCTCCGCCAAGCGGAAAGTATCCACGGAACCGGGCCAGCATCAGCGCGACAGATTGGTGGGCCGACGAGAAGCTCGCTCCATTGGCGGCGCGCACCTTGGCGCCCCCAATCGGGAACCCCTTTACGTTCCCTGAACATTAACCGGCTCCGACTTTTGGCGTACCGGCGCGCCTGTTAGCGCACGGCCATGATGTCCCCGCCCTGCACGTCAGAGATGTCCCCTGGCTTTGGCTGCGGCGAGTTGCATTGAGGTTTGCCAAGGGTGATTTTTTGCGGGTGGGTGAGCTTTTTTCGGATTGGGTACTCGGCGGTCGATGTGCTCGTTGAGGCGTTTTGTTTCGACGATGCGTGCGGTGCGCTGGCGTAGACCGACGAACCGCGGCTCGATGCGCGAGTGTTTGTGAATGATGAAGGGTTCTCCGGTACGGGTCATCCCAACGGTGATGCGCATACCTTTGCGCAGGCGATGCAGCGGTGACGGATCGATCGCGAAGATTCGGTCGTGGATCTGAAAGGTCAGATTGCTGGTGAGTACCCGTTCGTAGCGTTTTGCGAGGATGCTTGTCAGCGGCAGTCCTTCGCTGGAGCGATGGGCATCCTCGCACTGGCGTGGTTGGATCGCGAAGCGGCGGTTGAAATCCTTGAGGTAAGCCGGAAGCGCACGATTGGCTTCTGCAATGCTGCTGATGCCGACAAGACGAAACTCTTTGACCAGCCGGTCTTGAAGCGTGCGATTGGCGCGTTCAACGCGCCCTTTGGCCTGCGGCGAGTTGGCGCAGATCAACTCAACGCCAAGCTCGCGCAAAGCCCGCTGGACATGGGTTTCGTGATCCACCGTCGCTCCTGGATGATTGATGCGAAAGACTCCGTGCTTATCGACGTAGAGGGCCATCGGCAAGCCGTGCTGGGTGAAAGCCCGTTCGAAGAGTTCGAAGTAGCCGTCGGTTGACTCGTGTTCGACGAACAGGCCGCCCAAGGCGCTGCTGGTGGCATCGTCGATGTAGAGCAGCAGCGAACACGGATCGCCGCGGTCTTCGAACCACCGATGCGGAGAACCGTCCGCTTGAACGAGTTCGCCCAGCCGCGCCCGTCGTTCGCGCATCGGTCGCGGGTGCTCTCGGCGTCGTCGTGGTCGATGCATCTTCGCCTCGATGAGCCATCGCCGCAGCGTCTCGCGGCTGATGGTCACTTCCTCGCGTTCGGCCAGTTTTTCAGCCAAGAAGGTTGGCCCGAACCCCTCGTAGTCGGATCGCGCTAAGGCCAAGACGCGCTCGTGCAGAGCTGCATCGAAGGCGTTATTGGGCGTCTTGCCGCGTTGTGGGGAGGCGAAGGCAGCCGCGCCGTGCAGACGTAGGCGCCGACTCAGGCGCTTGACTTGGCGCGTCGAGAGGCCGAGGATTGCGGCGGCCTCAGCCACGGTGCGACCGCCGGCGACGACCTGCTGCGTCGTCTGAAGTCGAAGGAGTTCCCTTTGATTCAATGTGATCAGCTCCATGGGAGAGCCTTTGACCGAAGCGAGGGGACATCTCTGCTTTGCTAAACCGGGGACATCTCTGCTTTGCTCCTACAGCGTACCGGCGCGCCTAGACCCGGGCGCCCCCATGTGGTATGCTACCCTGCGTTCCCGCACACGCGCTTTTTCCGTTTCAACCTAAGGAGTTTTCGTAGTGCCCAATATCAAGGCGGCCGAGAAGTGGACCCGACAGTCGGCGACCCGCACGACGCGCAACAAAGATACCAAGACCCGCCTGAAGAGCGCCTATAAGAAGGCCGTGGCGGCGAAGGACGAGGCACTCACCAGAGAGGTTGAGGGCGAGTTCGATCGCGCGGCCAAGCGCGGCATCATCCACCCCAATAAGGCTGCCCGCAAGAAATCGCGCCTCGCGAAAGCGGTGAAAGCTGCCGCCGTCGTGCCGACCAAGGCCACGAAGGCGAAAGCGAAGCCCGCAAAGAGCACGGCCGCCAAGCGCGCCGCTGCAGCGAAGAGCAAAGCCGCGAACGCCTAATCGGCGCGACGCAGCTGCATCGTGTCGCGACGAATCGATCTCACCCCGCCGGAGGATCGTCGCGACGCGATCCCCGATGATCCTCGAGCGATCTTCCTCACCACGATGGCGCGCGAACTGCACCGCGCCGGGGTCGCGACCGATATTTTAGAGAGCACCGTCGGCGGTATCGCACAAGCGATCGGCCTGCCGGTGCAAATTTTTGCCCTCCCCACCTACATCACGTTGGCGATCGGGTCGAACCTGCACCAGCACGTGGTGATGCTGCGCGTCGCACCGGGCACCGTCGACCTCCGCAAAATCGCGATCCTCAATCTCATCTTCGACGATCTCGTCGCCGGGAAAATCGATTTTCGGAAAGCGAGCGCTTTGCTCTCCGATATCGACAAGCGGTGGCCGCGCCATCGCGCGCGCTACGACGTGCCGGCGCTGGCGATGGTCGCACTCGGCGTTGCGGTGCTGCTCGGCGGCGGTGTGCGCGAGATGATCGTGGCAACCGTCATCGGCGCGTGCGTCGGCGCGATCTCCGCGCTCGGTCGCCGCGTCGCGCTCGTCGGTCGCCTCTTCGAAGTGATCGCCGCGTTCGTCAGCACGCTCATCGTCGCGCTCGGCACGCACATTCTCGGCCCCACCAACGTGCTCATCGCCATCGTCGCGGGCGTCGTCGTGCTGCTGCCGGGGTACTCCCTCACGCTCGCGCTCTACGAACTCGCGAACTCCAATCTCGTCGCGGGCACCGCGCGCTTGGGGAAAGTGCTCTCGACGCTGCTCGCCCTCGCCTGCGGAGCGCTGCTCGGCTTTGCGGTGGTCGGCCCGTCGCTGCTCAACACCGGCAACGTCGCCACCTCGCCGGTCCCCGGCTACACGTGGTTCATCGCCGCCGCGCTGATGTCGATCGGGCTCGCGATCGATCTCGATGCGCGCATTAAAGATTTCGCGTGGGTCTTCGCGGCCTGCGCCGTCGCGCTGCTCGTTTCGCACGTGCTCGCGCTCTCGCCGCTCCACCCCATCGCCCCATTTATCGCAGCCTTCGCATGCGGAATCATCGCAAGCCTCGCCGCGCGCTGGCTACGCGTCCCGCAGCCGATCATGCTGGTGCCCGCATTGCTGGTCTTGGTGCCGGGTAGCATCAGCTACGAAAGCGTGCTCTTCGCATTTCGCAGCCAAGTCAATATCGCCGTCACCTCCGCGGCGAACGCGGCGATCGCCGCCATCCTGCTCGTCGCCGGGCTGCTGCTCTCGCAGCTGCTCATTCCGTCGTCGCCGCTGCTCGCCAGCGAGAATCTCGGCCGCTTGCGCTAGCGCCTTACGCGTCGACGACGGTGACGAGTTGCGTCGAGCGATCCTCGCGCGCGATCGGCAGAATGAGGTCGCGCACCGCGTTGCGCAGCAGCGGCCCCGATTCGGCGAGCAACGCGATGCGAAAGCGCCAGCGATCGTTCAGCCGCGCGATCGGGTAGGGCGCCGGCCCCCGCACGTCGATCGTCGTTCGTTCGCGCAGCACCGTCGCATAATGCGTCGCGAGCGCGTGCGTGCGCTCCTTATCGAGCCCGATCACGCCCAAATAGAGCATGCGGCGTGCGGGTGGGAAGCCGAGCTCTTCGCGTTCGCGCAGCCCTTCTTCTACGAACTGCCGCGCGTCGCTCTGCAGTAACGCCGCGATGGCCGGGTGCTCGGGCGAATAGGTCTGTACGATCGCTTCGCCGGCCTGCGAACGTCCGCTGCGCCCGCACACTTGTACCAGCAGCTGATAGGTGCGTTCGGCGGCGCGGAAATCGGGCGCGTGCAGGCCGAGATCGGCGGCGATCACGCCGACGAGCGTCACGCGTTCGAAATCGTGCCCCTTCGCGATCATCTGCGTGCCGACCAAAATATCGCCGGCCTCGATAAACCGGTCGATAATGCGGGCGTGCTCGCCGACGCGCGTGGTGGTGTCGCTATCCATGCGCAGCACGCGCGCCTGCGGAAAGAGCCGCGCCACTTCCTCGACGACGCGTTGCGTGCCGATGCCGAACTCCCCGAGCGAATCGGCGCCGCAATGCGGGCAGCGTTCGGGAATCGCGCTACGATAATCGCAATAATGGCAGCGCAGCAGCCCATCTTGCCGGTGCACGGTGAGCGTGACGCTGCAATGCGGGCACTCCGGGGCCTTCCCGCAGCTGCGGCAGAGCCAGGCGCGCGCGCTCCCGCGCCGGTTGACGAAGAGCAAGCTTTTTTCGCCGCGTTCCAAGCGTTCGGCGAGCGCTTCGACCAGCGGCGCGCTGAACATCCGGCGTTCGCCGCTGCGAAAGGCTGCCGCGAGATCGACGATGCGCACGCTGGGCATCGGTTGCTCGGTCGCGCGGGCCGAGAGGCGCAGCTCTTCGAGCTGTCCGGCGCGCACCGCGGCGAAGCTTTCGAAGGATGGCGTCGCGCTCCCCAACACCAGCAGGCCGTCGGCCAAACGCATGCGTTCGCGCGCGACGGTGAGCGCGGAATAGCGCGGCGAGGTATCTTGCCGATAGGACGGATCGTGCGACTCATCGACGATCACCACGCGAACGTCGGGCAGCGGTGCGAAGACCGCGCTGCGCGCCCCCACGACGACGTCGATATCGCCGCGCGCGCAGGCCTGCCACGCGTCGTAGCGTTCGCGTTCGGAGAGCGCGGAATGCAGCACCGCCAGGCGGCTGCCGAAGCGCTCTTCGAAGCGGCGCGCCGTCTGCGGCGTGAGCGCGATCTCGGGCACGAGCACGATCGCGCGCCCACCCGCGGCGAGCACGCGTTGCACGAGGTCGAGATAGATAAACGTCTTTCCGCTTCCCGTGACGCCGTGCAAAAGGACAGCGGCGAACGCACCGCGTGCCTGCAACTCTGCGAGCCGATCGATCGCGCGGCGTTGCTCCTCGGTCGGGGCGAACGCCGCCGGCGCGATTGGCCCCGGCGCTTCGCGCGGCGCGGGCGCGCGTTCTTCTTCGGCGATCGCACCGGCGGCAATCGTCCGCGCGATCGTCGCGCGCGAATAGCCCGCGAGCAGCGCATCGGCGAGCGGCATACCGGGTTGCGCGCGTACGAGCGCGGCCAACGCCGCGGCCTTTTTTCCGCGTATCGGCGTCTCGCCGGGCACGAGCACGCGCACGCGGTAGGGCGTGTAGGTGGGTTCGACGCGGCGGCGTTCGCGCGCGAGCGCCCCATCGCGAACGAGCGCAGTAATCTCGGCGAGCAGTTCGGCGCGCGCACCGAGCCGGCGCGCGGCGGGGTGGCGCAACAGGCTCTCCGGCGAAGCGCCTTCGGGAAACTCGTCCTGCATCAACGCGAGCAACGCGCGCCCGCGTTCGCGCGCGATCTCGCGCGTGCGTTCGCCGGGGACGAGCCGCTCTTCGATGCGGGGGAGCGCGCTTGCGAGCACGACGCAGCGCAGCGCTTCGCCGAGCGTCGAGAGATCGTGGCGCGCGACGAAGCGCGCGAGCGCGAGCCCGGTTGCATCGAAGGCGCGCGGCAGGTCGCAGCGTTCGACGATTTCGCGCAACCCCTCGAACGGCTCGCCTTCGTAGGCATCGCCGAGCGCGAGCCCGTAGAGTTCGCGGCGCCCCAGCGGGATGCGGACGATATCGCCGAGTGCGACCGCGTGCGGGCCGGCGGCGTAGGTGAGCGGTAGCTCAAAGCGCGTGCTCCGTAGCATCGGCAGCACGTCGACGAGCAACACGCTCAGTGCTCCGCCTCACCGGGGGGCGCTTCCATCGCCTGCAGCACCGAACGCACCCGCGCATCGGGAACGCGCACGTCGGCATGCACCAACCCGATCTCGTCGGGGAGCACGAAGCGCAGCGAGCCGTCGCGACGCTTTTTATCCCCGCGCATCGCGGCGAGCGCGGCCTCGGCGGGAACCCGCGTCGATAGCGGCATGCCGAGCAGCGCGAGCAGGGCGAGCACGCGCAGGTGCGCGTCGCGCGAAAAGCGCCCGGTGCGCAGGGCGAGCAGCCCCGCCGCGCGCAAGCCGAGCGCGACCGCCGCACCGTGCGCGATGCGATAGCCGCTCGCGCTTTCATACGCGTGCGCGAAGGTATGCCCGAGATTGAGCGTCGCGCGAATGCCGCGCTCTTCGCGGTCGGCGCGGACGACCGCGGCTTTAATCGCGACCGAGCGCGCGACCACCTCGCCCCAGGGCCAGCGTTCGAACCGATGCGGCGCGAGCATCTCGAGCATATCGAAACTCTCGCCGCCGGCGAGGATGGCGTGCTTCACCGCTTCGGCGAGCCCGGCGCGAATCTCGCGGAAGGGCAGCGTTCGCAACGCGTGCAGATCGGCGAAGACGGCGACTGGATCGCTGAAGCGCCCGACGAGATTTTTCCCCGCGGGCGTATCGACGCCGACCTTTCCACCGATCGATGCATCGAGCATCGCGAGCAGGCTGGTGGCGACGTGCGCGTAGGGGACGCCGCGCATGAAGAGCGCGGCAGCGAGCCCGAAGGTATCGTTCG
Organism: bacterium; assembly: GCA_021786705.1. Taxonomy (GTDB): domain Bacteria; phylum Vulcanimicrobiota; class Vulcanimicrobiia; order Vulcanimicrobiales; family Vulcanimicrobiaceae; genus JABEUX01. The sequence goes on from JAJYMV010000165.1 coordinate 6,705, forward strand.
CGACGCCGCCGCCGACGCCGATCGCCAGCGTCGAACGGTCGGCGCCGGCAGCGAGCAGCGCGTCGGCGATCGCTTCGACCGTCGCCAGGCGTTTGCGCGGCTCGCCGAGAGCGATCGGCAGCACGCCGAGGCAACGCGGCAAGCGCGCGGCCAACGCCCGCGCCCGCGCGGCGACATCGGGCTGCGCGTCGGCGAGCACGACGCAGCGCCTGCCGCGCGCGCGCACGAACGTGCGCAGCGAGGGCTCCGCATTCTCGCAGACGAGAATCGGGTAGCCGAGCGTATCGTTCCCGATTACCACTCGATTTTTTTCTTATGCATCCATTCGAGAATGTTATCGACGACTTTCGCGCTCGAGAGCTGGTCGGCTTCGACGACGTGGTCGGCGTGTGCGTAGAGCGGCATCCGCTTTACGTAGAGCTCTTTGATGCGCGAGAGCGTCGGCGTGGGGCCGATCAGCGGGCGCACGGTGCGGCTGTGGCGGAGCCGTTCGAAGGCGAGTTCGGGCGTGACCTTGATAAAGATGCGAAAGGTGCGCTTCTTCAGCAGCACCTGCGTGGGCTCGTAGGTGGTCGCGCCGCCGCCGAGCGAGAGCACCCCGGGCTCGCCCTCTTCGATTGCGTGCGCGATCGCGGCGTGTTCGTAGCGGCGGAACGCCGCCTCGCCTTCGTTATAGAAAATATCGCTGATCGCCCCGTGTTCGCGCACGACCAGTTCGTCGGAATCGAAAAACGCGACCCCGAGCTTGCGCGCGAGGCGCTTGCCGATCGTCGATTTTCCGGCCGCCATGAAGCCGATCAGTGCGAGGTGCCGTTTCATACCTGCTCCTTTGCAAAAAGCTGCGCCGCGCGGGCACGCGAACGCGAGAGATTTTCGAGCGTCTCTTCCATGCTGTCACCGCCGTATTTTTCGAGCAGCGGTTCGACCAGCGCCAACCGTACCATCGCTTCGCCGACGATTGCGGCGGCTGGAACCACGCAGACATCGCTGCGCACGATGCTCGCGGGCGCTTCGGTGCCGGCGTGCAGATCGACCGAGGGCAGCGCGCGCATGAGCGTGGGAATCGGCTTGACGCTCGCCACGAGCGTGATGCGCTGCCCGTTGCTCATACCGCCCTCGATGCCGCCGGCGCGGTTGCTGCCGCGCACCACGTCGCCTTCGCGCAGTTCGAAGGTGTCGTGCGCTTGCGAACCCGGACGCCCCGCAACCTCGGCGCCGAGCCCCACTTCGACCGCTTTGACCGTCTGCATCGACATGAGGGCGCCCGCGAGAATGCCATCGAGCCGATTGCCGGGCTGGCGATTGCTGCCGATGCCGACCGGCATGCCCTCCACGACGACGGCGTAGCGCCCGCCGAGCGTATCCCCGGAGGCCTTCGCGGCATCGATCAGCGCGATCATGCGCTCGCTGCTGGCAGCATCGGGGCATCGCACCGCGCTGCTTTCGATACGCTCGCGATCGATCGCTTCGATCTCCGGGGCGAGGGCGCTGCCGATCTGCGCGACGTAGGAGGCGGTGGTGATGCCGAGCGCTTCGAGGAACTGCGCGCAGATCGCGCCGAGCGCGACGCGCATGGCGGTCTCGCGGGCGCTCGCGCGTTCGAGCACGTTGCGCAGATCGCGGTGGCCGTATTTCAGGGCACCGGCGTAATCGGCGTGGCCGGGGCGAGGATTGGTGAGCGGCTTGCCCGCACCGGTGAGCGGATCCATCAGCGCGCGCACGTTCTCGAAATCGCGATTGCGAATGCTGACGGCGATCGGCGAGCCGAGCGTGAGGCCGCCCCGGAGCCCGGCGAGAAATTCGATGCGATCGCTCTCGATCTTCATGCGCCCGCCGCGCCCATGCCCGCCTTGGCGCTTGCGGAGTTCCTCGTCGATGCGCTCGACATCGAGGCGCAGACCGGCGGGAAGCCCGTCGAGGATGCCGACGAGCGCCGGGCCATGTGATTCCCCGGCGGTGAGGTAACGGAACATAGGGCTAGGCTACGGCCCCGGCACTCGGGGCGCCTGCCGCTACTTCGATGGCGGCGTCGCGCCGGGTTCGATGACGTGCGGGGTGATGAGGAAAACGATCTCGTCGCGTTCGTGGCTGCTTGCCTTGTTGGCGAAGAACGATCCGAGAATCGGAATCTGCGAGAGAAAGGGAATGCGCTGCACCGTTTCGCTGCTGACGTCGCGTAGCAGGCCGCCGAGCACGATGGTTTCGCCGTTCCGAACGCGCAGCGTCGAATCGAGCCGACGGTTGGCGATGATCGGGAAATTCTGCGCCGTAAATCCTAAAATCTCGCTATACTGTGGGTGGATGTCGGCGATGACGCTCCCGCTCCGGCCGATCGTCGCACGAATCTTGAGCTTGACGCCGATATCGATATACTGAATGCTCTGCGATCCGAAGACGGAGCCATTCGTAGCGATTGGGTAGGTTGCTCCTATGTGCAGTTTCGCTATGCGATCGCTGAGGGTGAGAATTTTTGGAGTTGCCAAAATTCGCGCGCGCCCCTCGCTGAGTAGCGCATTCAGTTTTACATTGAGCGGTATACTGCCGCCGGAGAACGCATAGGTCGCCGCCGCGGGGATGGGCTGGCCGCCGAGGTCGAGGCCCCCGAACTCGAGTCCAAAATTGCTCTGATCGTTAACCGGCGTTAAATCGATCACGCGAACCTCGAACAGTACCTGGGGGCTCGGACGGTCCAGCCGCGAAACGAGCCGCGCGACGCGGGCCAGGAGCGTGGCATTCCCCGAAACCACGAGCGCATTGTGCATGCTATCGACCGCTACGACCGCGCGGGCGAAGACGATTGCCAACGTCGCCTTAGCATCGGTTGCACGAATATAACGAAGGGCGATTCTCCGAGCCCCGAGCGTGTGAATCGGCGCGTCGAGCAACTCGATCAATGCGACGGCGCGGTCGACCGATGGGGTGCTTCCCCCCACTATAATACGCCCGCCCCGCTCGTCGGCGATGATGGTGAGGTGGGGATCGAGCGCCGGGCGTACCGAAGCGGCGAGGTGCTCCGCATCGGCGCTGCGCATCGAAAGCGCCACCGTACGTTGGTGGGAATCGACACTCTCGGGATAGCGTCGGGCCATCTCTTCTTCACTTCCCACAATCGTCACCGCTCCGATTCGGCGTTCTGCCAACGCGTTCGCCTGGAGAACGGCATGAAATGCCTGCTCGAACGAAAGATTGCGAAGATGGACGCTGATGCGACGATTGGGAATGCTCGAATCGGCGATGATATTACGATGACCAACCGCACCGAACATTGCAAGTACCTGAACCAACGGAGCATCGGAGATGTCGAGTGAGATCGTCGTGGTTGCGGCGAAAACGTGGACGGCTGCAAACAAAGCGATCGCACACGCAAGGACGATGGCACGCACTAGGGCCGGTCTCCGGCATCGAGCGGCAAACGTACGCCCGATGTAAGGCGAACTCCGGCGTCGTCGATTCCCACGATCCGTATCCCGTCGATCGATTCCCCGATCGCCACGATCCTCTCGTCCGCGCCGACTCGGACCAACGCGCGAGGTCGGTCACCACCGATGATGCCCTCGACGCGTATCACCATACCGGCCCCTTGCGACGATCGAAGGCTATTCAAACGCGCGGCAATTGCGGGCGGCTCCGCAAAGGGGTCGCGTGAAACGACGAGCTGCCGTTCTCTCGGTAGGGTCGGCGGGGCCGGCGGTAACCGTTGGAGGTCGGATAGCACACGATCGGCGTCACGCGACGGGACGCCTGGTGATGCGGCAAGCGGAGCGAGGAAAAGTGCGCTGAGACAGCATATCGCGCCGATGCCCGTGAGGATCGAACGCCGGTCGAGTTCTCGTTGCAGCACGATCGTACTACCTTTCTTTTCCATGCATGATCTGTATCGCCGACCCGTCGAGGCGAATACGAACGCCGCCCTTCGTGTGCGGCGATGTCGCCGGTAACGGCTGCATATCGATACGCTCGATAGCGAAGGTCCCAACCGTAGACCCGAGAGACCCAAGAAACTGGAGAATAGACGAAAACCCTCCCGTTGCCGAGATATGCAATGGGCGACTTTTGAAAACCGCGGAATCAGTGCCGGCCGAGCTCCGCGCACCCTGGACGAGCGAAACGATCGTAACGTTATTCCGCTTCGCAAGTCGGCGGAGTCGATCGAGAAAGCTCGCCTCGTCGGATCCGAAGGTCCCTGCCTGTACCGGCGAGTGCAATGCGTCGCTCACTCGCTTTTGCAGCGCCTGTAATGCTGTCGCTCGTTGTAAAATGGCGCGATCCTCCGCTACGACCGACCGATCTTGCGCCATGTCGGCTTTGGCGAGCTGCACGCGCGTTGCGGCAGTTCGATACGGACCAACATAGAAAAGGAACACGATGCCCGCGGCGAGAGCATAAAGTGCTCCACTACTACGATCCACGTTGCACCTCGAGCGTAAAGGAGATCACGGGGTTCGTTGCGCTGGGCGCCCGGGCTATCGTTCGTACGCTGGAGCGGTTTCCTCGAAGCAAGTGCGACGAAGAGCGTAACATTGAGGATATTGCAAGGAGCGAGTCGGTTTTGGCATCGATCTTCAACTCATGTTGGTCGATGGTGAGCGTACCAAACCAAACCGATAGAGGAGCGGCGTTTGCAATGTCGGCAATCGCAGCCACCATGTCGTTGGCGTCTCGCCGAACTGCGGCAATCCGACGCGCGACCTTTAAATCGCGGCGCAAACGACGTTCGCGAACGTGGGTACCGATAATGGCGTGGTCGAAGGCTGCTCGCCGTTGCGCGAGTTTCTCACGCATGCTCTCGGCCACGGTAACTTGCGAGCTAAGAACGGCATTGCCGACGCCCATAAACAGCAAACTCGCCGCAAAGCAAATAATAGGTATTCGCAAGCGTCGATGGGTTAGAGCAACCGTTGCACGGTCGAGGGATTCGGACCAAGGAGCGGCAAGGAGGTTCATAGTGTCCCGGCCGCGCTCGAGGTAAGAGCGATGGAAAGCGCCCAATCAGCAAAGGCGGCGCGCCGTATATCTTCGGGGTATCGCGATCGTTCGAGTTGGCTGCATGCCGTACGCCACGTCCGTTGAGAGAGCCGCTCCGCTAAGAGTCGGTGCAATTCCGGGAGACGGCTCCCATTCCCAACGAGCATCACACCCGTTGGGCGATTCCCATCCGTCTTTTCGAGCCTCTCGCAGATCCATTCCACCAGCGATGCGAGGAGGCGTTCGCCGACGCCCGACAAGCCGAGTATTCGCTTTCGCTTTTCGGCTACGCGCTCGTCGATGCCGAGAGCTCCGGCCATCTCCATGGTCACGGCCTTCCCGCCGATCGGAAAGACCTCGACCGTCGGCGTTCCGTTTCGGCTTCCATGAATTCGTGTGGATTCCACGCCAACGTCGACGACGCTCACATCCTGGGAAGCGAACCGATTCCATGTGAGTCCTTCGACGGACAACGAGACCAAGCGCAGACCGGCTCGTGCAGCCATCGTTTTGCGGAGTTCGATGCTTGCCAACGGTGCGGTGACGAGAAGATACGCGCCGGACCGCCCCGTGGAGAATAGTCGGATGAGTCGCCGCTGACCGTCGCTGTGGCGCCGTTGGGCTTCGATATGGGCCGCCGCAGTGCGATCGCGATACGAAAGGTTGGGAAGCGATAGGAGGTCGACCGTAGCCTCCTGGGAGGTGAGGGCCATCGCGCAGGAGCGCGTGCGAGCGCCCAGATCGTCGCGCATTTCTTCGATCATCGCACAGAGCCAATCGTCGTCGAAGCCGTGCTCGCGGTCGCGCGATGTCGCCGCCTCGACGCAAACTCCGGTTTCGTGCGCCCGGGCGAACGTCATTCGTAGCTTACTCGTGCCGATGTCGATTCCTAATGGCAACTCCCGTCGGAGATCGAAGCTATACCGCATGAACGCCTACCTGCCAGAGAACGGCCAAACAGATCATTGGGACGAATGGAACCGCATCTTTTCGGGAGCACCGCCGCGCCGCGATGAGCGCTACCGCGATGAGGGCGCCGATAACAAAAGCCGTGCCCAAGACGGAGAGCCCGCGTTCCGCTCCCCGAACACATCCTATCAGCCCCAAGAGCTTGACATCGCCCAAACCGAAGCTCGCTCCTTCGCCGATGAGATGCAGGGCGATTCCCGCGCCACCCAGGAGCATTGCGGCAAACATATCTGAAAAACGATGCTCTCCGAACGCTACATGAAAACCGGCGAGAAGCGCTAAGGGAACGAGCGCCGTATTCGGCACGTAGCCGGTTTGAAGATCGATCGAAGCGAGGCTCAGCAATGCCCCTACGAGGATGAGTTCGTCGGCGTTATCGACGAGCGATCCATGCATCGTGACGAAACCGGCTACTCCGCCAAGAATTGACACGTGTACGATCGTCGGGATCAACGATCGTGCCCGAATGGGTGGTAACGATCGGTACGCCAATAACGTCGTCGCTCCATACGATATCGCCCCCAAAAACAGCAGCACAAGGAAATCAAGCACCACGATGTCGTTTCGCCGCCCTAGCAAGTTCAAAGATCGGCCGACGGTCCCACGGAGCAAGCAGATGAGCGCGCTCGAAATCACGATCTGCGGTCTCCAACGCACCTCGCCGGCGCGCGAGTATTCCCGCAAACATTATCGCTCGCACCGAATGTTTTAACGCCCACGACGTTCGCGAATCGCGTTCGGCCGCAACGTATTGGTGGTCTCTCCACTCCAATAGGGCGCGCTCGAAAATCAGCGATGCAAAACGCCTCGTTGGCTTGAGAGCAGCTTCGGCATTAATGGCCTTTCGAATAAGCTTCGGATCGTCAGAGAGGATAGCCAAGGTCGCGATTCTACCGAGCGGCCGAATCGAGCGATCGACGGCCATTGCCCGTTGGTAGAATTGCCACGCTTCGCGTTGCCTCCCTATGCTTAAGGCGCCGTCTCCACGGGCTAGGAGCGCTTCGGAGAGTGGTTTTCTGAGGAAAGGGAGGGAGAGCAGGCATGCACACCCGACAAGCAGCAAGCGACGAGTATACGCGGGCGCGCTCACACCAATGCCCCAAAATACAACGCACAGGCGATAAATATTCCGGCCTCGATTGTGATAATGGCCTCGCATGCCCCGGCGTGCGTCAGGAAGCGCTTGAGTTGCCGGGACCAGAGGCTCAACAGCAACGGGATGCCGGCATGGGCGGCCGCATACGCGACGGAAATAACGAGCGGGTCCGCCGACGGTCCCGCAGTCGCCGCCGCTGCAAGAACGAACGGAGCACAGCAGGCACCCAATAAAAGAGCACTGCCCATGCCCGCCGCCAAGGGAATTGCGAGCGTCGGAATGCTTTGCGTATTGCGGGGAGGGAGCGCATGCAGACAGGTATCAGGTGGCTTGCGGGCGATCGTCCAAACGCCCGCAATAAGCGACGCGATAGCAGCAACGCCGTAACAGAATGCCGATATCTCGAGCGCACGAAAAAAAAGTCCGAGCGAGCTGACGAGGGCGAGATCGGTGAGGAACGCTCCGAACGTGAACGTCGCAAGCGAAAACACCCGACGAGGACCGCTGTAAAATGCCGACCCGGCGATCGCACGAGCTGCGGTACAAGGGCCACCGCTTGCCATAAGGCCGATGAGGGCTGCCGAGATGATGGGGGCGAGCATGTCAGTGAACGGCAAACCCGGTATTCGAATCGTATTGAATTCCAGAGTCGCTGCTGGGCGCCGTCCCACCGTTGAGCGTTTGCAAGGTTAGAGCAGCGTGCAAACCCGGACAAACGATGGTATACGATGCGTCGCCCGTTCCCGAACCCGAGATGCTATAGGTATAGTACTTTCCCGGGCCGGCCGCCGGATCGACCGGCGGCTGCTTCAAATAATATTTGACGAGCGGATCGGCCGCGTCGACCGGGTTGCCCGCACCGGCCGCAGCTCCTGAGGGATAGCTGAGGTTATCGGCATAATACATTTCCAATCCCGTTGCGATCTCTTTCATATTCGCTTCGCAGGCGGCGGTTTGGGCTTGGGCGCGGGCTCGCATAAAATTGGGGACGAGCAAGGTAACGAGGATGGCGATAATAGCTACGACCACCATCATTTCAATAAGCGTAAATCCTCGTTGTCGCTGAAGCGTACCCATGCACGGATGAGTACCCGGAAACGCTCACCGTTGGACATAGCGATCGGCAATTTTCTGCAATGCATGTTTTCGTATTCGACATATCTGTCTGGTTGAATAGCCTAGGTCGTTAGCGACCGATCCTAAGTCCTCGCCTCCAACGTAAATGCGATCGATAACCGTTCTCTCCAAATGAGATAGCTCGCGCATGCATACTTCGAGGGCTACGGCGTCGACGACGCGATCGATTTCGCGTTCCAACGCCGGCGCCGATCGTTCGACGCTATCGAGTGTGGCGATCCGAATGGGCTCCGTAAGCGGAACGTTCCCTACGACGTCGCATACCGCTCGCTGCAACTCATACGAGGTCGGAGACCGGCCAAGTTGATGGGTCAACCGCTCCGAAATGTGACGTGCCTCGCGCTGTCGGTGCCTGGCGAGGCGCGGTGTTCGTATGAGTTCGGACTGATCGCGGAACGCGTGACGGACCTCGCCGATAATGCTCGCCCACGCATAGGCGGCAAAAGGGACGCCGAAGGCGCCGTCGTATCGGTCGATAGCTTTTAGTAATCCTATTCGGCCGATCTGTAATAGATCGTCGTAACCGATTGGATTGCCTCGATAGCGAAGCGCTGCATTGGAGCAGAGATAGTCGAATCGTTGAAATAAGTCGAGTCGGTGCTGTTCGTCGCAATCGACGATGGCCGGGCCGTTCATCGTATACCTCCGATAGCGTTATAGATTGGAATGAGCACTCCACTTACAAATATTGCCACCATGCAACCGACGACAAGAATGGCTGCTGGTTCGATAAAGGACGTAAGAAGCCGGAGACGATTTCCGGCTTCGGCGATTCGATGTGCGCCTACGGCGCGTAAGAGGTGCGGGAGAGCACCGCTTTCTTCGCCGAGTTCGATCATCGTTTTCGAAAATCGATCGACAAAGGGACCTTCGACCATCGATGCGGACCACGTTTCTCCACCTTCTATTTTCGTAAGCCATACATGGGCGGTCTCCGTAAACAGACGACTTTGGGTTGCGGCGGCGCCTAAGGCGATGGCCTCGATAACGCCAACGCCGGCTCCGAGCAGCTCGCCGGCGGTCGAAAAAAAGTCACCGCTGCAGCGATCGGCCACGATTTTCCCAACGAGAGGGATTCGTAGTAATGCCAGTTCCCGCCATTTTACAACGCGCGGCCGATATTGAGCTGCCCCGGTGAGAAAGGCCACCGCGAGGATGGTCGGCGCCAACCAGAGCCATGTACTTCGTTGTTCTAGGCTACTCAAAATGGCGATCGAGAGAGCCAAAATACCGCCTGGACGAGCTCCTAACTCCTTTAAGAGTGACATTACGGATGGGAGCGTCGTAGCGGCGAGGATTGCCATAATCGTCACCGATGTTAGGAACACCCAGGCGGGATAGGCGATTGAGGCTACGATACGCTCACGAAGCTCGCCCTTCTTCTCAAGCGCGTCGGCAAGCCGTAAAAGGGCCGCATCGAGGCTTCCAGTCGTTTCTCCGGCTCGAATAAATGCGACATCGCTTGCCGGGAAGTCGCACGGCAGTCCTTCGAGTGCATCGCTCAGTGCTCTTCCCGTCCGAACCCGTGCAAGAACGGCATGTAATGCATCACCAAGAGCCGGAGATTCCGCTCGCTCGATACAAATATCGAGCGAACGGGAGAACGAGCATCCTGCAGACAAGAGCGTTCCGAGCGCCCGATAGAACGAACGGCGCGCCTTTTCGTGGACGATTCGAAATCGCTCGGATGGCCGAAACAGCGACGCAACGCTTTGGTGGCGATCCAGAAAAAGCAGGGTGAGGCCCCGTTCTATCAGCTCGTTTGCGGCGGTTTGCCAGGACTCCGCGCGCAAGACACCGCTCGAACGGGTGCCGTCTATCCGTTTTGCTACATAAAGGTACGATTCGGTCATACTGAGCCGGCTCGCGTGAATCGGTTCATTCCTGCGGATCCCCCGAGGGTCATCGCGTTTCGTAATTGATAGCATTTCCCGTCGCGAACGATCGCCCGCACCGCATCGGTAGCCAGGAGCAACTCGCTTTCTAATGCGCGGCCGCCGGTCGGCCTAGCGACCAGCTTTTGCGCGCTGATTGCCAGGAGAACGTCGGCCAATACGGTGCGCGCAATCGCGGCCTCTCCCGATGGGAAGGCGCGCAGCATTCGGTCGATAGCGGAGGCTGCATCCGCCGCATGCATCGTGGCGAGAACGAAGTGCCCGGTCTCTGCTGCTCGGAGAAGCGCGTTGCAGTCGTCGGAGCTTCGCGCTTCACCAATCGCGATGATATCCGGGTCGCTTCGAAGAGCCGAGAGCACCCCGTCGTGAAGAGATTCGATGTCGCTCCCAACCGCACGCTGTTCGATACTTCCCGGAAGTTCTGAAAGGTCGTACTCGATCGGATCTTCCAACGTAATTATTTTTCGATATTGCGTTTGGGCGGCGAGCCTCAGAAGCGCGGCCAACGTCGTCGATTTTCCGCTCCCGGTGGAGCCGACGATTAAAACAAGCCCACGCGCCGACCCAACGAGTTCGCAGAGTCGCGGAGATAGGCCGAGCGTTCCCGGATCGGGACACGCAGTTTGAAACAGCCGCACCGAACAGTGAAGCGTCGCGCGCGAACGCGTCCAATGAAGGCGTACCCGCCCCCAATGGGGTTCGGCGAGAACGCGAGTGAAGTCACCACCAAGGTGCGAACGATCGGTCGCATGATCCGTGGTTTCTTCGTAAAGCTCCTCGAGCATCGGCGTGAGAACGGGGTGCGATAATATTTCGCGCAATTTACCATCGACGCGTACGACGACAGGACGTTGCGCAGCCAAATGGATATCGGATGCACCCAGTCGACGCGCTTCATAAAATGCGTCGTCAAAGTAGCACCTCGTAACCGGCTGCATTAACGACAGGGCCCGAGCACGCGCTCTACTTCGTCGGCACTCGTTCGCCCCTCGCGAACGTGGCGCTGCGCGTCGAGACGAAGCGGATGTAACGGGTCCGCAAGCGATTGTGGACTCAGGCTACCGCCCTCGGCCAGTTCGAATGCTCCCACCCGCCCGACAAACGATCCATCGGAGGCGATGCGGCGCAGCAGGCGCTGCGATACATACGCCGTCACGGCACCGTCGACCAGGCGCTCCGAAAGCCCGAGATCGAGCATGCGCATCCGAGCCGTCCATGCGTCGGGCGCGTGTAACGTGCTCACTACGAGCCGTCCGCACAACGCAGCGCTCGCAGCGAGTTCGACGGTAGCGCGATCGCGAATCTCTCCGATAAACACGACGTCGGGATCGTGGCGTAAGAGGCCGCGCATCGCACTCTCGAACGTGAGACCGGCCTTTTCATGGATCTGCACCTGATTGATTCCCGGCGTACGAATCTCGACGGGATCTTCGATGCTGCACAGGCTCTCGTTCCGCCCGAGCCGTTCGGCGAGCGCGGCGTACATCGTCGTAGTCTTTCCGCTGCCGGTCGGCCCGCATGCGATAACCAACCCCTGAGGCGATCCGATCAAAAAGCGGAAGCGCGCAAGCATCGACGGTGCGAATCCGAGCGCCTCAATTGCAGGCATACGTGTGTCGTTCGCCTGCAGCCGCGCCGTTATGCGCTCTCCATTCAGCACGGGCATCGTCGCGACGCGGATGTCGAAAGCCCCGGAGTTGAATCGGCCATCCTGAGGCTTCCTTCGCTCGGCGATATCGATACCGCCGAGCAATTTCATCCGCATGATGATGCGTTCGAAGAGCAGGCTTTCGAAGGTGGCTCCGTCGTGCAAGAGGCCGTCGATGCGCAAGCGCGCGACTCCGCCATCGCGGCGCGGCTCGAGGTGGATATCGGAGGCGCCTCGCTCGATCGCCTCGGCGAGGAGGGCGTTGCAGGCACGAATCGCCGACGGGTCCTCGGTCGCGATCACTCCGGCACTCACGGTCGCCCTCCACGTGTTGTAGCGAGGTTCCCCCGGCCATCAGGGTGGCAGGGGGGTCGAGCGAGCGTAGCGTAGCAAGCGAGCGCTGTCTAGTATCGTTAAGAAAGTTGTCCCTCCGGCGAAGGGTCGGGGAATAGCCGCTCGGAGGTTTCCCCCGGACGGGCAGCCAAGGCTGGCCGTCGCCCTGGAGAGGTGGCAGAGTGGTCGAATGCACTCGCTTGGAAAGCGAGCAGACCTTTACCGGTCTCGGGAGTTCGAATCTCCCCCTCTCCGAATGCCTCGCAGTCTCTTGCACCCCTTTATCGCCCAGTGCACGAGACCCGGCTGAGTCCGAATGCACTAAAATCGTGTTCGCGGCGTAATTTGAGGATCGCTCTTGTCGTTCGAGTCAATCTTCACAGAGGTGTAGCGAGGCAATGTAGCGGAAGCGCCAATTTGCTTGACACAGTGCAATGCCAACACCCGGCATGCCGATATTTAAGACGGGAAAAGGGACGAAGATAGTGACTCTACCAGATGCGGCGCTCAATAAAGTCACAATCGAAGGGTACAAGTCAATTCGTAGCGCGACGGTTGAGTTACGAGCGCTCAACGTTCTAATCGGAGCCAATGGCGCGGGAAAATCGAATTTTATTTCCATGTTTCGACTGTTGTCTGCGATCGTACGGCGAGAACTACAACTTTATGTCGGCAGTAGTGGTGGCGCAAATTCAATTCTTTTTCAAGGATCGAAGATTACGCGCGAAGTGCATTTCAAGTTGGAATTTGGCGAAAATCAATACGAGTGTTCACTCGTTCCAAATAGCGAAGGCAGTTTAATTTTTTCCAAAGAATATGCTTATGTTTGGGACACGAAATACCCGCGTCCCTATGACGTTAAACTTGGTCAAGGACACAAAGAAACACGACTTTTTGAGGATAGCTCGAGAGTTGCTAAGTACACTCGCGACAAGATGGCGGCCTGGACGCTCTATCACTTCCATGACACTGGCGTTCAGGCAGCAGTTAAGCAGCCGTGCAGCATTGCCGATAATCTATCTCTGCGTGGAGATGCGGGGAATCTCGCTGCATATCTAATGCTCATTAAGGAGCGTCATGAAAAGTCGTATAAAGAAATACTTGACGCCGTGCGCCTTGCCGCACCGTTCTTTGACGATTTCATTCTTCGACAAAATCCATATGACGCCGACAAAACGAGACTGGAGTGGCGGCAGAAAGGAAGTGAGTCGGTACTCAGCCCTGGGCAGCTTTCCGACGGGACGCTTCGCTTTATCTGCCTTGCCGTAGCGCTTCTCCAGCCCACCCCTCCGCCCACAATCGTTATTGACGAACCCGAACTTGGCCTTCATCCCTATGCCATTACATTACTCGCTGGTATTATGCAGAGCACGGCAGCGCGGCGGCAAGTTATTGTTTCAACGCAATCTGTGCCCCTCGTAAACCAATTTGCTCCCGAAGATTTAATCGTGGTTGATCGCATCGGTGCTGAGTCAATGTTCAACCGCCTCGATTCCGGAGCCTTGGCCGCCTGGCTCGACGATTATGGAATGGGCGACCTTTGGGAGAAAAACGTGATCGGTGGAAGGCCCTCCCATGCCTAAGATTACGGTCCTCGTCGAGGGCCAAACTGAAGAAACTTTTGTCCAATCCGTCTTAAACCCATATATTCTTGCGGTCGACCCGACGGCCTATATTCACCCCATTGTGCTTGTAACAAAGAGGGTAAACTCAGGCGAGAAATGGACGGGAGGACTTTCAACGTTTAGGCAACTTCGAGATAATGTGCGACTCGCTCTACAGGACACGGGGTCAGCATTGGTCACGTGCATGATCGATCTTTATCGCCTACCGCGCGATTTTCCGGGATATGAAGAAGCCCTCACTATGGATAGCAAAACAAAGGTTGCGACGCTCGAACACGCTTTGAATGAGCACATTAATAACAGTCGATTTCTGCCGTATATATCAACATACGAATTCGAGGCATTGCTTTTATCGAGTCCTGGAGCCGTCGTAGCGGCAGCCTCGCTATCGGGCATGCATTCTCGCAGCGCCGTAAGCGACTTAGAGCGTATCGTGTCCACTTTCCCTTCGCCCGAGGAAATAAATGGAACAAACCCACCTTCGTACCGTATAAAGCGTATTATTCCTCACTACGACAAGGTACGACATGGGTCGATTGCGGCTCAGGACATCGGTGTCGACGCAATGGCCTGCAAATGCGAGCACTTTCGCGATTGGGTGGCTGCACTAAAACGGGCGATAGCGGCCTAGCAACGGTAGGGATCGTTCGATAGTCGTCGCTCGAAATGCGGTCGACGAGCGTCCCTACAGAAGAGTGCTCCAGGGAAGTATTATCGGAAATTTCGCCGGCGCCGACCGTACGCGATCGCTAACGGAATCACACTCATGGCGACGCCGATAAAGCCGTACTCCACAAAGCGCGGGTTGTTGAAAACCGCGCCGGCCGCAATCCCGAGCGCTAACGAAACCCCTTGCACGCGCGCGGTCGTTTTCATCCACGAGACGCGAGGATCCTTACTCGCGATCAACGCGATGTCGGCGATAAAGAGCACCGTAGCCCCGACAATATCCGCTACACTCATCGGTCGTCGCTCGAGACGCGGTCGAGGTGCGCAAGCCAGAAATCGAAACTCGCGCGCGCTTGCGCTTCAAGCATCGCTTCGCCGGTGACGATATCGCGTTCTAATCGGCGCGCCAACGTCGCGCGCGGCCCGTAGTTTACATCCATCACCAACTCCGGTTGCGCGAGTTCTATCGCTAGATCGTGCGGTAAGATCGCCCCGGGCGGCAGCGTGCTCACCACGATCTCCGGCACCGATTCGGGCCACGGCTGCGCGTCGAAATCGACGATACATTCCGCGACGCGGTCGGCATTACGCCCCCACAGATATGCGTGCGCGTCGTATTCCTGGCACTGCGCTAAAATCGCGCGCGCGGTCGCGCCGGTGCCGAGCACGCCGATCCGGCGCAGTGCGATCGAATCTTCCAATATCGCTTCGAGCGCGACGCGCCAGCCGATGCCGTCGGTGTTGGTGCCGCGAATCTGCATGTCGAAATACACCGTGTTCACCGCTTTTGCGCGCCGCGCCTCATCGCTGAGCACGTCGCAGGCGGCGAGCGCTTCTTCTTTCAGCGGCGTCGTGACGTTCGCACCGGTATAGCCGTCGAGGCGCATGCGCCGCAGCACGTTAATCGCGTTGCCGGCAGGCACTTCGATCGCCACGTAGCTCCCCTCGATCTCGGCCTCGTGGAGAAATCCGCGGTGCAACTGCGGACTGCGCGAATGGGCGACGGGGTCGCCGATCAGCGCGAGTTTCATACGCGGCGCTCCGGCAGCACCAGCCGCTCGATGCGGCGGAACAGGCGCGTGAGCGGGAAATCGCGGTCTTCGATCGGCTCCACCAAGATCGCCCGCATGCCGCAGAGCGTCGCGCCGAGCACGTCGGTAAAGAGCTGGTCGCCGATCACCGCAACCTCGCGCGCCCGCATGCCCAGCGCGCGCTTCGCCCGCAGAAAGCCCAGCGGCAGCGGCTTGAGCGCGTTGGGGATGCCGTGCAGCCCCAGGGGCGCGGCGATCTCGGCGACCCGCGGGCCGAAGTTATTCGAAAGCAGCACGATCTCCAGGCCGGCGGCGCGCGCCGCGGCGACCCAGGCCCGGTTCTCGGGGCTCGGCGCGCTCGCTCCGAAGCCGAGCAGGGTGTTGTCGAGGTCCAAAATCAGCCCACGCACCCCCTCGGCGACGAGGCTTTCGGGGCGAATGGCGGCCAGGTGAGGCACCTGTTGGAAGGGGCGAGACATGGGCCAAGGGTTTGTAACCTCTATCCCCACTATCCTCGGAGTTGCCCACAGCGGCGCCCACGCTTACCCACGACTTTTTCTGCTTTTGGACAGCCTTTCCAGAGGGACTTTTGACGCTGCCACCATATATAGTAGGTCCCCAGTGCTCAAAAGCACTAAACCTTGCCTCGTCGAAAGATTATCGAACGTTCGTTCGCCCGCCCCCGCCGCCCGTATTTTGCTCAGCTGCCGCCGTTTAGAACAAGGAGAATCACCATGAAGTTCGCTCGCCTCTACTCCGTCGCCGGTGAGCCGTATGCGGGGGTGGCGTTCGAACCGCGCACCTCGCGCATCGTCAATCCGAACGGCTCGGTGATCTTCGAGGCAAAGGACATCATGGTGCCGGCCGCCTGGAGCCAGGTCGCCGTCGACGTGCTCGCCCAAAAATATTGCCGGAAGGCCGGCGTGCCGACGCGGCGCAAGCGCGTCGCTGAGGAGGGCGTGCCCGAGTGGCTCTGGCGCAGCGTCCCCGACGAGGCCGCGCTCGCGGCATTGCCGCGCGACGAACAGTTCGGGGCGGAACTCGATGCGCGAGACGTTTTCAACCGGCTCGCGGGCTGTTGGACGTATTGGGGCTGGAAGCATGACTACTTCGATAGCGAAGCCGACGCGCGCACCTATTACGACGAGATGTGCTCGATGCTCGCGCGCCAAGTCGGCGCGCCGAATTCACCGCAGTGGTTCAACACCGGTCTGCATTGGGCGTACGGCATCAGCGGCCCCGCGCAAGGGCATTATTTCGTCGATCCGCGCAGCGCGGAACTGACGCGCAGCACGAGCGCGTACGAACATCCCGCACCACACGCGTGCTTCATTCAGAGCGTCTCCGACGATCTCGTCAACGAAGGCGGCATCATGGATCTCTGGGTGCGCGAGGCGCGCATCTTCAAATACGGCTCGGGTTCGGGAAGCAATTTTTCCAACGTCCGCGGATCGGGCGAGAAGCTCTCGGGCGGCGGCTCGTCGAGCGGTTTGATGTCGTTTTTGCGCGTCGGCGATCGCGCTGCCGGCGCGATTAAATCGGGCGGCACGACGCGTCGCGCGGCGAAGATGGTCGTGCTCAACGCCGACCATCCCGATATCGAACAATTCGTTTCGTGGAAGGTCACCGAGGAACAGAAGGTCGCCGATCTCGTCGTCGGTTCGATGCTCTGCGAACGCAAGCTCAACGCGATTATGAAGGCCGCGCACGCCGAGCATATCCCCGAGGCGGCACGCCTGGATCCGCAGCTCAATCCCGATCTGCGCCAAGCACTGCGCGAAGCGCTCGCCGCCGGCGTTCCTCAAGGCAACATCGCGCAGGCGCTCGATTACGCCAAACAGGGCTATACCTCGATGCAGGTGCCGATTTACGACGTCAATTGGGACGGCGATGCGTACGCGACGGTCTCCGGGCAGAATTCGAATAACACCGTGCGCCTGGGGAACGAGTTTTTCACCAAACTCGATGCCGGTGCCGACTGGAACCTGATTCGTCGCACCGACGGCGGCGTTGCCAAGAGCTTCCCGGCGAGCGATCTCTGGGAACGCATCGCGCTTGCCGCCTGGCAGTGCGCCGACCCGGGGCTGCAATTCGACGATACGATCAACGAATGGCACACCTGCCCGAGCGATGGCCGCATCAACGCGAGCAACCCGTGCTCGGAGTATCTCTTCCTCGACGATACGGCGTGCAACCTCGCGAGCCTCAATCTCGCAACCTTCCTCGATGCCAACGGCGAATTCGATGCGCCGCGCTTCGCACAAGCCTGCCGCATCTGGACCTTCACGCTGGAGATCAGCGTGTTAATGGCGCAATTCCCCAGCGCCACGATCGCGCAAAAATCCTACGATTTCCGCACGCTCGGGCTCGGGTATGCAAATCTCGGCACGTTGCTGATGCACATGGGCCTCGCCTACGATTCGCCCGAAGGGCTCGGTTGGTGCGCGGCGATCTCGGCGCTGATGACCGGTACCGCCTATCGGTGCTCCGCCGAGATGGCCGAGCAACTCGGCGCGTTCCCGCGCTACAAGCCCAATGCCGAATCGATGCTGCGCGTCATTCGCAACCATCGCCGCGCCGCGTATCAAACGCC
Source organism: bacterium (assembly GCA_021786705.1). Taxonomy (GTDB): domain Bacteria; phylum Vulcanimicrobiota; class Vulcanimicrobiia; order Vulcanimicrobiales; family Vulcanimicrobiaceae; genus JABEUX01. The sequence goes on from JAJYMV010000165.1 coordinate 24,666, forward strand.
CGCCGGCGAATACGAAGGGCTCAGCGTCTCACCGGTGACGCACGCACCCTCGCTCTTCACGCAGAGCACCTGGGCGCTCGCGCGCAAGATGTGGGACGATGCGCTCTCGATCGGCGAAGTGCACGGCTATCGCAACGCACAAGTCACCGTCATCGCTCCTACCGGCTGCCTCGTCGGCACGACGCTCGTGAGCACCGATCGCGGCTTACAGCGCCTCGATCGGCTCGGCAACGTCGACGGTGACAAATGGCAGGATATCGATTTCCGCGTACTCACCGACGACGGCGAACAACGCGCGACGAAGTTCTTCATCAACGGCATATCGCCGACGCGTCGCATTACCACCGCTAACGGCTACGTCATTCAGGGCACTCCGGAGCACCGCGTCAAGGTGGTGGATCCCAGCACGAGTCAACTGGCGTGGAAGCGCTTAGCCGAGGTCGCTCCCGACGACGTCGTTGCGCTTTCGATGGGAACGCTCGCCGGCGAGCCCAACGTCGTGACGCTCCCGCCGCTTGGCGAAGAGTATTGGACGTCCGACTACACGACGAAAGTTCCGCGCACGCTCACGAGCGATCTCGCCGAACTTGTCGGGTATTTTATGGGCGATGGCTCCCTGCACGCAAGAGGTCTCCGCCTCTGCGTCGCCGCCGAGGATACTGACGTCTGCGAACGCCTCAGTGCCCTCAGCCGCTCGCTTTTCAATATCGAGCCGAAATTAACGGTCAAAGGCAACTACGTTGAAGTTGCGATTCACTCGGTCGAACTCGTCAATTGGTGGGAGGCCTGCGGCTTCACGAAGCTCGCTCCCTCGCCCGACCATCGCGGGAAAGGCTACACGCCCCGTATTCCCGATGCCGTCCTCGCCACCAACGATACCGCGACCTATGGCGCGTTTCTTCGCGGCGTCTTCGAAGCCGACGGAACCGTTACTAACGGCACCGCCTCTATCACCACAGCGCGTTCTTCATTCGCCGACGAGCTGCGCACGTTATTGCTCGCATTGGGCATCCCGACCAGCACGAAGATCGATACCTCAGGTTGGGGGCAGAGCGACCTGTTCGTACTTCGCGTGCGCAACGCTGCATACGCGCGGCACTTTATGGACGCGGTTGGATTCATTGGAAAGCGTAAGGCAGAGAGCGTTCACTTCTCCGATACGTGGCAGGGCACGAAGGGTGACCGTGTCTTCCTACCCGCTTCTCTTATCGACCGCATCGTGCCGAAGGAAATCGATCTCTACGGCCGCACGCAGACCTATCGCAGCCGCCACGAGGGAGCGCTCAGCCGCGCGACCGTCGCCACGCTGCTCGAACGTACCGAACTTCCAGAGCTGCGTTCGGCGCTCTCCTTCTTCTACGATTCGGTGGCCTCAAACGATGACGGCGGCGAGCAGCTCACCTACGATCTCTCGGTGCCCGCAAACGTGACCTACGTCGCAAACGGCTTTATTTCACACAATACCATCGGGCTGGTTATGGATTGCGATACCACCGGCATCGAGCCCGATTTCGCGTTGGTGAAATTCAAGAAGCTCGCCGGCGGTGGTTACTTCAAGATCGTCAACCAGTCGGTCGCGCCGGCACTGCGCAAGCTTGGATACAGCGAAGAACAGATCGCGAAGATCGAGACGTACGCGAAGGGAACGGCCTCGTTCGAGGGCGCGCCGCACATCAATCGCGCGACGTTGCGCGCGAAGGGCTTCGACGATGCAACCCTCGCGAAGCTTGAGGGCTCGCTCGCCGGTGCGTTCGAGCTGCCGTTCGTCTTCAACAAGTTCGTTCTCGGTGAAGAGTTCTGCACCAAGACCCTCGGCATCGCTCCCGAAAAACTCGACGATTGGAGCTTCTCCATCCTGCGCGACGGCCTCGGCTTCAGCAATCGACAGATCGAAGAGGCCTCGGCCTATATCTGCGGGCGCATGACGCTCGAAGGAGCGCCCGAACTCAACGACGAGCACCTGCCGGTCTTCGATTGTGCGACGCCATGCGGAAAATACGGCACGCGGTACATTCGCCCGCTCGCCCATGTCGATATGATGGCGGCGGCGCAGCCGTTCGTTAGCGGTGCGATCTCCAAGACGATCAATCTGCCGCAGACGGCGACGATTGCCGACGTCAAGGAAGCCTACCGCTACAGCTGGGAAAAGATGATCAAGGCGGTCGCGCTCTATCGCGACGGTTCCAAATTAAGCCAACCGCTCGCGGCGAGCTACGATCTCAGCGGCGAAATCGAAGCCGAAGATACGCCGACGCAGCCCTATCACACGCCCGTCCAGATCGCCGAGAAACTCGTCTATCGCTATATCGCCAAGCGGCGCCGCATGCCCGAACGGCGCAGCGGGTACACGCAAAAAGCGATTGTCGGCGGACATAAAGTCTATCTCCGCACCGGCGAATACGAGAACGGGCAACTCGGTGAGATCTTCATCGACATGCACAAGGAAGGCGCCGCTTTCCGATCGTTGATGAATAACTTCGCGATCGCGATCAGTCTCGGCTTGCAGTATGGCGTGCCGCTCGAGGAGTTCGTCGAAGCCTTCACCTTCACGCGCTTCGAGCCCAACGGGCCGGTCGTCGGCCACGACCATATCAAGATGGCGACCTCGTTACTCGATTACGTCTTCCGCGAGCTCGCGGTGAGCTATCTCGGGCGCTACGATCTCGCGCACGTAGCGCCATCGATGGAGATGGATGCGATGGGCGTCGATGCGGCGGAATCGAAGGAAGAGTATCTCGCTGAAGAGGCGGGGCCGACGAACGTTCGTCCGGCCGGCATCGCCGAGCGACTGCACCCGGTCTCCACGCACCTCCACCCCGAGGCGGCGCAAGGGAGCTACGGTGCGGCAACGCTCACCGCTCCCGCACCGAGCGTGCAAACGGTGGGAACCGCCGTCGTCGAACGCCCGCAGCACGCGGCGGTAAATGCCGCTAAAGCAAAGGGCTACACCGGCAACGCTTGCAGTGAATGCGGACAACTCACGATGGTGCGCAACGGCTCCTGCGAGAAGTGCGACTCCTGCGGCGCAACGAGCGGTTGTAGCTAGTGTGCTGAGCCGCAAATGGCGAGACGACACGGCAAATTTCTGCTATACTTGATGTATGGCTGCCGCATTACGACTTTCTTCCAAAGAGCGCGCTGA
>JAJYMV010000140.1 GCA_021786705.1 bacterium
GGGTTCAGTGCGAATCCCGGCGTTACGTCGAAACCACTGGCGTTGGTATAGACGAGCGACGTGACATCGTTTCCATCCACGCTGACGTGCAACGAATTGAGATCGACCGGCTCGCTAAACGTCGCGTGAATTTTGGGGTGCGTGGTTTTCACCGTGCCGCCGTTCGCCGGGTGTTCGTTATTGAGATAGAACGATTGGTAGCTCGGCGTCTGCGTCGCATACGGTTGCGGCGTCGAGGTATTGTTATTCCCCGAGGTTGCGATGTACACCGTCGAGGTGTTGCCGTTCCAGTTGACGTTCGCACCGAGGGCTTGGGCGACGAAACGAAGCGGGACTTCCGTCCGTCCGTTCACCAAAAACGGCGCGACGTCCATCGTCAGCGGATTCCCGTTGACCGATGCGTTCATCGAGCCGATTGCGAGATGCACCGACCTTCCGTTTCCTTGGGCGTTAATGTTCCCATTTGCGTACGAAACGGTCGACCCGAGGCGTTCGAATATCGCGCGCATCGGTACGAAGACGCGGTTGTTCACCACGACCGGGGCCTGGTCGAAGGACATAACCTGGCCATTCACCACCACGGTAACATTTTGGGCGGACGCGGGCACGAGGGCGAGCGATCCGACGAGTAGGGCGCCGACAAAGGCGAAACGAGCGATAAAATTCATACTAGGGAAATCCTCCGAACCTCGAGCGTAGCACCCCTCCGGAGAGAAAACTGTCTAAAAGTGACCGCTCGGCCGCTCGGTGGGCCGTCGGAGGGGAGAGTATCCCCACGTTTTGGAATCTTTCGCCCGGTGAACGAGGAGAACCGCAGGCTCGTCTATTCGAGCGACGGTGGGGAGATCGAGCCCCAGGCGAGGGCGCGCCCGGGGAATGCGAAGCACGGCCACCCCCTTCCGCCCGACGACGGCGTGGTTCGCATCGCTCGCGAACGGCGCCGCGCGAGTACGGCGAGTATCATCTACGGCGTCCCCGAACGCGAGCTTTCCGCCACGGCGAAGGCGCTCAAGCAGCTCTGCGGTTGCGGCGGGACGACGAAGAACGGCGCGATTGAAATCCAAGGCGATCACCGGGAGCGCATCGCCGCGTGGTTCGCTGCACGAGGGAAAATCGCGAAACTCGCAGGGGGCTAACGCGCGCCGATCTTGGCCCTTTGAGGGAAAAATGATCGAAGGCGGGCTCGCCGGGTGAAACACCACCGACGTGCTTGCCGTATAAGCGGCATGCCTTTCTCGAAGCCGGCACTCATTGCCGTAGTTACGACGCTCCTGATCGCCCTCGGCTTTTCCGCAGCAGGCGCCGCGGCACTGCCGGTGCTTCACGTACCGATGCTCGCGCACGAGCCGGCGATTGCCGGAAGCGTCGACGCGAGTTGGCACGGAGCGGCGCGGATTCGGCTTCGTTACGATTTCACCAATCGTCGTCGAGCCGAGCACCCGCCCGTCGTGTACGTGGCCCAGGATCCTAAAGGGCTCGATGTCGCGTTCGTCGTCATCCAACATTCGCCGGTCGTCGCATCGACGCTGAGCGACGGCCCCGGAGTCTTCGGTGACGATAACGTCCAGGTCTCACTTAACCCGCAAGGCTTGCAAGGCTTTTCCTATCAATTTATCGCCAACGCGCGTGGAGCGCGCTTTCAATCCTCATCGGAGAACAGCGCGTACTCGCCGCACTGGAAGGCGGCGAGCCGCATTACGAAAACGGGCTACGTCGTCACCATGCACGTTCCGTTTGCCGTCGTGCGTGCGGGCGGATCGCATGTATGGAGAGTGCAATTTCAACGCTTCGCGGTGCACAGTAACGTCAGCGACATTTGGAGTTACAGTCCGAACGCGACCGGTCCGTTCGATACGCTTTACGTGGGTACGCTGGAGGGCGTGAACCCGACGGGAGCCCATGGAGCCGGTTCGAACCGGCCGGCCCCGCGCTTTCAACCCTATCTCCTCGGTGTTGCGCGCTCGCGCGCGGCGGGCGGATCGACCTCGCAGATCGGTTTCGATATGGCGGTGCCGATTACGCCGACGGCGTCGTTCGTCGGTTCGTTCCACCCCGACTACTCGAACGTCGAGACCGATCAGCAAACGATCTCGCCGACGGCATTCCCGCGGCAATATCAAGAAGTCCGGCCGTTTTTTACCCAGGTAGGGAACGCATTTAATTTCACGCTCGGCTGCCAAAATTGCCCGCAGACGCTCTACACGCCCGCGATTCCGACGTTTCGCCAAGGGTACGGCGTCGAAGGAACGCAAGGTCCGCTCACCTTTGCCGGATTCGATGTCGTCGGTAGCCAACGAACCGATCTCGCCGACGCGCTGGATTTCGGGCATTCCTCGAGCAGCGGTATCGAACAAGTCGATCTGCAACGCGTCACGGTGAACACTCCTTCGCTCGTCGATAACTCAAGTTCGCTCAACGGCGGATATTTTAGTACGCGCGGACATTGGTTCGTGTACGGAAACTACGCTCGCGAGGACGGAACGCTTGTCACCAACCCCAGCCAAGCCCACTATGGTGAGATCGGTGCGGGAATGAAAACGGCAAACACCGTATTCGTGCTGGCGCACCAATTCGTCGGCTCGCAGTTCAATCCGGTCGATGGCTACGAAATGCAAAACGATATCGGCGGTTATCTCTCTTTTGCACAGCAAACGTTTCATTTTTCTCCGACATCGAAGTTGCTCGACGTTTCGGTATCGTTGAACGACGAAAAGTTTTGGAATCACGTCTCGCAGCCCGCGCAGAGCAATGCCGGCGATCAAATTAACGTCGACTTCAAAAATTTATGGTCGGTTCACGTCTTTCAGCAAAGTACGTTCGTATTGGCGTCGGACGGAGAGTATCTCCCGTTTAGCGTCGGAAACGGCGCCTTCGTCGGCTACAATCTCAATTCGAACTACGGCAAGGGGCTGGCGTACGGCGAAGGGCCCTACTATCACGGTCAAGCCGCGAATTGGCAGTTCTTCGATACGATGCCGATCCGGCGTCGCTTGAGCTTCTCGCTGAATTTGAACGAAAATATCTACCACTCGCATCGCGCCGCGGAACCGTCGTTTCAGGAATGGCTGAATTCGGCGAGCTTCAATTGGCAATTTTCGCGCGACGCCTCGCTCTCCGTCGGCGCTCGGCGCATCAACGGGATCGATCTGCCTACTTCGTATTTCGCGCCGACCTTTACGCCGGTCTTTGCCGATAATCTCAGCGCGGCATTTCACTACCTCCACGGACATAACGAGTTCTATCTCGTCTATGGCGATCCCAACGCACTGAGCACAACGCCGGCGGTGTTTTTCAAGTGGATCTTCTACGCCGGGGCTGAAAAAGGAACGTAGCGCGCGAAAGACCCGAACATGGTTGCGAAGATACCAGGGCCGAGCCGAGGTGAAACGTTCGCCCGGCTCGGCATGCAGCCGTTCCTTCGGTTACCGGCGTTTTTAGCCGAAATTGCCGAACGGTACGGTCCGATCGCGTCGTTTCAAATTCCGTTTCGGCGCTTTCTCTTTCTCAACGATCCAGAGCAGATCAAAGACGTGCTCGTGACGCAGCAGCACGCGTTCGTGAAATCCGAGGGAGGGCGCGCGCTGCGCCGCCTACTCGGAAACGGCCTCCTTACGAGTGAGGAACCGGAACACCGGCAGATGCGCAGGATCGTACAGCCGGCATTCCATCGCGGCCGCATCGCCGCGTACGCTCGGGCAATGCTCGCGCATGCGACCCGCTGGTGCGAGGAACGAAGCGCAGAGGAGCGGGTCGAGATGCACGCGGCAATGAGCGAGTTAACGCTACGCATCGCGAGCGAGACGCTCTTCGGCGTCGATGCGGGCGAGCGCGCGAGTGAGGTGCGCGCCGCACTGCGGGCGACGATGGAGAGCTATCCCTCCGGGATCGGTCCGCTCGGGCAGCTTCGTTCGCGGCTAGGATTTCTGTCCGCAACGCGACGCTTCAATGAAGCGCGTTCGCGACTCGATACGATCGTCTATGGGCTCATCGCGCAACGGCGAGCGAACGCCGAACAGGGCGGCGACGCGCTTTCGCTCCTGATCGCTGCCGAGGACGCGGAGGACGGCTATCGTCCAACCGATCGTCAGGTCCGCGACGAAGCGCTCACGCTCTTCCTCGCCGGGCACGAAACCACCGCCAACGCGCTCATCTGGACGTGGTATCTCCTCGCGCGGCACCCCGAGGTGGAGCGGCGCTTGCACGAAGAAGTCGATGCCGCCGATTTTTCGCGCGATCCGATCGAGCTCGCGGCGAGCCTCGAGTTCACGCGGCGCGTCTTTCGCGAATCGATGCGCCTCTATCCGCCGGCGTGGATCTTCGGGCGCGAGGCGCGCGAACGCATAACGCTTGTCGGCGGCTACGATGTGGAGGCCGGGACGACCGTCCTCATATCGCCGCTCGTACTGCATCGTCGCCTCGATCTTTTCCCGCAGCCGGAGCGCTTCGATCCCGACCGATGGGTCCGTACCGAAGTACCGCCGTTTGCCTATGTGCCCTTCGGAGGCGGCGCGCGTCGATGCATCGGCGAGGAATTTGCGTGGACCGAGGGCGTGCTCGTGCTCGCGAGACTCGCGCGCGCATTTCGATTCGCGTTGTGCGAGGAGGGCGTGCTGGAGACGGTACCGCTCGTGACGTTACGTCCGAAAGGCCCCGTCGCCATGTGGGTCAGGAAACGCTAAAGCCAATTGCAAAGGCGACCTGCTCTCGAATACCACGCAATTGTATCTCTTCGATTCGCGATAAAGTAAGCGTCACGCGTTGCTTTGCAACACTGGTGATGTGGTGCGCGAGCGTCCACGATACACGCGACGCGCCATTATCCGGCGTCGGGTCGATGCGCTGAGAGAAGGTGGGGTGAGCGAGATTCTGGTCGGTGGTAAGCGGCACGACCAGCAGATTTGGGTAGCTCTCCGGAAAGAGTTCGGAATGGCCAACGACGACGGCCGGACGAAGTTTATTAGGGTCGCGCGCGAGAGCACCGCTTCGCCAGTCGACCAAGACGATCGAACCGGCAGGGGGGTTCAGCGCGGTTCTCCCGCGGGGATGGCGTAGGATTCAAGTTCCTCACGTGCTTCGGGGTGCTCGGTGACGTATGCGACGATTCGCTCGCCCTCCGCTCGTATTGCCGACCGACGCACGCGGCGTGCCTCGGCCTCTGCAAGATCGCGCACGACAGCGCTGACACCGAGGCCACGAGCGCGGGCAAGCTCCTGGAGTGTCTCCCGGTCCTTGGGGGCGAGCCTGATAGTTAGGGTATCCGCCATCGTTGT
>JAJYMV010000093.1 GCA_021786705.1 bacterium
CCGTGGAGATGTTGGTTCAGTGCGCGCACGATCACCTGATTGACCAGCGAGGATTTTCCGCTTCCGCTCACCCCGGTCACCGCGCAGAACACGCCGAGCGGAATCCGCAAGTCGAGGTCGCGCAGGTTGTTGGCGCGCGCCTTTCGCACTTCGAGCCACCCCTTCGGCACGCGACGTTCGGCGGGTATGGGAATAAATTTCCGGCCGCTCAAATACGCACCGGTCTCCGAACGCGGATTTGCGAGCACCTCGTCGAGCGTCCCAACGGTAAGAATTTCGCCGCCCTCCGCACCGGCTCCAGGCCCGATATCGACGATGACGTCGGCGGAGCGCATCGTATCTTCGTCGTGCTCGATCACCACGAGCGTATTGCCGATATCGCGCAGGGTCCGCAAGGTGGCGAGAAGGCGGTCGTTGTCGCGCTGGTGCAAGCCGATCGAGGGTTCGTCGAGGATATAGAGCACGCCGACGAGCGCGCTGCCGATCTGCGTCGCCAAGCGGATGCGCTGCGACTCGCCTCCCGAGAGCGTCGTCGCCGAGCGCGCGAGCGTGAGATAGTCGAGCCCGACGTTGGAGAGGAAGCTCAAGCGCGCGCGAATCTCTTTGACGATCTGGTGTGCGATCTGCAAATCGCGTTCGCGAAGTTTGAGCGTGCCGAAGAAACTCTCCGCCCGCTCGACCGAGAGGCGCGTCAGCTCGTCGATATTCACGCCGGCGATCTTCACCGCGAGCGCCTCGGGTTTCAAGCGCGCGCCCTTGCAGGCCGGGCAGACCGAGGTCGCCATATATTTTTCGATATCTTCTTTGACGTACTCGCTCGACGTCTCGGCGTAGCGACGCTGCAAATTATTCACGACGCCTTCGAAGGTCGCTTTATACTCCCACGTTTTTCCGGAGCGCGTTTTATAGGCAAATTCTTGCTCGCGGTCGGTACCGTAGAGCACGACCTCGAGCACCTCTTCGGAAAAACGCTCGACCGGCGTCGTCATGCGCACGTTATAGCGGCGCAAGACCCGCTCGAGTTGCTGCAGATAATACGCGTTCATGGAGGGGAAGCGCCCCGTCCCTAGCGTCTTGCTCCACGGCACGATCGCGCCGTCGGCGATCGATTTACTGCGATCGGGGATGACTTTCCAGGGATCGATCTCGACTTTTTCGCCGAGCCCGCTGCAGGCGGGGCAGGCTCCGTACGGCGAGTTAAACGAGAAGAGGCGCGGGGCGAGCTCTTCGAATGAAAGCCCGCATTCGACGCAAGCGAACGCTTCGCTGAACGTCAGTTCGCGCGGTTTCGCTTTCGGTTCCTCGATCGAAGCGGTCACGATGCCGGTGGAGAGCCGTAACGTGGTCTCGACCGAGTCGGTAAGTCGTTTGCGAATATCGGGCTTGTTTACCAGGCGGTCGACGACCACTTCGATGGTATGCTTGCGTTTTTTGTCGATCGCGATCTTCTCGCGCAGTTCGCGCATCTCGCCGTCCACGCGCACGCGAGCGAAGCCTTCTTTCGCGATCTCTTCGAAGAGTTTGGCATACTCGCCCTTACGGCCGCGGACTAAGGGTGCCAACAGAGCGATGCGCGTGCCTTCGGCGAGTTCGAGAATAGCGTCGACGATCTGTTCGCTGCTCTGCGTCGTAATCGCGCGCCCGCATTTCGGGCAGTGCGGCACGCCGATGCGCGCGAAGAGCAGGCGCAGGTAATCGTAGATCTCGGTGACCGTTCCGACCGTCGAGCGCGGGTTGCGCGAGGTCGACTTTTGATCGATCGAGATCGCCGGCGAGAGCCCTTCGATGTAATCGACGTCGGGCTTCTCCATCTGCCCCAAAAATTGGCGTGCGTACGACGAGAGCGACTCGACGTACCGGCGCTGCCCCTCGGCATAGATCGTATCGAAGGCCAACGAAGATTTCCCGGAGCCGGAGAGCCCGGTCACGACGATGAGCCGATTGCGCGGCAGCGTCAGATCGACGTTTTTGAGATTGTGTTCGCGCGCGCCCTTAATAACGATCGAATCGAGTCCGTGCCCCATTTTTATCCGTTCCGAGACCGCGCCGCAGCGATCTCCAGCGCTCGACCAACCCCCGAAAACGCCGTGACGGTTGCATGCGGGGGCGGCGCGTCGGCGGGGAGGCGCTCTCCGCTCAGGTTGAACCAGATCGCGGTCATCCCGGCCGCGAGAGCCCCGGCGATATCGCGGTCGTACCGGTCGCCGACCATCGCGGCGTGCTTCGGCGGCACGCCGAGCCGCTCGCACGCATATTCGAAGAACGCCGGGTCGGGCTTGAGCAGGCCGGCATCGTCGGCGAAAAAGGTCGCATCGACCGCCTCGGCGAGGCCGAGCAGCGCGATTTTCTCGACGTGCGTCTCCGAAAATCCGTTGGTGAGGATGCCGAGCCGGCGCCTGCGGGTTCGCTGCTCCTCCAACAGCTCCAGCGCCCCGGGAAAGAGCGCGAAATATTTCTTTCGCAGCCGATAATACCGCTCCGCGGTCCGTCGCGCGAGTTCGGGCTCGGCGATGCCGACCTCGGCGAGCGCGCGCTCCCACATCGCTTCGCGCAGTCCCGCCAACTTGGTGCGTAACTGCTCGGCGGTTAATCCGTGCCAAAAACTCGCCGCCTCGCGAGCGTAGGCGTCGGCGAGTTGCCGCGCGTCGATCCCGCGTTCGCGCGCGACCTCCTCGGCACTCTCCATGCCCGCGAGCAAACAGGCCTGCGTGTCGTCGTGTAACGTATCGTCGAGGTCGAAAAGAACGAGATCGATCATTCCGAATCTCTTTCGTCAAGGACACGTGCGAGCACTTTCGGAGCGCGCGCTCCAAACAAAATCGATTCCGCGGCCCCGCTTTGTTTGCGCACCTCGATGAGTTCGTCGCGCACCGCTGCGGCTTTTTCGAACTCGAGATTCGCCGCGAACTCGCGCATCTTCTTTTCGAGGTCGGCGGCCATGCGCGCCGCAACCTCGCGCGGCAACCGATCGCGCGCGTTCGCTTTCTTCTCACCGCGATCGCCCCCGCCGACCATCGCTAGAATATCGCGCACTTCTTTACGGACGCTGCGCGGTTCGATGCCGTGCTCGAGGTTATACGCCGTCTGGCGCTCGCGGCGCCGACGCGTTTCGCCGATCGCGCGCGCCATCGATTCGGTGAGGTTATCGGCGTACATGATGACTTTGCCCTCGACGTGGCGGGCTGCGCGGCCGATGGTTTGAATCAACGAGGTCGCACTGCGCAGGTACCCCTCCTTATCGGCATCGAGGATTCCGACGAGCGAGACTTCCGGGAGATCGAGCCCTTCGCGCAATAGATTGATCCCGACGAGCACGTCGAAGACGCCGTTTCGCAGATCGCGCAGGATCGAGATTCGCTCGAGCGTGTCGACTTCGCTGTGGAGATAGCGAACCTTCAAGCCCGCTTCGACGAGGAAATCGGTGAGGTCCTCGGCCATTTTTTTCGTCAGCGTGGTTACGAGCACGCGTTCGTTGCGTGCGACGCGAAGGCGAATCTCTTCCATCAAATCGTCGACCTGATGGCGCGTCGGGCGCACCTCTATCTCGGGATCGACGAGCCCCGTCGGGCGAACGATCATCTCCACCACCTGGGCGCTCCGTCCGGTCTCGTAGGTTCCCGGCGTCGCCGAAACGTAGATCGCTTGGTTGAGATGCGCGTCGAACTCTTCGTAACTCAACGGACGATTATCGAGAGCGCTGGGAAGCCGGAAGCCGTGCTCTACCAACGAGAGTTTTCGCGCGCGATCGCCGGGCAGCATACCGTGAACCTGCGGCAACGTGACGTGCGACTCGTCGACGAAGAGCAGCCAGTCCTTTGGGAAAAAGTCGAGCAAGCACCACGGCGTCGATCCCGCTTCGCGTCCGGTGAGATGGCGCGAGTAGTTCTCGATGCCGTTGCAATAGCCGACCTCGCGCAACATGTCAAGATCGTAGCGGGTTCGTTGCTCCAGCCGTTGCGCTTCGAGCAACTTCCCCCCATCGCGCAACACCGCGAGCCGCTCGAACAGTTCGGCTTCGATGCTCGCGATCGCGCGGCGGAGTTTTTCGTCGGGCGTGATGAAATGCTTGGCCGGGAAGACGAGAAGCTCGTCTTTCGATTCGACGTACTCCCCGGTCATGAGATTCACGACGTTGATCGCTTCGACCGTGTCGCCGAAAAATTCGATCCGATGGACGAGTTCCTCTTCGACGCCGACGAGTTCTAACGTGTCGCCGCGCACGCGAAAAGTGCCTCGCACTAAATTGAGATCGTTCCGGCGATACTGCATATCGACCAAGCGGCGCAACAGGTAATCGCGATCGATCTCCTCTCCGACCGCAATGCGCTGCGACATCTCCATGTAATCGGAGGGCGAGCCGAGGCCGAATATGCACGAGACCGAAGCGACGATGAGCGTGTCCCGCCTCGTCAGCAAGGATTGCGTCGCGGCGTGGCGGAGGCGCTCGATCTCATCGTTAATCGAAGAATCCTTCTCGATGTAGGTATCGGTCGCCGCAACGTATGCTTCGGGCTGATAATAATCGAAGTAAGAAACGAAATACTCGACCGCGTTTTGCGGGAAAAATTCACGAAATTCGGCGCAAAGCTGGGCCGCGAGCGTCTTATTGTGGCAGAGCACGAGCGTCGGTTTTTGGACGAGTTCGACGGTGCGCGCCATCGCCATCGTCTTTCCCGAGCCGGTCACGCCGAGTAATGTCTGAATGCGGTCGCCGCGCCTCACGCCGTCGGCGAGCGCCGCGGTTGCCGCCGGCTGGTCTCCGGCGAGCGAGAAGGGTGAAACGAGCCGAAATGTTCCCTGCAAAGCCACTTTGAGCGTGATTCGGCGAGGAGTGAGAGCGGCCCGCTCGGAACCACAGGGTCTACCAGCCCGCCCTAGGAGCCCGCCCTTGAGCACCACGCCTCTCCTGTTCTCCGGGAGTTCGAATCCGCAACTCGCCGAGGCGATCGCCAAGCGCATGAAAATTTCGTTGGGCGACGCACTCGTGACGAAGTTCAAAAACGAAGAGACGCGCATCGAGATCCGCGAGAACGTCCGCGGAGCGGAGGTCTTCGTCGTGCAATCGATCTGTAAGGCCCCCAACGGGAACGGCGTCAACGACGCCCTCGTCGAGCTGCTCCTCATGATCGACGCCCTTCGCCGCGCGTCGGCGGCCCGTATCACCGCC
>JAJYMV010000029.1 GCA_021786705.1 bacterium
GCATCGATGTCATGAGAAATGCAGTTGCCGGCGAGACGACGCGACGTTCGTGCGGCGTGCGATCGTCGAGGACAACGTTTCCGTAGGCGTCGCGCACCATCAAAATCGAACGCGGCGTAATATGAAGCCCTTGGTTAGCGAGAGTCTGAAAACCGCTCGCCTGATCGAGGACGCTCACCGACGATGTTCCGAGCGCGAGCGAGAGATTCGCCTCCAACGGAGCGCGTACGCCCATCGCATGGGCGTATGCGATGAACTTGTCGAGCCCGATCCGGTCCGCGAGTTTCACCGCGACGACGTTACGGGAGAGCGCGAGTGCGCGGCGCAACGTAATCGGTCCCATGAAACGATTGTCATCGTCGTGCGGCGACCACGTTTTCCCATCGTACATCGGATAGGTGACCGGGGTGTCGTCCATCACCGTCGACGGAGAGAGCCCGCTGTTCATCGCCGCGGTGTATAGATAGATTTTGAACGACGAGCCGGGCTGGCGAAGCGCTTGCCAAGCACGGTTGAACTGGTCGGTCGCCGAGAACTTCTTTCCGCCGATCATCGCGACGATCTCGCCGGTCGAGGGACGTATGGCGATGAGCGCGGCTTGGTGCGCGCCGATGCCTTCGGCCTTTGCGGCGCGTAAACCCCAATCGATCGCCGATTGTGCCTCGCTCTCCATGCGTGGGTCGAGGCTCGTATAGACTTGCAGGCCGCCTTCGCGAACCGCACGATTCCCAAACAAGCGCTGCAAACGCGCGATGACGTAGGTTGTGAACCACGGCGCGCGATACCCCAAGGGGCCGTCGCTACGCTCCTTCACCAAGCCCAGCGGAGCGGCATACGCCGCGCGCGCTTGCGCGCGCGTGATGTACCCGCTGGCGACCATGCGTCCGAGCACGTGACGTTGGCGCTGTCGGGCGAGAGTGAGGTTCACGAATGGGGAGTAATCCGACGGAGCGGCGACGACGCCGGCGATGATCGCGGCCTGCCCGAGCGTTAATTGCGAGACGCTGCGGCCGAAGTACGTGCGCGCCGCAGCATCGACTCCATAGGCTCCCGACCCGAGATAAATAAGGTTGAGATACCGTTCGAGTATCTGGTCCTTGGTGTAATATCGCTCGATTTTTAGTGCGAGCAGCGCCTCCTCGATTTTACGCGTGATGGTGATTCGGTCGTTTAAAAAAAGTCCGCGCGCGAGCTGTTGGGTGATCGTCGAGGCACCCTCGAGTGGTTGATGAAGGGCATCGGCGATCGCCGCCCGCACGATGCCGACAATGTCGATCCCCGGGTTGGTATAAAACGTGTGATCTTCATTGGCGATAAAGGCATCTCTCACCATCGGCGGTATGCGCGATAACGGAACGTAGACCCGATTTTCTTTGAATACGCTTCCGAGCACGCTGCCGTCGGCGGCAAAGATTCTCGTCGCACCCTCTGGTTGATAGTCGGAGAGCTCGCGGACGTCGGGAAGGTTGCGTGAAATGACCACGACCATTCCGGCGAACGTCCCCACGGCAAAAATCGCGAGTAAGAGGACGACGAGGCCGATGCTGCGCCAGCGCACCGGGCGACGGGCCTTACGTCTGGGCGCTCGACGCATCGCCGAAAATGCCGGAGAGGACGCCGTTTACAAACTTCGCCGCCTCCGGTGTCGAGTACCGTTTCGCGAGTTCGACGGCTTCGTTGATAATCACCGCGCGCGGCGGAGCCTCGGCCTGCGCGGCTTCGCAAACCGCTAGGCGAAGAATCGTACGGTCCACGATCGCCAGGCGATCGAGCGTCCATCCCTGTAGCGCCGGAGAAATCCGCGCGTCGGCATCGTTCGCTCCGGCGAGGGTACCCAGGACGAGTTCGCGCACGAACGAGCGGTCTTCGCTCGCACCACCTTGGCCGACGATCTCCTCGAGAGCCTCGGCGGGTTCTCGCCCACCGACTTCGATAGCGTAGAGCGCTTGGAGGGCGCGCTCGCGCAACATGCGCCGCGAAGGCATGAGTTAACCGACGCGCTGCGCGAGCAGGCGGGGGAGAAAACCGATGTCGTAGACGCCGCTGCGGAATCCTTCGGTGCCGAGGATCTCCAAACACATCTCGGTCGTCGTTGCAACTCCGTCGACCAGCGTTTCGCGCAGCGCGCGTTCCATACGCGCGATGGCCTGCTCTCGCGTATTTGCAAACGCGATCACCTTTGCCAGCATCGAATCGTAGTACGGCGGAACGCTCGCACCCGAAAAAATGTGCGTATCGATGCGGATCCCCGGTCCTCCGGGAAATATGACGGCTCCCAATTTTCCGGCTTGTGGGGCAAAATTATTGCGCGCGTCTTCGGCGTTGATACGACATTCGATGGCGTGCCCGCGCGGTTCGAGATCGCTCTGGCTGTAGCCGAGCGGCTCGCCCGAGGCGATGCGAATCTGCTCTTTTACTAAGTCGATGCCGTAGACCATCTCGGTAACGGGGTGCTCCACCTGAATGCGCGTGTTCATTTCCATGAAAAACACGTCGTCGCCGCTCGACAAAAACTCCAACGTTCCCGCGTTGCTGTAGCCGACGTGTCGGCATGCGCGTACCGCCATGTCGTGCAAGCGCGCGCGAGCACGATCGGAGAGATTCGGCGCGCCGGCTTCCTCGATGAGTTTCTGGTGCGACGGCTTCTGAATCGAGCAATCGCGTTCGCCGAGATGCACCACCTCACCGTGTTCGTCGGCAAGAACCTGTACCTCGATATGCCGCGGGTCGCGAATGAGTTTTTCCATATAGACGCGGCCGTCTTTGAACGAGGCTTCCGCCTCCGCCGTCGCGCCGAGAAAGGCGCGCTCCAAATCTTCGGGGCGCTCGACGACGCGCATGCCCTTGCCGCCGCCGCCGGCGGTCGCCTTCAGGAGCACCGGGTAGCCGACGCTCTCCGCGGCCTCGCGCGCGAGCTCCACTGTCGCGAGAATATCGGTCCCGGGCGTCGTTGCAACGCCGGCCTCGGCCATAACGCGCTTCGCGGTCGCCTTGTCGCCCATCGCCGTAATAATCTCGGGGCGCGGTCCGATAAATTTCAATCCGTGGTCGGCGCAGATTTCGGCGAATCGCGCGTTCTCGGCGAGGAACCCATATCCCGGATGAATCGCATCGCAGCCCGAGACTAACGCCGCAGATATGATATTCGGAACGTTGAGGTAGGAGCGCGGCACGGGGCCGGGACCAACGCAGAAGGCTTCGTCGGCGACGCGCACGTGCGTTGAATCTCGGTCTGCCTCTGAGAAAATCGCGACGCTACCGATGCCGAGTTCGTGGCAGGCGCGCACGATTCGGAGGGCGATCTCTCCGCGATTGGCAACGAGGACCTTCCGTAGCATCGCTTCTATCCTCGCTCGATCTCGAAGAGCGCGCGGCCGTAGTCGACCGCCGCGCCATCCTGGCAGAGAATTGCGCTCAAGCGGCCCGACGAGCGGGCGCGCACCGAGGTGCGAATTCCCAGCGCTTCGATCGCGGCGAGTTCGCGCTCCTCGGCGACCTCTTCCCCAAGGGTCGGCACGTGGCGGCCAAAGCGGAGAACGCCGACGACATCGGCGCGAAGAACATCGACGGGGCGCTCCGCCACGGGATCGGGCATCACGGCCTGCTCGGCGGCTCCGCGCACCGGAGCGAAGGACGACCGGACGAACTCGAATTCCTCGTTTTCACGCTCGATACGCAACCGCAGAAGGGGAGTGTTCACGAAAAATTCGGCCAAGCGCTGCGCGCGGGCCGACGGTTCTTCCTCGGTTGGATGCTCGGGGCTCATCGGGCCGCCTTTTCGGGGAGCTACCCCGAACCCCCCTTCGCCGGGAGTTCCCCCGGAACGAGCCGAACCTAAATGCCGTGCTCTCGTACTTTCTCTATGCTCGAGGAGCGGAGGTCGGGGATCTTCCCTCTCTTCTCCACACTGCGGGTTTTGAGACCTATGAGGTCGAGTTCGACCGTCTACGCGACGAGGGGGGGCTCGCTGCGTTCGGGGAGCCCGGCCCGACGATTCTCGTCGGCGATCCGCGCGACCCCAACCTCGCCCTGCTCGCGGACGATCCGCATGTCGTCGCCGTCCTCACCCCGCCGGTCGAGCGCGTCTCGCTCATTGCCGCGACCCGCGCTGCAACCCAACTCGCCGCCGAGCGGACGCAGACGACGACGCTCCTCAACGTCAGTCGCTCGCTATCCTCGGAACGCGATCTTCCGACCCTCGAACGCTCGATCGTGCACAACGCACGCGAACTCACCTGTGCAGACGCAGGCAGCCTCTACCTGATCGAAGAGGTCGAAGGCGTCAAGCACCTTCGCTTCGTCGTCGCTCAGACCGGGCCGACCGACGAGGGCACGCTCTTTAACCGCGAGTTGCCGCTCAACACCAATTCCATTGCCGGGTACGTCGCCGTGACGGGTGAGAGCATTACGATCGACGATGCCTACCACATCGAGGCCGGCCATCCGTACACGTTCAATCGCAGTTTTGACGAGAGCAACAACTATCGCTCGAAATCGATGATCGCGGTTCCGATGCGCAACCTGCGCGGTACGGTGATCGGAGCGATTCAATTAATCAACCGCAAACCCGCATTCGAGATCGTTCTCGAGACCCCGACGCATAGCGAATCGATCGTTCGCCCCTTCGACATTCACGACCGCAGCGTTCTCGAAGCGCTCGCCTCACAAGCGGCGATCGCCATCGAAAACGCACGTCTCGTCGAATCCATTCAAAATCTATTCGAACGCTTCGTTCGCGCATCGGTGAAAGCGATCGAAGTGCGCGATCGCTCCACGCAAGGCCACTCCGAACGCGTCGCCGCACTAACCGTCGCCCAGGCCGAGGCGGTCAATCGGACGCACGTCGGCCCGCTCGCCGATATGTATTTTACCGCCGACCAGCTGCGAGAGGTGCGCTACGCATCGCTGCTGCACGATTTCGGAAAAGTTGCGGTTCCTGAATACATTTTCGGAAAGGCCAAAAAACTTCCCGACGGGCGGCTCGATACCGTGCGTCTGCGCTTCTTGCTCGCTATCGAACAATGCCGCGACGATACGATGCGTGAAGAATTACGGGAGCTCCTCGAACGAATTCAGGCGGCGAACGAACCCAATGTGGTGGCCTCCGATGCCGACGACGCGATCGGGCGCGCGATGCGTCACGCTTATCGCGACGCAGGCGAGCAACGCCCGCTCCTCGACGATGTCGAACTCGCCTATCTGCGCATTCCACGCGGCTCGCTCTCCGATTCGGAGCGCGACCGCATGCAAGAGCACGTCACGCAATCCTATCTCTTCCTGCGCGAGATTCCGTGGGGGGAGACGCCGTGGTTTAACGTCGCCGAATATGCCTACGGACATCACGAACACCTCGACGGCACCGGGTATCCGCGCAAGCTCGCCGGCGACGCGATCGCACCGCAGGTGCGCATGATGACGATTAGCGACGTATACGACGCCTTAACCGCAACCGATCGTCCCTACAAAAAAGCGATGAGCATCGAACGATCGCTCGATATTCTCACCAAAGAGTTTGCCGAACGCGGAAAAATCGACCGCCTCTTTCTCGATCTCTTTATCGAAAAAAGGCTCTACGAAGCGAAGCTCGCCTAGCAATCAGCCCAAGTAGCCACCTTGTCAGCCCGAGTAGATGCCGAAGGCAGCGTATCGAGGGCCGCTTTTCGCGCCTGATACGGACGCTAGCGCCCTACTCGGCGTGACACTGGCGCCTACTCGGCGTGACAATTCCGCCCAGGAGTTTTCTTGTCAGCCCGAGTAGCCGCCGCGGCGTATCGAGGGCAGTTTCCGTCGCCTCGATACGGGCGCTGAAGCGCCCTACTCGGCGTGACACTGGCGCCTACTCGGCGTAACATATCGGCCCGACGACGGGCGACCACGCGATGTCGGCGCACCCGATGAGCGCTTAAGCGAGCGGCGAGGACCCTGACATTGCTTGTCCGAGCCGCGAGCGTCTAGCGAGGAGCCGGTGCGCGCAGGCAAACGCGAGCGCGCTGCGCTCGCCTCGATACCCGCGGTGACAGAACGCGCTACTCGGCGGGCGCGATCCGTTCGACGCTTGCCCGCTCTCCCATCGGCAAGGCGTCGCGCCACGCTTCGAACGACACATCGATCTCCGCGAGCGGCTCCAAGACGAAGGCGCGCTCGAACAGATGGAGATGCGGGATGCGCAAGGCCTCATCTTCAAAACCGAGGTCGTCGTACAACAAGATGTCGAGATCGATGGCACGAGGCCCCCAGCGATCACCGGCGACACGCCCCAATCGAGCTTCGATCGCCTGGAGCGCCGAGAGCAGCGCGCGCGGCGCGAGCGCCGTATCGATCCGTGCGACGGCGTTGACGAAATCGGGCTGATCGCGCTTCCCCCACGGCGCGGAACGATAGAGCGACGAGCGCGCGGTCAACCGACCGAGCTCGCCGAGCGCCGCAATCGCACGTTCGACGGTAGCGATCGCCTCACCGATATTCGCACCGATACCGATGGTCGCGATCGGCATCAACGGCGCTGCGTACAGGTGACGCCCGGCGTCGCGCCGTCGAGAAGGCAGGGCTTCTCGATTGTCACCGTAGCTTCGAGCACGCGGGGGTCTTCGAGACAGAGATCGAGCACTCGCTGCGCGAGCCGCTCGAGCAAGCGATGCGATTCCGTTTCGACAAGCGAAACGACGCGGCGGTACAACGCCGCGTAATCCAGCGTCGCCGCGAGATCGTCGTTCTCACGTGCACCGGTCGCATCGAGAAGGCAATGCAGTTCGATCTCGAAGAGTTGTGCGCGTTCGCGTTCGCCGGGATCGGCACCGTGCCGGCCATACGCGCGAATTCCGCGAAGCGTTATTCGGTCCAATGTAGCGGCCTCCAATTTCGAACGATGGCGTCGGATACCGCGACCACGTCGCGCGTCGCCGCAACGTCGTGGACGCGCACGATATCGATCCCCGCGCGAACCGCGAGTGCCGTCGTCGCCGCCGTCGCAAAAATGCGGTCGTCGGGGCGAACGCGCCCGGCGAGTTTTCCAAGCGTCGATTTTCGCGACGTTCCAAGTAATGTCGGGTAGCCGAGCGCGACGAGACGTTCGAGCCCCGCGAGCACGGCAATGTTTTGATCGGGAGTCTTGCCGAAACCGATCCCGGGATCGAGAACGATACGCTCCGCCGGTACCCCTCGCTCTCGCGCACGACGTGCATCCGCGCCTAATGCGCGCAGCACTTCCTCGACGATCTCCCCTTCGTAGATCTTCTTGCGGTTATGCATGATCGCCAGGGTCGCTCCGCTCTCCACCGCGAGCGCGATCAGTTCATCGCTCGCCCCCCAGATGGAATTGATGCAGTCGGCTCCCGCTGCGAGCGCCGCACGAGCCACCTCCGGTTTGTAGGTATCGATGGAGATCGGCCAATCGGCGAAGCGCTCGCGCACCGCGCGGATAACGGGAACGACTCGCTCGATCTCTTCTGCTATTGGGATCTGCACGTGCCCCGGGCGCGTCGATTCGCCGCCGATATCGATGATATCGGCCCCCGCCGCGTACTGCGCCGCCGCTCGCTCGATGGCATCGCTCGGCGAGAGCCGTCCGTCCCCCGAAAACGAGTCGGGGGTAACGTTAAGAATCCCCATGACCACCGTGCGCTCTCCCCGCACGAAGCGCCGCCCGCGCACCGTAAACTCCGTTGCGTTCATCCTCGTGACGAAAGGCTCGCCTGCGTACCGAGCACCTCGGAACGCAGCGCGGCGACGACGAACGTGGAGCCCGTTACGACGACGACGCCCGAGCTCCCGGCGTGGGCGCGCGCCCGCGCGAGCGCGGCGCCGGGATCGGCAGCGAGTTCGTGCGCGAGCCCAAGCTCGTCGGCGATCGCGGCCAAGCGTTCCGGCGCGCGCGCGGGCCTGCCGCCGGCGTCGAACGCGGTGAGGATGGAGTACGCATTCGGCCGCACGAGCGCCGCGAGAATCGCGCGCGCATCTTTACTTTCGCCGATTCCGATAACGTACGTCAGGGCTCGGCCCTCGAAACGCTCGCGAAGGGCGTCGGCGAGCGAGCGGGCTTTCTGTTCGTTATGAGCGATATCGAAAAGAATCGGGGGAGCACCCGGAATCAACTCCATGCGTCCCGGTATCCGCACCTCAGCGAGCCCCCGTTCGATCTCGCTTCGGCTCGGCCGCAACGCTGCGGGAAGGCTCTCGAGCGTCACGATTGCGGTCGCAGCATTGCGACGCTGAAAACCGCCCAATAACGGTAACCGAATGCGATAGGTTTCGCGCGAGGTGCGAACCGAAAAGCGTTGTGCGAACGCATCGAGTTCGATCTCGTCGATCTCGGCCCGCTCGCTCGTTTCGATTAGCGGCGCGCCCACCCGCGCGCAGATCGCAGCGATCGTCGAACGCGCCGGCTCTTCGCATACCGCGCTGACTAGGGGAACGCCGGGTTTGGCGATGCCCGCCTTCTCGGCGGCGATTTTACCGAGCGTGTCCCCGAGAATCTCTTGGTGATCGAATCCAATGCTCGTAATCGCGCACGCGACCGGAGCGACGACGTTGGTACCGTCGAGCCGTCCGCCGAGCCCGACCTCGATCGCCGCGACGTCGACCGCCTCGCGCGCGAAATATAAAAACGCTACGGTCAACAACATTTCGTAATAACTCGGTGCGCCGAAGCGCGCCGTCACGGCATCGATCGCCGGCAACATCTCCGTAAAGAGCTCGGCAAAAGGCTCGCGATCGATCGGCACTCCATCGATGCGCGCTCGTTCGGTCATCGATTGCAGGTGGGGCTTCACGTGGAGGCCCACGCGCAGCGAACGCTCGCGCAGGACGCGCTCTATCATCGTCACCGTCGATCCTTTTCCGCTGGTTCCGGCAACGTGCACCACCGGATAGCGGCGATGCGGATCTCCGAGGGCTGCGAGTAACGCTTCGATGCGCTCCAACCCGTAATTGGTACGCGGCGAGGCGCTCTCGCCGATACTTGCGAGCAGGTAGCGCTCCGCTTCCTCAAACCTCATGCGTGGTCGGTCGGTCGCTCCGCAAGTAATTCCAACGCGTGGGGGAGCGTCGGTAAAAACACCTCGAGCGATTCGGCGACCGCGCGCGGGCTACCGGGAAGATTCACGATGAGCGTGCGATGCCGCACCCCGGCGAGCGCGCGGGAGAGCATCGCCGTGCGCACGCGTGGAAGCGCCGCCGCCCGAATCGCTTCGGCGATTCCTGGAACTTCGTAATCGAGAATCGCCGCCGTCGCTTGGGGCGTACGGTCGCGAGGTGCGAGGCCGGTGCCTCCGCTGGTGAGCACGCAATCGGCGCGCTCGGCGTCGGCGAGCTCGATGAGTTCGGCCTGCAGTGCCGCCGGGTCGTCGGGGATGACGAGCGCCCGCACGATCTCATAGACCGGTTCGAGACGCTCGCGAAAAACCGGAAGACACGCGTCTTCACGTTCCCCCGCTGCCGCCCGGTCGGAGAGGACGATGCACGCAACGCGAAACTTCATCGTTCGGCGATCCACGTTCCGCTCTTCCCGCCCCGCTTTTCGAGCAGCCGAACGCGTTCGATTTCGATCGAGCGGTCGAGCGCTTTGCACATATCGTAAATCGTGAGCGCGGCGAGGTTTGCGGCCATCAACGCCTCCATCTCCACGCCGGTCTGGCCCGAGGTACGCGCTTCGCTCTCGATCCGCAACAGTGAGGGCTCGGCCCAAGCAAGGGTGACGGCGACGTGACTCAACGCGACCGGGTGAGCGAGCGGTATCAGATTCCCGGTCTGTTTTGCGGCCATAATGCCGGCGATCTGAGCCGTAACGAACGCATCCCCTTTCGGCCCCATCGCCGTTCTCAGCGATTCGGCGGCATCGGGCGCGAGCCGAACGAAGGCCTCGGCGCGGGCGAAGCGTTCTGTCGTTGCTTTTTTGCCGACGTCGACCATGGAAATGGCCCCGTCGGAGTTTAAGTGTGAGGGTTTCGGCACGTCAATCGTCAAAGAGGGTCGGTAATGGCGCTATTCCAGGAAGCAGACGGCGATCCTCGGGTCGCGCTCGATCGGCTCGCCGATGTGCTGTCGTACTACGGAGCAGTCGGAGACGCGGCCGCCGGGCTGACTTTTGGCTTTTCGTTGAGGAAGGCGGCTTTCGCGCGTTCCATCGCCGAAGCGCTTGAGCTCGAAGCGTCCCTTCTCGATGCCGTTGCGATCGCGGGGCTCATGCACTCCGTCGGCGCCCTCGGAAATCCGGCGCTCGTACGCGAGAGCGATCTCCCCGAACGTCTTGCAACCATGGAACGCTGGGATATTCCCGCAGCCGGAGCTCGCGTCTGCGCGGCGATCGGGGCGATCCCGGAGCGCGTCGCCGATATCGTGCGCTGGCAGTCAGAAGCGTGGGACGGCACCGGCTTTCCCGATCAACTCCGATGGAACGGCATTCCCGTGCCGTCGGTTGCCCTCGCGCTCGCCGACCGCCTCGTCCGCGCGAACGAACCGGAGGAGGCGCTCGCAAGCATCTCCGAGGAGGCCGGGCGCAGTTTCGCTCCCGCCCACGCGCGCGCGTTCATGCTCTGGTTTCATCGCAGCGGCGCCGAAGTCGAACCCTTCACCTTCCCCCGCACGGCGTTGCTCTCGGAGTTCAGCGACCCCGGCGATCTGCTGCTCGACATCGCCGATCGCGTCGACCGCCACCTCGGCGTCGCCGGTCGCGCGAGAAACGTCCTCCGCCTCTCCGAGGCGAGTGCCCGTGCTCTGGGCTGCAGTGCCGGGGAGATCGAGGCCCTCCGCATCGCCGCACTCACTTTCGGCGCAGGCGAGCTCGGCGACGGATTTGAGAGTACGCTCGATCCGCTCGTTCGTCTCGGCCTCGAACGACGCGCCGAACGTGCAGTCGCAGGTGCGCGGTTACTGGAGGGGCTGCCGACGCTCGCCGCCACCGCACCGTTGGTCGCCGCACGCGCCGAATGGTTCGACGGAACCGGAAAGCCCGCCGGGCTCGCGCGCGATAGGATTCCCATCGCGGCGCGCATTCTCGCCACCGCAATTGCCTACGACGCTATCGATATCGATACGCGTGCCCGCCCCGCGGCGCGCCGCGCGACCGCCGCCGAACGGCTCGATGGCGCTGCCGGAACGCACTTCGATCCGCGCGTCGTTACGGCGGTCCTCGACGCGGCGAAGGCCCACGCATGATCGAGCTGCACGAGCGAACCCGGCGCATGTCGCCGACGCGCATTCACGAAATTCTTCTTCGCTACGGCGCGAAGAGTTTGGTCGATCCATTTATGGGGTTGCCGACCCATCTGAACTATTTAAAGCGTCACGGAATCGCCGTTCATGGGGGCGACGTGCTGGAATGGTTCGTGCGCGTCGGCGAAGGAATCGTCGTGAACGATCTCACGATTCTTCGCGATCACGAGGTCGCCGAAATCGTGGAAATGATTCCGGGGCGCATCTATGCGCTCGACCTTTTCAAAGCGTGGGAAGGCGTCTTCTTCACCGAAGAGCAGTGCGTCTATCTCGGCGTCTGGTTCGACAACGTCCGGAACCTGCGTAGCGACGGACAGACCGGGCTCGCCATTCTCGGGCTTTGGCGCGTCTTCTGCTACTGGCTGCAAAAGGCGCAAGAGCCCGACGAGATGCCCGATCTTCCGCCGAGCGAGCTGGCGTGGTATTACATTCGGCAGACCGAACGCTGGGTCGCGAGCAACATGCGCCGGAACACCGTCCGTCAGAGCGACGTCATGCAGACGCTCGAACGGCAGCATGCCGACGCGCTCCTCTTCGCACCGCCGCCGCGCAACGCACTGCACCATGCCGACCCACGCATTTGGATGTGGGAAGCGTGGTGGCAGGGGAATCCGTATTTCACGCTCGAGCACGCCTATCGCGACACGCTTTTTGGAGCGCGTTCGAACGATCCGGCGGCCTACCAGCGATCGATCGCCGGCATTCTCTCCGAAGCGGGCGAGTATCCATTGCTCATCGTCGCGACCAACGAATCGCGCCTCGGCGAGATCGAGCCGATCGTCCGCAACGCGCGGGCGAAGGTCGAATGCTATGCGCCCAACGACAGCGAGATTTATCTCATCGCGACGGCGTAGCGTTGCTTCCCTGAAAACGCACCCACAAGAGCGCGAGCACTCCGAGCACGGCATACAGGATCGTGTGTTTGTAATTGTGCATCGGGCTGTGCCCGAAGAGGATCGCCGATTGGAAGGTTCCCGTCCAACTCAGGATGGCGAGAACGAAAAAGAGCACCGCAACGATTAACCCGAGAACTTTCACGAAATGATTCCTTTCCAAGCGAGGATGCTGCCGAGAAGTCCCAACAGCACGCAGTACCATCCGAACGGTCGAAGGTTGTTCGAACGAAAATAGCGGGTGAGGAAGGCGACTGAGAAATACGCGGCGACCCCCGAAACGATCCCGCCGAGGATCGATTCAACGAGCGCGACGTGCGCCCCGGCGCGAAAGAGATCGGGCACCTTCAAGAGCGATGCGGCGAGGATTACCGGGGTCGCCAACATGAATGAATAGCGCGCAGCATCGGCGTGGTCGAGATCGCAGAGCAAACCGGTGACCATCGAAGCACCCGAGCGCGATATTCCCGGTAAGAGCGCGAAGGACTGACCGAACCCCACGAGCACCGCCTGAAACCACGACAAGCGCTCGAGCGGGCGATCCGCGCGGCGTTCGACGGAGAGTTGGCGCCTACGCAGCGCTTCGCCGAGGAACATCACCACGCCGTTAGCGATGAGAAAGAGCGAGGCGAGGAGCGCGCTGGCAAAGAGCGCGCGTACGGTCTTTTCCAACAACAGACCGAGTATACCGACGGGAATCGTGCCGACGACGAGGAGCCATCCGAGCCGTTCGTGAGGATCCTCGCTGAGTTGCCCCCGGATCACACTACGAACGAGCGCGCGAACGATGCTCCACCATTCGCGGCGATAGAAGAGGACCAGTGCCAGCGCCGTCCCCAAGTGCAGCGTGACGACGAACGGGAGAAAGGTCGGATCGCTGCGATGGATATTCGTCCAATGAAAGAGCGCGGGAATAAGAATCGTGTGCCCGAGACTAGAGACCGGAAAAAGCTCGGTCGTGCCTTGTAAGAGCGCGAGTATCAATGCCTGAAAGAGTGTCACGCGCCCCACAGTACGCCAAGGCTTTCGGCGCGGCCTTTAAGGAGTCGTTACAGGGGGCTCGGCAGGATTGCCGGTCCTCTCGGCCAAGGCCCAGCAACGTGGAATCCGGTACGTCCGACACCAACCGATTGGATACTGAGAACGAACAGAGCCGCCGCTTCGAGCGCGTCGGCGACATGCTTCTCGTGTCGTACAGTATCGGTGACGATTTTGCCCCGGAATTCACCGAGACCTACGATATAGCGCTGGGCGGAATGGCCATGCTCACGAATGCGGAGCTACTCAAAGACGCACCGGTCTCCATCCAACTCGAACTCCGCGGCGACGCAACGCCGGTCCTCCGCTTACGCGGCGTCGTGCGCTGGTCGCGCTTCGATTCGATGCTGCAGCGCTACCGCACCGGCATCTCCTTCCTCGAAATGGACGAACCGACGAAGCGTCACGTGCAGCGATACATCGATACGCTCAATTTGCTGCGCGACATGGGGATGATTTAAGCCGCCACAAGCCCCGCCTCGATACAGCGCCCGAGGGCGCCTACTCGGCGTGACAAAGCGCGCCTACTCGGCGTGACATACCACGCCAAGCCGCGTGACAAGCAGCGCGTTCCTCCGCACGGACGCGTGCATCGCGGCGCCGAGATTGCGGCGAGCGCTTAAGCGAGCGGCGAGGACCCTGACATTGCTTGTCCGAGCCGCGAGCGTCTAGCGAGTTGCAATCTCGGCGCCGCGATGCACGCAGAAAATGCGCCGCCTCGATACGGCGCCCGAGGGCGCCTACTCGGCGTGACAAAGCGCGCCTACTCGGCGTGACGGCGCGGCGGCGGCGCTACCAGGCCTGGAACTGCACGCGAAAGAGCATCGTCCCCGCGACGCCGCGGCAGTCGCGGGTCGCAGGCGCGTACTGCGCGTTCTTCGCCATCTGCAACGCGAGGACGTCGAGCGTGGCGTTCCCGCTGCTGCTCTGAATCGTCGCGTTCCTGAACGCACCACGAGCATCGACGGCGATCGCGATCACGCTCGTTCCCGTCGTTCGCTGGGCGCGCGTCGCCGGATCGATCGGCGGTGCCGTCGGCTCGGCGAGCATGCGCGGCGACGTGCTTGCGGCGAGGCAAGCGAGCGCGGGGCTCGGTGCGGGTTTCGGTGTCGGCGGCGGGCTCGGAGCCGCCGTTGGGGGAGCCGCTCGCGCCGCCGGGCCCGGCCCGGGGCGTTTCGATAGCGGCGTAGCTGCCGGTCGATGTGTTCGCGGCTGCGGCGTCGGCTGAGGCGTCGGCGGAATCGGCGTCTGGTGCGCGATCGTTAGCGGGCGGGGAAGCGCCTGGACGGTAATGTGCGCGACGCCGGAGCGCAAATCGAGTGGATTGTGGCGGAAAAAAATCGCCGCAAGGACGTGGAGCACGATCGAGAGTGCGAGCGCCCACCACAGGTAGCGGCTCGCTCTCACGCGCGACATTCATGCCCTACGAAAACGGAAAAGACGCTCACACGAGCGTCTTTTCGCCGAAGGGCTTCGATTGCCTTAGTCGGGCTGGAACTGTGCATCGAAGATATACTGCGATGCGACCGGTTTACAGTTGACGATCTTCGGATAATACGTGGTGTCACGTGCGGCGCGTTTCGCCTCGCGATCGATGGCAAAGTTTCCGCTCGATTGCACCAACTTCACCGAGACCACCGATCCGGTTGCGCTCAACGTTACCACCACGGGCACGTCGGCGGCGCCGAAGCCGGCATCCTGCGCCGAGGATGGATAGTTCGGAGCGGAGACTTGGTTCACCGTTGCATCTTTGAACGGCACCGCGCATGCGGGAGCCTGGGTCGGCGCAACGGTCGGCGAGGGTGACGCCGTTCCCTGGCCCGTCGGGACGCCGGTCCTCGTCCCCGTCTTCGGGTTGTTATTGGTGATGCTCGGCCCACGTCCGGTATTGTGGGTGCGTGCGAGCTTCACTTTGAGTTGCGGCTGCGTCGGCGTCTGCTTCGGCGGCGGCGTTGCCTTCGTCGGCGGCGGCGTCGGTGTCGGCGGCGGCGTCGGCGTCGGCGGCGGCGGAGTAGGAACCTTCACCGGCGCCTTCTTGGCCTGCGTCACAGTCTGGACTTTCGTCTGCTCGTGCGGTTTCTCGAGGTTCGGGAAGAACGGAGTCGAGATCGCATGAAGGAAGAGCGCCGCGATCAGCGCGATCCAGAGGTAATTGGGAACCTTCTCGCCGGTCGTTAAGAACGGCGACTTCTTTTTATCGTCGGGCTGCGGTGGTTTCTGTACGGCCATCGGTTACTGCGTCACTCCTTGCGGCGTGCCTTGAACGTGGTTGGCCAACCCGAAATAGGTCAATCCGACCGATTTGGCAGCGTCCATCACCTGGAGAATCGTACCGAAGTGCGCCTTCGGATTTCCCTTGATAATGACGTCTTTCAAATTTCCACCAACGGCGTCCTCAAGCGACTGGAAGGCCGCCTTGGCGCCTTGGATCGACATCGTGTTCGACCCGATTTGAATCTGATTGTGCGCGTCGACGATGACGACGATCTGCGACGGCGAGACTTTATCTTTATTGTACGCCGTCGGAAGCGGCGGCTCTTTGGTCACCGACGCGAGGATGATGAAGATGATGAGGAGGACCAGCAACACGTCCGTGAACGGCGTGATGTTGATCGTCGACATTACCTCTTCTTCACCACCAGAGGTTGAAACGGCCACGGATTAATCCCCCACGCTTACGATGTAACGAAGCCCACGTTCTCGTCGCCCGCCCGTTTGGCAGCGTCGAGGATGCGGATGATGACGCCGTAGGGCGCCTTGATATCCGAGGTCAACGAAATTTTCTTCTTGCCGCGCTTTTTAATCGTGTCGTACATGACGCGGTAGATGCCTTTAGTGTCGGTCTTCGTCCCATCGACGAAGATCGTACCTTTCTCGTTGACGATGATCTGGATATCGTTCTTGTTCTTGTTCGCCGTGCTCTGCGAATTGCTCGAATTCGGCAATTGCTTCTCGAAGCCCGGCGGTGTAACCAAGGCGGCGAGGATCATGAAGATGATCAAGAGCACGAGCAAGACATCGGTAAACGGCGTGATGTTGATCTCCGCCATTACCTCTTCGTCGCCGCGCGCCGAAAGTAGACTCACGTCATTCCTCCAGTGCGCTTACTTCTGCGTGGGCTGATAGAGGTCCGTAGGAATCGCCGCGCCGGTGTTATGGAAGTGCAACATTTCGGCGAGTTGGTTCGCCGCAACGATCATCTCTTGGTTGTAATTCTTGATTTTGGTTTTGAAGAAGTTGAAGAACACCACGGCGATGATCGCGACCACGAGACCGCTGAAAGTGGTGACGAGCGCTTCGGAGACGCCTGCCGCCACGACGGCCGGGCTCGAGTTACCTTTGAGCGCGATCGACTGGAAGGCCTTGATGATACCGAGAACGGTACCGGCGAGGCCGACGAACGGCGCGATAACGGCGATCGTACCGATGATGCCGAGGTTGCGTTCGAGATCGTTGAGATGCTCCATGAGCGCGATCGAGAGCGCGTCGGTGATATCCGCGCGGTTCTTATCGCCGCGCTGGAGCCCGAAGCGAAGGATCCGCGGAAGCATTCCCTTCTGGCCGTCGCAGTACTTGATTGCGCCGGCGAGGTCGTTCGCTGCAACGCGTTTGCCGATCTCTTTGAGCAGCGACTTCGTGTCGCCGTGTTGGGCACTAAAATAGAGAAAGCGCTCGATAACGATCCAGACGACCGCGATCGAGAGCACGAGCAGGACGACCATGTCGAACCCGCCCTGTTTCATCACACTGATAAATCCGTCAAACACGAGTTGTTCGAGCCTCCCCTTCCGGGCGTATTGAGTGAAGCAAAACCTCTGGTAGAAACGTTTCGGCGGGTCTCCCCGCCGCTCCAGGGCGGTACTTTTGCCGCCCTGGGTAAGAGTCCTGTCCTAGATTAAGTAGAGCTTTGGTTAACCGCCAAGGTGTTTCAGAAAGTTCTGAATCTGCAGCACGAGTGCGGCATTATTACCGGCCTTCGCGAGTTTCAGCGCCTTTTTCAGCGTCGCTTTCGCGGCGTCGGTCAGGTCGGCCCGATGATAGACGACCCCGATACCCGCCTCGCCGACGCCTCGCGCGAAGAGCGCTTCGGGGTCGTTCGGGTCGATCGCGAGCGCTTTCTTTGCGTAGCTCTGCACGCGATTGTAGTCGGGCGCTTTGCTTTGGATGATGACGAACGCGGCCTGCGTGTAGGCGGCCTCGCTGATCGTGGGGTCGCCTGCTGCGGCGGCCTTATCGAGCGCGGCGAGTGCCTCGACGGGCTTCAACGCCTTCGCCGCAGCGACGCCCTGTTGCAGATAGAAGGCTCCGACGAACTGCGCCCCGGGGTTCCCGGTGGGATCGAGGCTCTTCAATTCCGCCAGCATCGCATTGGAGTTCGCGGTGTCGCCGGTCTGCAGATAGTCCTGCAAGAGGTGGCTATCCACGGCGATCTTCGTCGCCGTCGGGGTGCTCTTCTGCGCGAAGAGGATGCCGCGCGCCTTCTCTAAGGAAGCGATGCTCTGGGCATACTGCTTCATACCGAACTGGGCGACGCCGAGGGCGTAGAGCGAGTTCGGACTGGAATCGAGCGCGTAGGCTTTCTGCGCGTAGAGCAACGACTGGTCGGGGTCGGCGCCCGCTTGCTGGACCGAGACGGCCGCGAACGACTGAGCGGCGGCTTCTTTGAACGGCGCGCCGATCGTCGCCACTTTATCGAAGGCCTGCGCCGCCGACGGGTAATCCGAGGTGAAGTAATCGGCGATGCCGAGATACTGCAGCGCCAACGCATTGCCGGGGTGCGCGAGCAGATAGGTGCCCGCAGCCTGCTTCGCATCGGCGTACTTTCCGGCATGAATGAGCGCATCGATATGCCCGAGTTCGCCGCCGACGGCGAACTGGTCGCCGGAGCGTACGACGCGCTTACCAAATTTCAGCGTGTAATCGTAATAAGCGTGAATCGGCGTTTTGCCTCGGTGTGCCGGCGCATAGGTCGAGGTTTTCGCGATCTCCAGTGCCGCGGCGACGTCGCCCTTATTCGTCGTACGAATGACCTTCACAACGTGGAAGGTGCCGTTGGGAAAAACTTCCACTTGCAAAACGACGAGCCCGGGGCCCGCCCACGGCGTCGTGGTCGTCCCTTGCTTGATGAGTTTTGCAGGGAAGAACTCGCCGGAATACTGCGCGCGAGCGGGCAACGCCCCCATTGCGGCGATGACCGCGAGGGCGAGGGTAGCGGCGACGGGCCGAAGGCGTTTCATGCGTGCTCCTATGATGGGGGTATTGCGTTGAGTGGTACTCCGGCAAAACGTTGCGGCAGGCGACGCCCGACCGCAGCGGCGACCGCCGGCATGCTTTCCATAAACGTATCAAACTCTGCAAACGTCAGCGACTGCATCCCGTCGGAGACCGCCGAGGCAGGATCGGGGTGCACTTCGACCATGATCCCGGCGGCGCCCGCCGCCACCGCCGCGAGCCCCATCGCGGCCACCAGGCCGGCGACGCCGGTGCCATGCGAGGGATCGACGATCGCCGGAAGGTGGGTTCGGCGGGCGAGAAGCGGCACGACCGAGAGGTCGAGTAGGTTTCGCGTCGCGGGATCGAAGCTGCGCACCCCACGCTCGCAGAGGACGATCCGCTCGTTGCCGGTGAGTGCGATATATTCAGCGGCGAGCAGCCACTCATCCACCGTTGCGGCGAGCCCGCGTTTGAGGAGCACGGGCTTCCCCGTCTCACCGACGGCACGCAGCAGGGCCGTATTCTGCATGTTCCTCGCGCCGATCTGCAACATCTCGGCGCTCTCGGCGACGACATCGGCGTCGCGCGGATCGAGCACCTCGGTGACGACCGCAAGCCCGTAGAGGTCGGCTGCCTCGCGCATCATCGCCAAGCCTTCGCGGCCGAGCCCCTGAAACGAGTAGGGCGAGGTGCGCGGCTTAAATGCGCCGCCGCGCAGAACGTTCGCACCGGCGCGCGCCACTGCGGCAGCGGTAGCAACGATCTGCTCCCGGCTTTCAATCGCGCAGGGCCCGGCGCAGATCGCCAGCTCCTCGCCACCGAAACTCGGCCCGCCGGGGCGAAGCGAGACGACGCTCTGTCGTTCGCGTGCGTCGACGTGCACCAAGCGGAGATCGCGCGAGGGAGGAAGCGGGCGGCCGTTCATTCCCGCGATGCTACCACGCGGCCGCTCGAACCGGGCGTTGGAGAGGTCGCACGGGCGAGTTCGGCGATCTCGCGCGGGCTTAAGGGGCGCACGCGACCGTTAGCGAGCGAGCCCAGCTCGATCGGCCCGAAGCGGAGGCGGCGGAGTTCGATCACGGGGTGACCGAGCGCTGCGAACATCTCGCGTACCTGACGATTGCGCCCTTCGTGAATCGTGAGGTCGACGAGGCTGCGCAGCGACGCCGAAGAGACGATCCGCAATTTTGCCCCTGCGGCGCGAAAACTCGGCGTGCGAACGCCCGCTCGCAACTCCTCGATCTGCTCTGCGCTGAGTTCTCCCCGAATCGTCGCGCGATAGGTTTTCTCAACACCAAAACGCGGGTGGAGCAGACGGTGGATGAGGTCGCCGTCGTTACTAAGGAGCAGCAGCCCCGAGGTATCGTAATCGAGTCGCCCCGCCGGAACGACGCGCGGAAGATCGCGCGGCAAGAGGTCGACGATCGTGCGGCGCCCCTCCGGATCGGAGAGCGTCGTCACCACGCCGACCGGTTTATTCATCGCAAGGTAGATGAAGCGTTGCGCGACCGCGGGCTTCCCGTCGCACAGGATGCGATCGTCGGGACTCACGAGACTTCCGAGTTCGCGCACCACGTGTCCGTTAACGCTGACGCGCCCGGCGAGGATCATTTCGTCGGCGGCACGGCGAGATGCGACGCCCGCGCGCGCGAGCGCACGGTTGAGCCGCATCTGCGCCGCGTCGCGCCTAGTACTTTCCGTTATTCTCTTCGTAGCCACGAGACATCGAGAGCGCCTCCTTGGTGACCGACGCCAGGAATTCGTCGTTCGTTCGCGTCTGCGCCATCTTGTCGAGGATGATCTCGGTAATATCGCCGCTGTTGAGGACTGCGGTCGCCCGGCGCAACATCCAAATTTTGCGCATCTCTTCGTTCGAGAGCAAGAGCTCTTCGTGTCGCGTTCCCGAGCGTTTGATATCGACTGCGGGGAAGACGCGCGATTCGGCGAGTTTGCGGGTGAGATTGAGCTCCATGTTCCCGGTGCCTTTGAACTCTTCGAAGATGATGTCGTCCATCTTCGAGCCGGTCTCGATCAGCGCCGTGGCGATAATCGTCAGCGAGCCGCCCTCTTCGATCTTTCGCGCCGCACCGAAAAAGCGTTTCGGCTTGTGCAACGACGCGGTATCGAGGCCGCCCGAGAGCGTACGCCCGGAGTTCGGAACAACTTGGTTATAGGCGCGGGCGAGGCGCGTGATCGAATCGAGCAGGATCACGACGTCTTTGCCCATTTCGACGAGACGCTTGGCGCGCTCCATCGTCAGTTCGGCGACCGCGGTGTGGTTCTCCGGATGTTCGTCGAACGTAGAAGCCACGACTTCGCCGTCGATGGTCCGCTGCATGTCGGTGACTTCTTCGGGACGTTCGTCGACGAGCAGCGCGATGATGTGCGCTTCGGGATGGTTGATGGAGATCGAGTTCGCAATATTTTTGAGCAGCGTCGTCTTACCGGCTTTCGGCGGCGAGACGATTAGCGCGCGCTGCCCTTTGCCGATCGGGCAGAAAAGATCGATGACGCGCGTCGAGAGTTGCGTCGCACGCACCTCGAGTTTAAAGCGCTCGTTCGGGTAGATCGGCGTCCCTTTTTCGAAGAGTTTCCGAACGCCCATCTTTTCGATATCGATCTCGTTGATACGATCGACGCGAAGGAGCCCGAAATATTTTTCACCCTCCTTGGGGCGACGGACCGTCGCGTCCACGCGATCGCCGCGCCGGAGATCGGCGCGCCGAATTTGCGCTTGGCTCACGTACACGTCTTCGTTCCCGATCACGTATCCCGCACGTCGCAGAAAACCGTACCCCTCGGGAAGAATATCGAGGATTCCGCTCGCGCTTTCGATCCCCGATCGCGCCTGCTGCGCGGCGAGAATCTGAAGGACGATCTCGTCCTTTTTCACCTTCGCCGGCGCCGCAATCTCGATAGAAAATTCTTTTGCCAGCTCGACGAGTTCGCTCTTGTTCTTCTCCTCAAGCTGCGCCGCGGTCAGTAACGTCGGCGCCTGCGCCTCGTTCTGCGCGAACGCCTCGGGTTGCGGAAACCCGGCGTTATTATGGCGACGCCGCGAGCGGCGACGACGGCCGCCGCTTGGCGGGCGACCATTTTCGTTGGGGCGATGATCGAGTTGCAGGGGAGGCTCACTCTCGCAGCGTCCGCACGCATTCACCAGCGACTTCATCGGGCTGCGCCGCGATGGTGGGTGAGTGCAAGCGGGAGGGAATAGATTGCGCCGGGCGAGTCGATAGCGACTCAACGGCACCACGGAGGTTATAGCACGGGATACGCGCCCCCTTCAAGCGTCCGGCAATAATGCCTGGAGTCGGAGCGCTTTTACGCCGCGACGCGCGAGAGTTCGGCGCGAGCGAGTTCGGCGAGATCCTCGCCGCCGCCGGCCGCGAGTTCGAGGCCGGGCATCGCCCGGAGGGAGCAGACGAGGTGGATGTAGGGCCGGTGGAGGATCGCCGGTAGCGCTCGATGTTCGCGTAGATCGTCGAGCAAATCAGCGTCGGGAACGGCGATCGTTCCGGCGGTGCGTCCGAAGCTCCGTAGGGCCCCGATCAACGACTGGAGTGCGGCGTACCCGGCGGCCCGCTCCGCCCACTCTTCCGGCACGGCGATGGAGAATGGAACGCGCAGAAGCTGCGCGCTCCGGCCGCGCCGGATGCGAGCGATGAGGACTGCGTTGCCCGTCGCTGCGGCCGCGTAGCCGTACTCGACGAGGACTCGGTGGAACGACGTATGACGCATGCATGGACCTCTTGCCAAGCATACATCGAACATACGTTCGCAGTCAAGCCGGGGCCGCGAGCCGTGCGATCGCCTCTTGGTAGATCTCGACGCATCGAACGGCGATACCGCGCGCATCGAAGCGGCGGGCGACGGCGAGCATCTCCTCGCGCGTCGCGACGGCAATTTCTGCGCCCTCCATGGCGAGCGCAAAGCTCCGGGCGTCGGGCGGGAGCAGGCGGGCACAGCCCCCGAGGACGTCGCGATTCTGCGGAGAGTCGGCGGCGAAGACCGGCAGCCCGGCGGCGAGTGCCTCGACCTGGACGAGCCCTTGCGTCTCGGTCAAGCTCGGGAAGAGAAAGACATCGGCGCTTGCATAGTAGTCGGGCAGCGATTCCCGTTGCAGTGCGCCGAGAAAGCACACGCGGTCGCCGAGCGCGCGCTCCCGGACGAGCGCCTCGAGCGCTTCGCGTTCCGGGCCCTCGCCGATGAACGCGAGCCGGAGGTTCGGGGACTGCACCTGCGCGAGCGCCTCGACCACGATATCGAGATTTTTTTCCAAGGCCAAACGGCCGACCGCGAGACAGAGGCGATCCTCCGGGCCGGCACCCATCCGTGCGCGCAGGTCGTCTCGACGTTGGCCCCGTGCAAAAACCTCCACATCGATGCCGGTCGGCAGCACCTCGATCCGTCCTTCCACGCCCAGTTCGCGCAGTCGGCGCTCCATCGCCACGGTCGGAACGATCACGGCGGCGACGGCATTGGCAAAGCGACGCGTTAATTCCGAAGCGGCGTAGCGCGTTGCGCGCGCTTCGAAGGGAACGTAATGCGCGTATGCCTCGAGTTGCGTGTGATAGGTATAGACGGTGGGGTGCCCATAGCGGCGGGCATACCGCAGTCCCATCCACCCCGTCACGAACGGCGAATGGAGATGGAGGACGTCGAGCCGAGCGACGCGATGCGCGATTTCGCTGCGCCGCAAAACCGGGACGGTGAGCCGATAATCGCTCTGTGTCGGAAGCGGCAGCGAGGGAATGCGAACCACTCCGGCGTCGTACCGTGCCTCGGGGTGGCGCGGGGTAAAGACGGTGACTTCGTGGCCGAGTTCGGTGAGGAACGTGCGCAGGGTATCGACGGCGGTCACGACTCCGTTGACCACCGGATGATAGACTTCGGTAAAGAGCCCAACCCTCAGCATCGCCGACTCCGGATTCCACTCGCCCAATCGCGGGCCTTTAAGCGCTCTGCCGCAAGGAATCTCCTTCATCGGGTCGACTTTTGGCATAGGAGCGGCGCGGAGCGGGCATGCTATAGTCCGCCCGGTCGACGGCCACTTTGCCCGACCCGGCCGCCCTGCGGCCCATCCGAGCGGAACCCACTGCAATCCAGTTCCGAAGCTCCGTGCAGTGATCCGCCCCGATCATTGGCGTTTCCCCTCCATGGTCTCGAGGGGTCCGTCAACCACCACTCCATAAACGACCGGCGCCCTTGCTCGCCACCGCCGCACCACCCGTGTGCGACACCGTGCCTGCAAGACGCCAGCACGCGAAAGGAACGCGGTTGATAGGACGTAGGCCCATGCGCCGACTCCACCTGGTTTTCGTAGGCTTGCTCGGAGCAGGCTTTGCCCTCGGGGCATCCTTCATCGCGCCGACCACGGTCGTGCGCGCGGCGGAGCCCACGAAGTATGCGGTCGTCTTTCAGGACGGCTCGCGCACGACTCCGTACGAGAGCACGGCCGCAAGCGTCGGGCAATTTCTCGCCGAGCGCGGCATTCACGTCGCACCCGGTGACGAAGTCGTGCCCGCTCCCGCGGCACCATTAAGCAACGGCGCGACCATCATCTATCGGCGTGCGATCCACGTGACGTTTCTCGATGGTGCTTCCGTGAAAACCGTCGCGACGACCGCAGATGACGTCGGTTCGTTTCTATCGATGCAAGGCGTCAAGATCGGGAAATTCGATAAAGTATTTCCGTCGTTGGGCACCGCGCTCCACAACGGATCGCGCGTTCGCCTTTTCCATATCGTCGCGTGGGATCGCACAGTTCTCGTTCCCGTGCGCGAAGGCACGATCCATCGGCTCGATACGCACATGCGCGTCGGCGCGCGTAAAATCGTCGCCCCCGGATCGGTCGGCGAACGCCGCGTCGATTATCGATACTTCAAATATCCAAACGGTATCGTGCGTCGCGTAACGCTCGCATCGACGACCGTTCGCCCGGCGCACCCGCGCGTCGTCCTCGACGGTGTCGGCGATATCGGTGCGTTCTCAAATTTCACCGCTCGCAGTATCGGCACCATGCAATTGCGCGCCGTCCACGCGATCAGTATGGTCGCGACGGCGTATACGCCGTGGTGCGCCGGCTGCAGCGGAATCACCGCTACGGGCGAACGCGCCGGGCATGGAATCGTCGCCGTCGATCCGCGCGTCATCCCCTTGGGGACCAAACTCTATATCCCGGGATACGGTTATGCCGTCGCCGGCGATACCGGCGGAGCGATCGTCGGGCACCGCATCGATCTCGGCTTCGATTCCCAGCGCGCCGCGATAGAGTTCGGTCGCCGAAAGATCGTCGTCTTCGCCATCAAAGGGTGAGTGCTCGCGGCCTGCTGAACGCTGCGGGATTACAACCGAAAAAGCGCTTCGGGCAAAATTTTCTCCTCGACGAATCGCTTTGCGTAAAAATTGCGGATCTCGCTCTCGCCGATGCACCCGAGGCCATCGTTGAAATCGGCCCCGGGACGGGAGCGCTCACTGCAGCGCTTGCACGGAACGGCGGCAACATTCGCGCGCTGGAGATCGATCGTGATTTAGTCGCGATCCTTCGCGAGAGGAGCGATCTGTCGTCGGTGGAGATTCTCGAAGCCGACGCACTCGCCTACGATTGGCCCGAGCGACGCTTCAACCATTGGCACGTAGCAGGCAATCTGCCGTACAACATCGCCACGCCGCTGTTGGTAACGCTCGCCCAGTTACCTCGCGGGCCACAACGAATCGTCGCGATGATTCAAAAAGATGTCGCCGACCGTTTGCTTGCCGCCCCGGGAACCGCTTCGTACGGAAGCCTCACCGTTGCGGTCGGCAACGCCATGGAGATTCGGCGCGCCTTCACCCTCGGGCCCGGCGCATTTTATCCTCGCCCGAAAGTCGATTCGACGGTCATCGTTCTCGATCGCCGCGCGCGGCCGCTCGTCGAGCCCATCGAGCCGGCGCTCTTCGAGAAGGTCGTGCGCGGATCGTTCGCGTATCGCCGCAAGACCTTAGCAAACTCGCTCTCGCGTGCGCTCTCCGTGGAGCGGGCCGAGATACTTGTGGCCATGCAAACGGCCGGGATCGACGAAGATGAACGCGGAGAACGGCTCGACATCGGTACTTTCGCCCGGTTGGCCGACGCATTGGCGGGAAGGGGCATTTAAAGGCTCCTCCGTCGCGATGCTCGTCTTCGGGCTCACCGGTTTGGCGGTGGCCTGCGCGATCCTCGCGCTGCTCTTCTACATCGTACTCGACCCGTCGATCCTGACCACTCTCGCCCACTCGCCGAAAAATTTGCCGGTCACCGCGGTGCTCGTCGTCCAACTCGCATTTGAAGTACCGCCGATCTTCGGATTGATGGCAATGCTTCCGCGCGTCGCGCTCTATTCGTGGGAAGAACTCGGCCTGCGCCCTCCCTCC
The DNA here is from genome assembly GCA_021786705.1 of bacterium. Taxonomy (GTDB): domain Bacteria; phylum Vulcanimicrobiota; class Vulcanimicrobiia; order Vulcanimicrobiales; family Vulcanimicrobiaceae; genus JABEUX01. Next base: position 25,749 of record JAJYMV010000029.1, read on the forward strand.
CCCCGCGCGTTGGTTTACGCAATCGGTGGTTTTGTCGCGGCGATACTCGTCGGCGACGGAGGCTCGTTCGTCGTCGAACACCTCTCCCATCATCCCCACCACGTGCAAGACGTGGCGAAAATGTTCGAAAGCATCCGGCATACGCCCGCACTGATCGCGTTCGTCTTATACGGCATCCTCGTCGCACCGATCGCCGAAGAACTCATCTTTCGAGGATTTCTTTTCAATCTCGGCCTGAGATATGGAAACTTTTGGGTCGGCGCGATCGTGAGCTCGGTATTATTCGGCGCGGCTCACGGAGATCTCGAGCTTTTTCTCCCGCTGACGCTCGTCGGATTCGTGCTCGCGACCGTCTATTATCGATCGAAGAATCTCGTCGCGTCGATGATCGCACACGCATCGTTTAACGCCGTCGCCTTTACGGCACTCTCGACGCTTAGGGGCCACTAATCGCGCCGAGGCGCACCAACGCATCGAGTACCGCTTCGGGAGCGATCCGCTCCGCGCCAACGTGTTCGATACGGTGTTCGAGGGTTGAAGGCAACGTCGTCGAGGCGAGGCGCAGATGAAAACCGCGCGCGATCGGCCGCGCTCCGACGAGATGCAGCGCGAGCGCATTGGGCTCGTCGTACCACGTCGGATAATGCGCGAACCAGAGCCCGACCAGCGGAATTCCCCCGCGAGCGGCGACCGCATGCAACGGCCCCGCCGGGACGCCGACGAATGCATGGCTCCTCGCCATCAACGCGAGCAGAACCTCGGCAAAGGGTGCGTCGACCTCCGCAGCAAGGCTCCGAAAAGGGATCGTTTCCCCGCGCCGATCCGGCCCGCCCGTCCACTCGTCGGGCTCGCCGAATACGATAGCCCTCATCCGGGGATCGCGAGCGCGAGCCATTTCCACGAACGCCGTTGCGTCGGCTGCGGGCCACGCTTTCGCCGGCTCGGTATGCCCGCTCGTCGCCACGAGCAGCACGCGGTCGGCGGGGTCGACGTACCGCGCGAGCACTGCGTCGAAACGCCGTTGTAACCCCGAGGAGACCGCAAATGATATCGACGGCCGGAGCGGTTGCGCCAGATCGAATCGATCGAGGCGTTCTTCGGATACGAGAGCGCGCGCGAGCGCGCGCGCTTTGGTATGGTAGGGAAAAGCGAGCCTCCCTTCGGGCTCGGGATAATCCGTATAGAGCAGCGCGGTCGGAGCGAATCGTTCGAACGCATCGCGAAGAGAACCCGGCAACGCGACGGTCTCCACCCGTCCCCGCAATCGTTTCCAGTTCAGCCCGAGATGTCGCGCGCCGAGGTCCGCTCCATCACCGATCGCGCGGATTCCCGAGGGCAACGCCGCCACCGGGCGAGCGCCGGTAAAGAGCGCGCTGAAATCATCGCCGATGCGAAAGATCGCGTAGGCGTTCTCCGGCGAGAGCAACGGTGCGATCGCACCGAAATGGA
>JAJYMV010000056.1 GCA_021786705.1 bacterium
ACCGAGACGTTCGATGCCGAGCATCGCTGAAAGCCAATCGCCGAACCCCACGCGCTGAAGCCCGCCGCCTGCAAATCTTCCGGATTAATCGCTCGGACGTAATTTGCCACGCAATCGTTTGCGGTGACGCCACCGAAGCTGTAGATCTCGAGCCCGGTCGCTTTCGCTCCCGATGCCGGGTGCGTCGCCAGATCGTTCGAGCCGTCCAAAATACGCGTGGCGGTGAATCCCTGCACCGTCACCAACCAGCTGAGAAAGACCGACATGCCATGTGCGTCGTCGCAGCACCCGGTGATGTCGGTCGACGAGCACGCCGCGAACGTGAGATTGTTGCAGAACGTCGGCAAAAAGCCGATCGCCGTGTGTCCGGTGGTCAGGACGTTGTTGTGGAAAAATGTTTGCGCGGTATTGACGTTGCAATTCGTGGTCGTGACGTAGGAACACCCGACGTAACTAAAGCCCTGCACGGCTCCGTCGTTGTTCACCAGCGAACTCGCGTAGCAATCGTTCACCGTCGAGAGCGTGGTCGAAATCAACTGGAAAGCCGCGCTTGCATCGGTCGTGACATTGGTTCCGGTGACGCTGCATTGGGCGATCGTCACATCTTGCCCGTTCATCACGAGCATGCCGCTCGGCGTCAAACTCCGCACGTTGAGGTTCTGCATGCACAAGCCGGTGACGGCGACCTGCGAAATGGCGAGGCCGCAGACCTGGTTCGCCATAATGCCGTGCTCGGTGAACGAGGCCAGCGTGCCGTTGGCGATGGTGATATTGTCGAGCGGCCCGACGAGGTTGATCGCGCTGAGTTGCATGCTCTTGTCGGCGATCGAGGCCGCGAGCGTATACCCTGCAAGATCGAGCGTGACGTTGCTCGCCTGAATCGTGATCGCTGCCGTCGCCGTCGCGCTCGGTGTCCAGGTGATGTTTCCGCCGAGCGTGTAGCTCCCCGGCGACGTAATGCAGATCCCCGCGCTCGGAATCGACGAGATCGTGCTTCCCGTTTGTATCTGTCCGCACGCGGTGCTGAGATAGTTCCGAGAGAGCGCTTCCAGGTGCGGTGCGGAATCGAAGGTGTCGAGCAGCCACTGCTGGTCGAGGTGTCGGAATTCGGGCTTTGCAATCACCGCGCTCAAACCGTATCGATCTGCCGACGTGCTCGCAAGCGGACGGCAGAGCCCCGCGAGCGGGGTCGGCGTTGGAAGCGGCGCAGGCCCCGAGCTTCCGCCGCCTCCGCCGCATGCCGCGAGCGCGCCGGTCGCGAGGATGCCTTGGATCACCCGCGCCCGAGAAATGTACGTGCCGTGCTCCGACATGGGAACCTCCGTTTCCAACTGGGCGCTTCGTGCAGCAAACCCAACGATGCACCCCTTTGGGAATCGTTGGTCGCGCTGCGTTCTGGCTTCGGCTCGGTTGCTCCCTCCGGCTACAAACCGTTGGGGCGATGGCGTTCGAAAAAGAGCAGCTCGGTCGTCCCCGTTGCCGCGGCGTCAAAGCGGAGAAAGCCGCACTTTTCGGCGACGCGAATCGAGGCGGCGTTGCGCGCATCGATGAGGCAGACCGTGCGCTCCGAGCGAAGATTCACGTCGCCCCACGCCGTGGCGGCGCGCACCGCTTCGGTCGCCAAACCCTTGCCGCGTGCATCGTCGGCGAGCGCCCAACCCAACTCGGGGATGCCCTGCATCGTTGCGGCGATCTCGCGTTTGAAATCGGCGAAGCCGAGTTCGCCGATGAACCGTCCGGTCGCCGTTTCTTCGATCGCCCAGTACCCGAAGCCCAAAAACTCCCAGAGCCCGACGTAGCCGCGCATGCGCGCCCACGTTTGCAGGCGCGTCGAGGGCGCTCCGATATACGCCGTCACCGCAGGGTCCGCCCACATCGCCGCGCAGGCCTCGAAATCGTCGGGCCGGTGCGCGCGCAGGCGCAGGCGCGGGGTCTCGATGGTCGGCGCACGTTCGAAACGCATACCGCGTGACGTTATGGCACGAAAGGCGCGCTCCTATGCGGCGCCGCAAAAGGGAACCGCCGCCGCCCACCGCAAGTGCCGCCTATGAGCATCTCGGAGTTCTACGATCGCGCCGACGCCCTGGAGATGGCGCGCGCGGTCCGCGCCGGCGAGATTGCGCCGCGCGAACTGCTCGACGAAGCGATCGCGCGCGCCGAGCGCGTGAATCCGCACCTCAACGCCATCGCCGCACGCCGTTACGAAGACGCGCGCGTTGACGCCGAACGGAGCGGGCGCGACGGCTCCTTCGCCGGGGTTCCCTTCGTCGCCAAGGATCTCGGCCCGCAGCTCGCCGGGTTGCCGATGACGATGGGGAGCCGGTATTTCGCGCGCTACGTTCCCACCGAAGATCACGAGTTTTTTCGGCGCGCGAAACGCACCGGAGCGATCGTCTTCGCAAAGACGACAACCCCGGAGTTCGGGCTCTCGCCGTTTACCGAAACCGTCCTCTTCGGTGCGACGCGCAACCCGTGGGATCTCACGCGCACGCCCGGCGGTTCGAGCGGCGGCAGCGCCGCGCTCTGCGCCGCGGGCGTCGTGCCGATCGCGCACGGCAACGATATGGGCGGCTCGATCCGTATCCCCGCGAGTTGCACCGGGCTCTTCGGGCTCAAACCGAGCCGCGGGCGCACGCCCGGTGTCGGCGGCGTTATCGGGCACGCCAATATCGACCACGCCATTTCGCGCAGCGTGCGCGACAGTGCCGCGATGCTCGATGCGCTGCGCTCCGATGACGGCGCGCGCTTTCTCCCCGAAGTCGCGCGCGATCCGAAACCGTTGCGCATCGCGGTCATGCGCGGCCCGCTCCTCGGGCACGGCTACTCCGCAGAGTCGCTCGAAGCGCTCGACGCTGCGGCGGAACTCTGCGCCTCGCTCGGGCACAGCGTCGTCGACGACGAACCGCAGGGCATCGATTACGCCGCGATGTCGTACGCGTTGTTGCTGCTCTTCGCGAGCAATACCGGCTGGATTCTCGGCGCGGGAAATCCGACGCCGCAACGCCGTTTGCGCGGCGACGATATCGAGCCGATCGCCGCGGCGATGCTCGCGATCGCGCGCACGATCGCCCTCGACGAACTTACCACCGCCGTCGTCGACCAGCAAAAATTGACCGCCGCCTACGATGCGTTCCTCGAGCGCTACGACGTCGTGCTCACGCCGACGCTCGCCGCGCCGCCGGTCCGCATCGGCGAACTCGCGCTCACGCGCTTCGAGGTGATGCAGGTTGGGCTGCTCACGCATCTGCGCGCGCCGGCGCTCATCGGCAAAGCCGCGCGCGATATCGCCGGGCGCATGTTCGATTGGCTGCCCTCGACCCCCATCTTCAATCTCACCGGGCAGCCCGCGATGTCGGTGCCGCTGCACTGGAGCGCCGAGGGGCTGCCGGTCGGCGTGCAGTTCGCTGCCCGCCGCAACGACGAGGCGACCCTCTTCGCCCTCGCCGGGCAGCTCGAACGGGCGCAGCCCTGGCACGCCCGCCGCCCGCCGCTTCGATGCGGCGCTTAAGCCTTGTCGCCGGCCTCGCTCTGCTCGCGGCCTGCGCAGCGCGACCGGATCTAACGCGTATTCCAGGCACCCTCTACGTTGAATTTGCCCATGGGTGCTCTTGTAAATTGATACGTAAAGAATATCGCGCGGGCCGTGTTGTCGGCTCCTTCCCGTCCGGCTATATCGTTGCGCGGCAACGCCCGCAGCGTTCCTTCGTTCCACCGGCGATTGCCGGGTGCGAAAAATGGAGCGCCCTCCTATCGCCCGATGGCACGCGGCTGCTCTGCCAAGCGCCATCGAAGGATGAGGTGCATTTGTATCTGCGAGCACATCTTGGTGCATCGCCGGTAATCATTCGTCACGTCATTGGTAACGCGAACGACACAAATTTCGCGTGGCTCGACAACCATCGCTTTGCGGTGACCGTGTACGACCGCTCCTGCCCGTACGCGGAATTGAATGATTTTTACCCATCGCGCATTGCGGTGTACGGGACGAATGGACGACGCTTGTCGACCGGCGCATGCGCCTTCGGCGTCGTTGCGGGGCATGGGCGCATGGCGCTTATCGGCGAGCGTGCGAATGATTGGTGGTGGAATCTGAGGCAAAACCTGGCCGACGACGCTCGATACTGGAACGACGGTTACGAGAGTTATCATCACACGTGGTCGCTCGACGGCGGCAAAACCTGGCATGACGGAGCGCCGTTACTCTTTGACGGGAAGGGCAGGTTGCTCTATGAAACGCGCCTCGACCACGAAGTGCGCAGCGAGAGTGGCCGCCCCATCTTGCAGAATGTATGGAGCCTCCAGTGGTCGCGATAGGTTATCGCGCCTTTTGAGCGGCCTTACAGCGTTCGAAGACGTCGGCCGCGTTGGCAATCGCAACGAATGCCGCGGGCTTATCCGAAGCCGACGATTGGAAAAGCATAAATGAAGATTTCTCGGCTTTTGGGTCGGTGAAATCGATGGTACCGGTTCCGTCGGCTTCAGGCGAAAACGCGATGCTCTGAACGCTCGGTAGATAGATGTTGGTCACCTTCCCGCCCAGACCGTCCCGGACGATGATTGCGGAATCCGCCGTCAGCCCATACCACGTATGTTCCCGAACATAGGCATCCCAGAAAAAACGCCCCACGGCGATGAAGAGGCCGAGGGCAACGAATGGGACGCCCACAAGACGGAAAAGGATCGGGGCATCCGAGCCGATCGCGGCGTGCTCCCAGAAAACGACGGAGGAGAGCCAGAAGACCCCCACGGGAATATTCAGCCAATCGGAGCGCTCGAAGCGAATCCCCATGCTCGGTCGCCCGCTCCACTGGATCTCGGCGGCGATCTCGCCAAGGCCGCTCAGGTAACGGGTGCGGGTCGCAAGGTCGTTCATGGCATGATATACCACGAGCGCATCGACGTTGTTCCTTCGGGGGAGCCTACTCTGCCACCCTGTTGGCACAGTAGGGCGAGAAAATGCCTCCATGAGAGGCGCAGGTCGCTTGCCGATGCCCCGGGAGGGTGCTAGACTCTTCGGGTTGCCCTTGTGGGCACTTG
>JAJYMV010000046.1 GCA_021786705.1 bacterium
CGCGCGCGTCGATAAATTTCGTCAGAATGGGGAACACGCGATCGGGATCGAGATGGCCCATGAGGCGCGCTCCAAACGTCGTGCGCAGCGATGAGAGCGTGCTGCCCGAGAGCGGGCCGTCGGCGACGCGGCTCCCTTCCCAACATTCCCACGACTCGCCGATGCGTGCGTTGGGGTCGCCGCTTTTACCGTAGAGCCGAACGAGCGCCTCGCCGCCCCAGATAGCGGGCGTGAGCACGGGGTCGAGGCGAAGCGGCGCGAGAGCTACATTCGTGGATACGTCGGCCATAGCCGCTGGTTTTCGCCCCGGAGTGCGGTGTCCTGGCGAGTGCTGCGGGGAACGTGTGGGCCGGGCCGGAAACGAGAGAGCGTGTACCAGTTCCATATCAGCCTCGGGTCGAATCTCGGCGATCGCCAAGCGAATATTCTCAGCGCTCTGCAGCGCCTGCGCACGCGCGTCGAGGTGCGCGCACTCTCCGGGTTTTACGAGAGCGCTCCGGCGAACGGCGCGCAGGGGCCGGCGTTTTTGAACGTCGCTGCGGAGATTCGCGGAGCGCTCGATATCGACGAATTCGTGCTCTACGCCGCCGGGGTCGAACGGGCGGTTGGGCGGTCGAGCCACGAACCGCTTGTCGCGCGGGCGATCGATATCGATATTACCGTCGCGCAGGGATCGGTGCGTCCCGATATCTCCGAGCGCATCTTCGATCTTTTGCCGTTGGCGGAGATCGCCCCCGATCTGCGCGACGGGCGGAGCGGACAGTCGCTGCGCGATCTCGCCGCCCTCCACCATGGGAACGGCGTGCGGCGCCTCGAACGTTCGTTGCATTTTCTCTCGAATCGCCAGGACGAAGAGCCAGAAGTGCGCCTCTCGCTGAACCGCGTCGGCGTCGCTCGCGTCAAACGCGTGATTCACCTCGAATTGGGCGGAGAGCCGCGCGTGTATAACGCGGAATTCTCCATGGTCGCCGATCTCGCTCCCGACAAGGCCGGCGTGCATATGTCCCGATTCTCCGAAATTCTCGAAGAAACGCTGCTCGACGTGCTCGCCGACGGCGATATGCCCGCGCGCATCGAACGTTTGGGCGAACGGATCGCCCAGCGCGTCGTCCATACCCAGCGGGCGATTCGGGCCGACGTAAAAATTCGTGCCGAGTTCGGGCTGGAGCGATGGACGCCGGTGAGTGCGAAACGCGGCGTCGAGACGTACACGCTCGTCGGCATCGCGCATGCAGATCCCGAGACAACGCGACATGCGGTCGGCGTCGAAGCGGAGGGCATGACCGCATGCCCGTGCGCGCAGCAAATGGTGCGCGAACATTCGGAGCGCGAACTCATCGAGGCCGGGTTCTCCCCCGAAGACGCGCAGCGCGCGCTCGATGCATTGCCGGGCGCGACGCACAACCAACGCGGTCGCGGCAGCGTCCTGATCGGCACGACCGATCGGCGCGGCGAAGCGATTCGCGCCGAGGATCTCGTCGAGATCGTCGAATCGTCGATGTCTTCGGAGACCTACGATCTGCTAAAGCGACCCGACGAATTTTTTATCGTGAACAAGGCGCATCATAATCCGAAGTTCGTCGAGGACGTCGTGCGCGGGATCCTCGCGCGAGCGCTCGACTGCTATGCGGATTTCGGCGACGATGCTTTTCTTTTCGCAAGCCAGGTGAACGACGAATCGATTCACAAGCACGACGCGTTCGCCGAAGCTTTCGGGACGTTTGGCGAGTTTCGGCGCGAGCTTGCGGGCGGCGCGTACGTCACGGCGAAAACCGACCTCGCAAGTTGGCTCGGAACGCGGAACTCGCGCGTCGTCGACGCGATGCGTTAATCGCCGTCGAGGGCTTCGCCCGCGGCGCGTAGGGCGGCGATGCGTTCGCGCAGACTCGGGTGCGAGGCGAAGAGCACTTCGAACCATCGCGGCGATTCCGTCTCGGCGAGGTTTTGTTCCGCGAGCCGTTCGAAGGCGGCGACTCCCCACGCGGGTGCGCCGGTCGCGGCGACGGCAAATCGATCGGCGGCGCGTTCGCGATCGCGCGTGAGCTTGAGCACGAGGGGGCGCAGGAACGTCGAAGCGATCGCAACGCGAGCGGAAATTTGTGCGAGAAACCGCGGGCGCTCCCGCGTCGCCGCATCGCGATTCTCCGGAAGCGTCGCAGCGAAAAGGAGCGATGCGGTCACCAGCACCTCCGCCGCCGCCATCAGGCGATAGGTGTCGTGTGCGACGTAGTGTCCGAGTTCGTGCGCGACGACGAATTCGATCTCGTCGGGGGAGAAGTTTTCGAGGAGCGTGTCGCCGATGACGATGCGATGCGTGCTGCCGATCCCGATGACGAATGCGTTCGCCTTCGTCGTTTGAGCGCTCATGTTCATCGTGAGGATCTCGGCGTTCCCGCATCCGAAACGATCGGCGAGGGCGCGCAAGCGTCGTTCGATCTCTCCCTCCAACGGCTCGAAGCGATTGAAGAGCGGCATCACGTAGAGCGGAACGACGATATTGCCGAGCGCGAGAAGTGGGAGCGAGATCGCGGCACCGACGAGCGGCCAACCTCGCGGCACTCGCCGAATCACCGCGCCGCCGATCGTCGCGAGAATTGCCGAGAGCGCGGTCGCAAGGGCGACGCCTTTGAGTTGATCGCCGAGCCAGCTTCGCGGCGACTGTTCGGTGAGCCCGTACCGACGTTCGGTGATGTAGCCTTCCATGAAATCGACGGGAAGTTCGAGCAGCGCGCTCGCTGCGGTAATCGGAGCGGCGAACGCCGCCGGTGCGAGCCACGCCGGTGCGCGCGCCGCGAGCGTGTCGAGAGCGTCGGCGACCGGGCTCTCGGGGAGCGCCCATGACTGTGCGAGCGATCGCAGCGTGCCGAACACGGCGAGCCGGCGCCGCTCTCGCGCGTAGCGCTCGACATCGCGCGCTCCCTGCGGTGATGGTGCGAGCAACTCCGCGCGGCTCTGCCACGCGCGCCAGGCAACGTACGAAAGGCCGGCGGCTCCGACGAGCAGCGCGTAGGTGCGTCGGTTCTTCATGACGTTAGATGATCGAGATCGTTTCCTTCGGCTTGGGGTGCGCGGCGAACGCGTCGAGCAGGCGCGCGGCGAGTTCGTCGCAGACCGGATCGTCGATCTCTTCCACTCGTCCTTCGTCGGCGAGCATCGCCTTCTTCGGATCGATCGGCAGCGTTGCGAGAACCGGCGCTCCGGCGAGTTCTGCGACGCGCTGCGCGTAGGACGGCCCGAAAACGTCGTACCGAACCCCGGTATCGGGGGCGGTGAAGTACGACATGTTTTCGACGACGCCGAGAATAGGTTTCTTGAGTTGATGGATCAGGTTCGCCGCTTTGCGAACGATCATCGTCGCGAGCGCCTGCGGCATCGTGACGAGGACGACGCCGTCGATCGGCAGCGACTGCAGCACCGTCAACGGCGCGTCGGAGGTGCCAGGAGGAAGGTCGATGAGCAACACGTCGAGATCGCTCCAGAGAACCTGCTCGTAAAATTGCCGGATGACGCCGCTGACGATCGGCCCGCGCCAGATCATCGCGGTATCTTCCTTATCGGTCAGGAGATTCGAACTGACGATTTCGATCGCGCTGCGCGTCACCGCGGGAACCATTAACGGTTGCGGATTTCCCTGCGGCGTTTTCGGTGCGTTGGGATCGGCTTCGATCGCGAGCGGTTCGCGCAGGCCGAAGAGTTTCGGGATCGAGGGACCGGTAATATCGCCATCGAGAATGCCGACGCGAAGGTTGCGACGGCGAAGGCCGAGTGCGAGCAGTGCGGTGACGAGCGATTTGCCGACGCCGCCTTTCCCCGACATGACGGGGACGACGTGCGCGATCTTGGCCCGCCCGCTAAAACTCCCCGGCGCGCGACGATGCGCGAGGCGATCTTCGTTGGCGATGAGCGGCACGAACCCCGAAAGCCGCGCTTGCGTCAGTGCGGCAACGATCGGTTCGACGCGCAAGCCGTGGGCTGCCGCGCCCTGCGCGATGGTTTCGTACTTGCTGACTCCACAGCCCGAGCATCCCAGTCCGAATTGCGTGAGGACGTCGGCGGCAATCGGAAGGGAGGAGACCAATTCGCGAATGTTGCTCTGCGGCGTGATTTCGATCGTACTATGCGGCATATACTCTCTAGTAAAGCGCGAAGCGCCGCATTCCTCTGCGACCAAAGGCAGGCCCGCAGGGCGCGGCCAGGCCGGGCCGGAATCCGCGCCCCTCGTGCAGATGAGAGATACAAGCGAGCGAGCGCGCGCGATTCTTGCCGGTGGATGCGATTCGCCGGTGCGGAGCGGCCACTCCATCGGGGCGCCGATGTTCGTCCAGGCGAGCGCCCAAGGCGCCTATGCCTACGACGAACGCGGGCGGCGCTATATCGATTACATCATGGGATACGGCCCGTTGCTCTTCGGCCATACGCACCCCGCGCTCGTCACCGATCTCGATTCGCTCGCCGCAAACGGCTGGATGTGGGGAACGACGCATCCCGAGGAAATTCGTCTCGCCGAGCGGATTCGCGGGTACCTGCCGGCGATGGAACGTATGCGTTTCGCAACGACCGGGACCGAGGCGGTGATGGGAGCGATTCGCGTCGCTCGTGCTTCGACGCGCCGCAGCACGATCGTAAAGTTTGCTGGAAATTATCACGGCCACTCCGACCTCGCGCTCTTCGATGCCGGGGCATCGGCGCACACCGACGACGCCGGTCGCAGCGGAATCCCCCTCGGCGTCACCCAAGATGTCATCGTCGCTCGCTACAACGATCTCGAAGATCTCGACGGAAAGATACGCGGACGGGAGAGCGATATTGCGGCGATCCTCGTCGAGCCGATCGTCGGCAACATGGGCTACGTAACGCCGATTCCGGGCTTCCTCGCCGGGCTGCGCGAGCGCGCCGACCGTTTCGGCGCGCTGTTGATGTTCGACGAAGTGATCACCTGGTTGCGGCTCGGCCTGCACGGCGCGAGCGCGCTCGTCGGCGTGCGCCCCGATCTCGTCACCATCGGCAAAATACTCGGCGGTGGCGCGCCGATCGCCGCCTTCGGCGGCCGCGCCGAGATTATGGCCGAACTCGCGCCCGACGGCCGCGTCTTTACCGGTGGCACTCACGCCGGCAACCCCTTTGCCGTGGGCATGGCGCACCGCGTCCTCGATCTGCTCGAATCGCATCCGCAGTACTACTCGCAAATGGAGCAACTCGCCACGCACCTCGCCGAGGGGATTCGTGCGCTCTTTGCCGAGCGTGGGCTACGCTATGCCGTCGTGCAGCACGCCTCGATCGTCGATTTCAAGTTTCGCGAGGGCGAACCGAACCGCAATTTCGACGACGCGCTGCGCGCCGATAAGCAACTCTACCATCGGTACTACGAAGCGATGCTGGCGCGCGGCATTCTCTTACCGCCGTCGCAGAACGAGGTCATGTTTCTATCGGTCGCGCATGCTCGCGGCGACGTTGAGGCGACGCTCGTCGCGATCGGCGAGTCGCTCGACGAGATTTTCACGACCTAACGCGCGACATTGTCATGCCGAGTAGGCGGCCGAAGCCGCCATATCGAGGCGCGATCTTGTCACGCCGAGTAGGCGGCCGAAGCCGCCATATCGAGGCGCGCGCTATTTGCGTACCGGGCTAGGGAAGACGCCGACGCTGCGCAATCCATTCGCGTCGACACTCCGCACGGCGAAGACATAGTCGTCGTAGCTAATCGGCAGTGTCACCGTCGTCACGTCGCCGACCGGGCGCACGTGTTGCCAGGTCGCGGCGTCGGTTTTGCGCCATAGCACCTCGTACGCCGTCGCGTCGGCCGCGCGACGCCAGCGGAGCGTCGTGGTGTAGCCGAGGTGCGCGAGGACGATATGCACGTGCGTCGGTGCTGCCGGCCCGAGGGCGAGCGTTGCCAAAGCCGCGACGTTGGCGCGCGTCGATTGTGCGAGGTAGCGCGGGTCGATGTACTGCGGAAGGTCGCCGTATTGCACGCCATGCTCGACGCGGACGTTTTGATGTTGGTGTTCGAAGACTTCGCTCGCCTCAGTAAACCGAATCGCCGGATAGCCCATGGCCTGGAATGATTCTTGGTCGCCTCCGCGGAGGAAACGATCGGCGCGAAAGATCTCTTGGATGTGGAGCGTCGGAAGGTAGAGCTTATCGGTCGAGACGATAAAGCGCGCGAGTTCCCGCGAGGGCGAGTCGTTTTCTGTACCGAGAAGATTGACTAACCGTGGTTTCGCCCCGGCGGGAAGCGCTTCGCTAAAAATGCGTAGCGTATGAAAGACGCTGCGGCCGTCGTGCGTCTTGGAATTGCCGACGATATCGTTGTTGAGATCCGCGAGGATGGGAGCGTGCCGGGCGGCCATCTCGTGCGCGAAGTGGTTGGAACCCCAGAGCCCGAGTTCCTCGCCATCGAAACACGCGAAGATAATCGTGCCGCGGAAATGCGTGGCAGCCATCACGCGCGCCGCTTCGAGTACTGCCGAGGTGCCAGATGCGTTGTCGTCCGCTCCCGGCGCGATTCCAAGGCCGTCGGTGCAATTCCCATTACAATCGTCGTAATGGCTCGACATGACGTAGATACGCCCCGGTTCGGTGCCGCGCAACGTCGCGATCACGCTCGATTCGGTGACCGCGCGCGGCGTGTACTTGAGTTTCGGTTGGACGTAGGTATCGAGGCGAACCGTCATGCGTCCGCCGGTCGTCGCGGCGATCTTTTTGAATCGAGCGACGAGCCAATCGCGCGCGGCGAAGACGCCTTGTGTCTTCGTCGAATGGATCTCCGAGAAATCGTTGCGCGTGCGGAAGCCCACCAGTCGCTCGTCGATCGCGCGCAGGTGCGATGCCGAGACGGCGCGCACCATGGCGAGAATGCGAGGATCGGGGGCGGGCGAAGCGGAGGGCGCGGCGGCGGTTGCGGTGACGGCAACGGCGGCGGCGAAAGCGATCGATCGTGCGAGCATATCGCAGACTTGCACCTCGCTGCGACAAATCCCGCAGCACGGGGATCCGGTCGTTTACGTGCTGGAATGTGCCGATGGTGCACTCTATACAGGCTGGAGCAACGACCTCGCGCGCCGCGTTCGCGCCCACCTCCGCGGCCGCGGGGCGAAGGCGACACGCCGGGCGCTCCCGGTTCGCTTGCATGCTTGGTGGCGTGTGGAATCTGCGAGCGGCGCTCGTTCGACCGAGGCGCGCTTCAAGCGGCTCTCGCGGGCCGAAAAGCTCGCGGTGTTGCAAGCGGCGGAGGCCTTTGGGTATCGGGTCATCGAAACGCCCGCCGTATCACGAGCCGTCCAGGGGGGAATTTCGATGGCCACGCCACCACAGGCCGAGGAGCGCGACGCGCTTCTCGAAACCGCACGTACGCACGTCGTTCGTATTAGCACGCCGAAGGGCGAGATGCGATTATCGCTCAACGCCGACGCCGCACCGAACCACGCCGCCGCTTTCGTGAAGCTCGTTCAAGCGGGCTTTTACGACGGCCTCACGTTTCATCGCGTGGAACCCGGTTTCGTCATTCAGGGCGGATGCCCCGATGGCGACGGCACCGGCGGCCCGGGCTATCGCCTGAAAGCCGAATTCAGTGCGCTCCCGCATCTGCGCGGTACGCTGGCGATGGCGCGCTCCTCGCATCCCGATTCGGCGGGCTCGCAGTTTTATATCTGTCTCGACGATGCGCGTTTTCTCGACGGGCAGTACACCGTCTTCGGCCAGCTGATCGACGGTTTCGAGACGCTCGATGCGATTCGCCGCGGCGATACGATGACGAGCGTGACGATGGAGCCGCGTACGCCCTAAGAACCGGTCCCTTGGTAATGCCGGAGGCCGATGTTCCAAAACGCATACGAGAACGCGGTCCAGAGAAGACCGATCAGCGGCGTCAGGAGCCCGACCTCCGGGGAGAGCCCGAACGCCGCATCGTGCTTCCCGAGAAAATAACTCGCCGGGAAATAATTCATGAAGGCAAAAGGCAGCACGTACGCGAGAACGATGCGTACTCCGCGCGTGTAGATGCTGATCGGATAGCGCGTGAAATCCTGTTCCAGCGACATCACGATCCAGCGCAGCGTATCGACTCGGATGAGCCAAAATGAGAGCGCCGCGACGAAGAGCGAGATGCCGAGGTCGATGCCGGCACCGCCGCAGAGCACGGCGGCGATCGTAAGAACCGTGAGCGGCGTTACGTGGATGCCTGCGACGTGCGTCGCGATCGCAAGCGTGACGAGCCCGAGGATGAACCCATCGGGAAAGGTGCGCGACGGGACGGTCAACACCTGAAAGAGCGTGTCGAACGGACGCACGAAGAAGCGGTCGAAGCGCCCCTCGCGAATGTATTCGGGAACGTACGTCACATTGAAAAACAGTGCGTTATGCAGTTCGTGCGCCGTCATCCACAGCGCGTAGAGGAAAAACATCTCGCGCAGGCTCCAGCCATTCATCGACGGGAAACGCAGCATCGTCACCGCGAGTGCGGCGAGTGCGGTGCCGTGATAGACGATGGTGAAGGCGAACCACATGAAAAAATCCGCACGATACTCCAACATCGTGAGGAGGTTAATTTTCCAGTACTGCACGTAGGCGGCGAGCACGATCGCTACCCTCCCTGAACGACGACGCGCTGCGAAGCGGCACGCCAGAGCAGATAGGATGCGCCCGCCGTTACCGCGAGCCAGGCGGCTTGCACCGCGAGTGCGGCGGCCCATTGTGCCGGCTGAATGATGCCGACATAAAGGAGCAGCGGCGTCGAGTAGATCGCGGCGAACGGCAATGCGAAGACCGCGCGGCCGAACCAGCCGGGGAAGAACGAGAGCGGGAGGATTTGCCCGCTGAGCAAGTCGGAGATCCAGCGAACGATGAGTTGGAGGCCGAAGGTCTCGAGCGTCCAGAAGGCGACCCCGTTCATCAAAAAATTCACGAAGAAATTCACGCCGTACCCAAGCGCGAAAGAACAGAAGAAGATCGCAAGAACCGGCAACGACGGCACGTCGATCCGCACCAATAAAAGCGCGAACAACAGCGACGGGAGAATTGCCAGAGCGTGGACCAGCGTTTGGCCGATCCCGTCGCTAAAGTAGGCAAACGGGACCACGATGGGTTTCATCAAGTCGACCGCAATGCCGCCTTCGCGAAGCTTCTCGCGAATGATGCGCGTCCCATCGACTTCGAGGACGAGCGACATCAAGAGCGCTACGGTGGTGTAGGTGATCATCGAATGTAGCGGGAGCCCCGTTGGCGCCGCATTATGAGCGTAGAGTGCGGTCCAGAGCGAGCGCAACAGATAGACGCGCAGCACCAGCGAGCCGATCTCGGCGATCAGTTCGATGCGATAGGTCGCCTCACGAGCGAACGCCTTGCGCGCATACTCGATATAGGGGGCGAACATCGTCACGAAGGCGGGCGTTTTTTCGTTGCTTCCTTGCGACGGTGCTCCATTTCCTGAAGCTCGAGCATCATCGCATCGACGACGCCGCCGACGTCGGCGACCTGTTGCTGGGGAGGCTCTTCGCCGGCTCTTCGTGCGATCGGTTTCGTGCCGCGCTCCGTGTCGGTGCGCGAGTCGCTCGCATGAAATGCGCGTAGGAATTTTGAATACGCGGCGGCGGCTTTCGCGCGCGCGTCGGAGCCTGCTTCGATATTAAAGACGTTCTCGAAGAAGTCGAGCCGTTGTGCGACCTCGGCGGCCTTCTCTGGGGGGAAGATCGCGGCGGGGTTGCCGGCGGCAATGTGCTGCATCGGGACGCTAGCGCCGCGGGCGAGCCGCGCGTTGACGTGCAGGATTGCGCCGAGTGCCACCCCGCTCCCGCTCTCCATATGGGCGCCGTTAAAAACGCGGGCCCCCGATGCGATAAAGCAGCCGTCGTCGATCCGCGCGCCGACGACGTACGCCCCGGGGCCGACGATGCAATCTTTGCCGATCCGCGTCGGAAATTGTATGGCTTTCCCGCCGCTGCTTTTCACGACGGCGTTCTCCATAATCACCGAGCGCGCGCCGATCTCCAGCGGCGCCCCCTCCGCGGTGAGGACCGCCCCATGAAGAATCGCGCAATCGGGGCCGACGACGACTTCCCCCGAAAGCACCGCGCTCGGTGCCACGTAGGCACTGGAATGTATCTTCGGCTTCGCTCCGCCGCTGCTGAATATCATGCGCTTCGCTCCTCCCCTGCATACCCTTGCGTGTAGATGTGTCGGATGATCCCTTCGAGCTCCGGTTCTTCGATGGCGATATCTTCCACGCTGTATCGGTCGCTGACTTCGCGCACCAGACGGTCGACGCGTTGGGTCGCGCGGTCGAAAACAAAACGCGCGGTCAGTCCCTCGAGGCTCTCAAGCCGCGCACCGGGAATCGCCGGCGCCGAGGTGGTTTCGGTAAAGCGTACGACGAGGGTGCGCTCGCGCCCGTATTCATTCTTGATACGCTCGATCGGCCCATCGAAGATCGCGCGCCCGTGGTCGATGAGGACGATGCGTCGGCAAAGGCGCTCCACATCGGCGAGATCGTGCGTGGTGAGGACGATCGTCGTCCCCTGTTCGCGATTGACGCGAGCGACGAACGTCCGAATCGCCTCTTTCGCGACGACGTCGAGCCCGATGGTTGGCTCGTCGAGGTAGAGGATCGGCGGCTCGTGCAGCATCGCGGCGGCAAAATCGCCGCGCATGCGTTGCCCCAACGAGAGTTGGCGGACCGGGGTGCGCAAGAAATCGCCCATCTCCAGCAGCTCGACGAAGGCGTCGAGCGAACGCCGATAGCGATCCTGCGGAATACCGTAGATCGCGCGCAGCAACTCGAACGAATCGACGAGCGGAAGATCCCAGTAGAGCTGCGTCCGCTGCCCGAAGACGACGCCGATATTGCGAGCATTCTCCCGGCGCTTGCGGTGGGGAACGATCCCCGCAACCTCGATCTCGCCGCCGCTGGGAACCAGGATCCCGGTCAGCATTTTAATGGTGGTCGATTTCCCGGCGCCGTTGGGGCCGATGTAGCCGATAAACTCGCCGCGCTCGATCTCCATCGAAAGCCCGGCGACGGCGACGCGATCTTCGTAGACGGGCGAGAAGAGGCCGCGCAGGGCGCCGAGCGCCCCCGGAGAGCGCTTCGCGCTTCGGAAAACTTTGCGGAGATCGCGCGTTACGATGAGCGGCACGCGAGCGTTCTTCGCCGCGCTCGCGTCGGCCGCCCTCGCCGCAACGGGGATAAAAAAACGAGCCGCGGGGGGCGGCTCGTTTTCTCAGCAAACAAAAAACGCCGGATTAGGCGGCTGCCTTTTTCCGACGTGCTGTCGCTTTGCGTGCGCGCGGCTTGCTCACTTTGCGAGCTACCTTACGGGTCGCGCGTTTTGCGGTCTTGCGCTTCGCGGTCTTGCGCTTCGCGGTCTTGCGCTTTGCGGTGCTGCGCTTCGCCGTTTTGCGCTTCGCCGTCTTGCGAGCCGGACGCTTCGCTGCCTTGCGGCGGGTGGTCTTCTTGCGCGCGGTCGCCTTGCGGGCGGTCTTCTTGCGCGTCGCCTTCTTACGGGCGGGCGCTTTACGGGCCGCTTTTTTGGGAGCGGCTTTCTTGGCGGCACGTTTCGGTGCGGCCTTGGTTTTCTTTACAGCCATCGTTCTTGTACGATGTCCTTTCTCCGGTCGTGCGACCGGGGTTATTGCCCTCCTTATACTCGATGCAGGATTTTATTGCAAGTTTTGTCGCATCGCCGAGCGAAGAGCCCTCGCCGCTGCGTCTCGTTGCGCGGCCCACTCGCCCGCTCCGAAAGGCTCTCTCGACCATGCATGTCGCCGTCGACGATATCGAACTCTTCGCCGATATTCGAGGGGATGGCGAAGCCGTCGTACTGCTCCACGGCTTCCCGCTGACGCATCGAATCTGGGAAGCGACGGCGAGCACGCTCGCGCGCGAGTATCGCGTCATCGCTCCCGATCTTCGTGGAATGGGGGAATCGGGGCTCTCCACGGGGCCGTACCTTATAGAACAACTCGCCGGCGATATCGCGGCGATGCTCGATGCGCTCGGGATCGAACGCGCCACGTTCGTCGGACACTCGCTCGGCGGTTACGTCGCGCTTGCATTCGCGCGGATGTACGATGCGCGCGTCGCGCGCCTGGCGTTGGTGACGAGCCGACTCGGAGCAGACACCCCGGAGATCGCGCGATCGCGTCGCGAACTCGCGGCGCGCATCGAAGCGGAGAACAGCGTCGATCCCGCGCTCGAGACGATGCTCCCCCGTCTGATGGCCGCTGCGAACGTCGCCGCACTCGAGGAAACGGTGCGCGAGATCGCTCGCAAGAACACGCCGGCCGGGCTCGCCGCGATGCTGCGCGGCATGGCGATGCGCGACGACGCGCACGATATCGCCGCCGAACTCTCGATGCCGGTGACGATCGTCGCCGGAGCCGAGGATCGCGGGATCTCGCTCGATGAAGCGCGAGCCTCCGCGGCGAGTTTTCCAAAGGCCGACCTCGTCGTGCTCGAAGGGGTCGGCCACCTGCCGATGCTTGAGGATCCCGCCGGGCTCGAACGGGCACTCCGCGCGCTGCTCGCCCGACAAGCGAGCGAGGGGTCGGTCGTTTAGCGCAGGGTCGGCAGGCGACCCGAGCGACTCAGGGTACGCCAAATCATAAGGGCGGCGAGCACGACGCCGGCCAGGATCGCCGCAACGATCGCCACCTTTAAAAGAGCGAACGCGACGATCACGGCGATGAAGAGGGCCGCGATGCCGATGGTGAGGCGAAGGTAGAGTGCGAGGGTCGGGTTCATAAAGGAGTCTCCTTGGCTGAGGAACCGAATTCCCCGGAGGGGGCTTGCAGGTTCACGTCGATTTACCGATACTAGGTAGGTAAAGTTTCGGGAGGTTTTATGGATATCGCTGCTCTCTCAAGTGCTGCGTCCGGCTCGGTCGGCGCGGCCATCAACGTCGCGCTGCTCAAAGCGACGCAGAACCTCGACCAGAGCGAAGCCGCGCTTCTTTTCGCGTCGATCGGTCTTGGCCAATCCGTGAATGCCCTTGCGTAGGGTGATCGGTGCGGCGTGCGCCGCACTGCTCGGCCTCGCACTTCTCGGTGCGACCCCCGCAAACAAGCCGCTTCGGCGGCTCGTTTTTCGCTTTACGTACGGCGATACGAACGATATGACGATGCATTCCTCGGGTATCGGCGATTCCGGCGATGCCAAGGGCGCTCCCTCGACGGGGAGCGGCGGCTCTGGGATCGGCGATTTTGTCGCGCGCGTCGCCGACCGCGGCACCATCGATGTCACGGTGAATGCCGTGCAGCCCGACGGCGGCTTGGTCGTGAGCGTCGCCGAGAAGGCGAGGAACACGCGCACGGCGCTTCCGGCAACCTGTATCGTGTACAGCAACACCACCGTCCTCTGCGACCGGACGAAAAAAGTCAATCTCGAAGAGATGGAGTTGCTCGCCTACCTCGGGCAAAACTTCGTCAATCCGGTGCAGATCGATGCCAAAGGGCATTGGGGTTTCAAGGTTACCGGTGCG
Source organism: bacterium (assembly GCA_021786705.1). Lineage (GTDB taxonomy): Bacteria > Vulcanimicrobiota > Vulcanimicrobiia > Vulcanimicrobiales > Vulcanimicrobiaceae > JABEUX01. Next base: position 13,473 of record JAJYMV010000046.1, read on the forward strand.
CATAATGCGATGGACGCCGGGTACACGATCGACGGGCACAACGGGTCGAAGTTTCTCATCGATATGACGCGCACGTATTCGCAGAGCGGCCTCGACGCCTATACGTCAAATACCGTCGGACACTTTACCTACGATGCGGCGCGCACCGTTCCCACCTCAATTGTCGAGAGCGTCGTCACGCGCCGACAGGGAAGTTTCGGGAAAAACGTTACGGATCGGACCGAAGTTTCGTATAAGCTCGTCGACGATTCGATGGCGCCGACACAACCATAGAACCCTTCGCATCCTTGCACGGAGCGGTCGCCGCTTGGTGCGAGCGTACGCTGCGTGAAGCGACCGCACCGCAGCGCGAAGGCATCCCGGCGATACTCGAAGGCCGTCACGTTTTGATCTGTTCGCCGACCGGCACGGGAAAAACGTTGACGGCTTTTTTGCCGATATTCTCCGACCTTGCCGAACGCCGCGATCGCGACGAACTGTTCGCGCGCACGACGGCGCTCTACATCTCACCACTGCGTGCGTTAGGCTACGACGTCGAGCATAACGTGCGCCGCCCGCTCCGCGAAATGGGGCTGCTCGAGCGCCCCGATTCCGAGCGCGACCGCGTGCGTCGAGGGAGGATCCGCAGCCGCTTCGTGCGGACCGGCGTGCGCACCGGCGATACGCCGACCGCCGAACGCCGGCTCATGCTTTCGCGCCCGCCGCATATTTTGATGACGACCCCGGAGTCGTTGGCGATTATGCTCGCGATGGAGGGTTACCGGGCGACGCTGCGCGACGTGCGGTACGTCGTCGTCGACGAGGTGCACGCGCTCGCCGCGAACAAGCGTGGAGCGCACCTGAGCCTGCTGCTCGAGTCTCTGGAAGAGCTCGTTCGCGCGCCGATGCAACGGATCGGGCTCTCGGCGACCGTCGCACCGCTCGAGACTGTCGCCGAGTATCTCGTCGGCGCGGAGCGCGCGTGCACGATCGTCGACACCCGAGCGCTGCGCGAGATCTCGCTCGAAATTCGAGCGCCTTTTACCGGGGCGATGGCTCCCTTAGCGGCGATCGCTCGCGCGGCGCATTCCGCAATCGAGCGCGCCCGCACGACGCTCGTCTTTACGAACGTACGGAGCCAGACCGAGCGCATCGCCTACGAATTGCGCGCGCTCGACGGCGGCGGGAGCGAGGGCGAAGGGAGCGGCGTCGAAGCGATCGACGGCGATGCCTCGCCGCGCCCTTCGGATGCGCGGATCGGCGTTCACCATAGCGCGCTGGAGCGCAGCGTGCGGCACCGAACGGAGGCCCGCTTACGCGCGGGGGAATTACGCGCGGTGGTCTGCTCCGCATCCCTCGAACTCGGCGTCGATATTGGTGCGATCGAGCAAGTGCTGCTCGTCGGCGGCGCGCGCGGCGTCGTCGCCACGCTGCAACGCGTCGGACGCGCCGGGCACAGCCCGGGTTCCCACGCGCGCGGCATCGTGTTCGCACAGGATCGCGACGACATTATCGAGGCCGCGGCGACGCGCCGGTGCATCGCCGATGGCGCGATCGAACGCGTCGTTCTGCCGCGCGCGCCGCTCGACGTCCTCGCGCAGTGGATGCTCTCGCTCGTCGTTCCGGAGCGAAGCATCGAGATCGATCGCGTTCTGGAGATCGCGCGTCGAGCGGCGCCGTTCCGTACCTTGCTACGCGACGATCTACTCGCGTGCGCCGCTTATCTCGGCGGGGGCGGCGTTGCCGACGATCCCGCACACGTTCGGCGTCTCGGCTTCGACGGTGCAGCGGTGTGGGGCTTGGGGCGCGATGCGAGCGCCGCTTTCTTTGAAAACGTCGGGACGATTCCCGACGAACGCAGCGTTCCCGTTCGCATCGTCGGCGAGCGTTCGTTCGGGCGCCTCGAGGAAGATTTCGTCGACCGGTTGCGCGTGGGCGACGTCTTCGTTCTCGAGGGGCGCACCGTTCGGGTGGAATCGATCGATCGCACCGGAATAACGACCAAGAGCCACCGCGGGCGTCCCACCGTGCCGCAATGGAACTCGCATATCCGCGGCATCGCCGCGCCGCTCGTCGAGGAGATCGACCGTTTGCGCGAAGGTGTCGAGCGCCGGTTGGAGGCCGGCGAACGTGCCGAGGCTGCGGCGTGGTTGGGACGACGGTATGCGCTCGCCCCTCATCTCGCCGAAACGACGGTCGCCTATCTCGAACAGCAACGAGCGGTGAGCGCGCTGCCGCATCCACGCCGCCCCGTCGTGGAGATCTATATTCTCGACGGCCTCCAGAGCGCGGTCGTGCTCACCGGTATCGGTCGGCGCGCGAACGAAGCGCTCGCGCGGGTGGCGGCGACGCGCGTCACGCGTTTGGTGACCGGAGCGGTGAGTATTCTTACCGACGATCTCGGTTTTATGGTGCAACTGCCGCCGCGCGCGCGGTTGCTCGACGCCCAATGGGAGTGCCTTCTCGAAGAACGGAATTTCGAAGGCGATCTCCGCGAGGGCCTCCTCGGCTCGGCGCTTCTGCGCACGCATTTTCGCTACGTTGCGAACACCGGGCTGCTCGTGCTGCGGCGCGCGAACGGCCGTGCGTTGCGCGCCTCATCGTTGCGCTGGAACAGCGGGCGAATTCTCGATCGCCTCGTGCACGCGGACGAGCGCTTCCCGCTCGTCCGCGAAACGTTTCGCAGCGTCTGCGACGACGTACTCGACGCCGAGCGCGCGCGCGAGTACTGCGCGTCGTTCGCCGCTCCGCCGCGCGTCATTCATCCGCCGGTGGCGTCGCCGATGAGCTTCGGCATCCTCACTTCCTCCTTTGGCGACCGCGTCGCCGTCGCCGATCGCAGCGAGCTGGTCGAGGCATTGCACGATCGTGTCCTCGCCTATCTTGCAGGGGCGATCGCGCCATGAATGCCGCACCGCGCGCGCTCTCGGTTGCGCTCGGCGGCGGCGCGCACGCGCTACCCGGCGGGCTGCTCTGGCTGGAAGCGAGCGCATCGCTCGTCGTCGCCGATCTCCATCTGGCATACGAAGATGCCATCGGCGGAGCGTTACCATTATGGAGCGTTGAAGAGAGTCAGGCCACGCTGGAACGCGCGTGCGTTGCACGCGGCGCACGCGAATTGATCTTGCTTGGAGATGTGGTGCATGGTATGCGGATCAGCGAAGGTGCGGGCGATCGGGTGATCGCAATGATGCGCGCCCTTCGCGAATGCTGCACGCTGACGATCGTTGCCGGAAATCACGAAGGGCGTACGCGCGGGGCGGCGCTCCTTGGGGACTGCGTCGAGGAGATCGAGCGGGGCGGAATGCTGCTCCATCACGGCGATCGCCCGCGGCTCTTGGGAGTCCGCCACGTGATCGGGCACTTGCATCCGAGTATCGCACTCGGAGGGGAGCGAAGCGTCCCGGCGTTTCTCGCCGCTCCCGAAGCGATCGTTCTCCCGGCTGCGAACCCCTATTCGCGCGGGCTGGACGTGCTCGCCCGCGAATGTCGCGCGGCGATCGCCGCCTACGGTGCGCGCGTCGGCTCGACGGACGTGATCGCCGCCACGGAGACGCATTGCTATCCGTTCGGAAGCATCGCGTCGCTCGCACGCGCCGCGCGGGCGCTCCGTCTCGCTCGCTAAAAGATGCCGTGCGCCATACCGATCGCGAATGCCGCGAGCGAGGGCCCCGCATGCATGCGCCGTTCGCGCACTGCGGCGCGCAATTCTTCGAGCGTCAATTCCGCAGCTTCGATCTGCTCGGTTGGTTCGAGTGCGGGCTCGCCGGCACGGAAGGCGCCGTCGGCAAAAAAGAGATACGCGGTCGAAGTCGACCGCACGGGGTCGGGACGAAACGCTCCGAGCAATCGCCAGTCGGGAGCCTCGTAACCGGTCTCTTCGCGTAATTCGCGGCGCGCGCAGTGCAACGGTTCTTCGGCGTCTTCGAGCGACCCGGCGACGAATTCGAGGCCGACATCGTCGGAGGCATAGCGGTACTGCTCGATGGCGAGAAATCTCCCCGCCGCCGTGCGCACGATTGCGATCGCAAAGCCGCGCGCTTCACGAATATAGTAATCCGGTAGTACGGTGCCGTCGGGAAGCTCGATCTCGTCGCGACGAATTTTGAGGTACGTCGAGTCGATGAGATAGGTGCTCCTGAGCCGTTTCCAATGCGGTCGCTCCATCTTCACTAGGTGCGACGGGGCTTTACGAAGCCCTTGCGCGAAGGAAGCGGATATGGAGAGTACGTTTCTCGTCGTCGGCGCCGGTACGATGGGGTTGGGCATCGCCCTGCTCGCCGCCGAACATGGTGAGCGGGTCGAACTCGTTGAGATCGATCCGGCGGCTCGTGCCCGAGCCGCGCAACGCATCGTCGGAACGACGATTCAATTGCTCGAAGCGATCCCGGTGCAGAGCCTCGCCGCGGTTGCACTCGAAGCGGTTCCGGAGCGAGCGGCGCTCAAACGCGACGCCCTCAGTGCCATCGAAGCGGCGCTCGCACCCACCGCGGTGCTTGCGACCAACACTTCCTCGCTCGAACTCGCCGAGTTGGGAAAGGTACTTCGGCGGCCGGAGCGATTCGTCGGATTTCATTTCTTTAACCCGCCGCTGCAAATGCCGCTGGTGGAGATCGTCGTTACCGAAAACAGCGACGACGATGCCGTTGCGAGCGTGCGAGCGCTCGCCGAGCGGTTAGGAAAGACTGCGGTAGAAACGACCGATACGCCGGGCTTTATCGTCAATCGGATCGCCCGTCCATTCTATTTGCAGGCGTTACGCGCGGAGCGCGATGCCGTCGCGTCGATCGCGGAGATCGACGAACTCGCCCTGGGGATCGGTTTTCCGATGGGGCCGTTCGCGCTTATGGATTTCATCGGTCTCGATGTGAACTTGGCGACGAGCCGGTCGCTCTTCGAACGGACGGGTGCGCCGCGCTTCGAGCCGCTCGAAACGCAGATCGCACTCGTCGAGGCCGGTACGCTCGGTCGCAAGAGCGGCAAGGGGTTTTACGATTATGAGGGAGGCGAGCGCCCGCCGCGAACGATCGAACCGCCCCCGGAATTCGGGGACGAGCCGTTCGACGAACGCATCTGCGTTCTGGGGTTCGGTGCGCTCGCCGACGATATTTCCACGGAGGCCGAATCGGCGATCGGCGCGATCGATCGCATCGAGAACGACGAATTCCTCGCCGATATCGATCCGTCGGTCACGATCGCCTTCGACGCAGGTGACGGAACGACCGATCGCATCGAGGCGTTGCTGGAGATCGAGGGGCTGCTCGATACGGCGTGCGCGATTTTTTTCGATGCCTACTGCACCGACATCAGCGCGCTGCTCAAGCGCGCTCGACACCCCGAACGTTTCGTCGGCTATGGCGTTCTTGGGTTGCTCCCCTCCCAGCGCGTCGTGGAGATCGTCGATCACGATGCGCTCGACGACGAAATGCTGGCGCTCGCGCAAGAATTCTTCGAGCGCCTTCACAAACGCGTCGTGCTGGTGGCACCGGCGCCGGGACTCGTGCTCGGGCGGATCGTCGGATCGATCGTAAACGAAGCGGTGATCGCGGTCCACGAAGGCGTCGCGAGCGCCGAGGATGTCGATCTCGCGATGCGCTTGGGCACGAACTATCCGCTCGGCCCGATTGCGTGGGGACGCGAGATCGGCGGCGCGCGCATCGCGCGGATCCTCCGTGCGCTCGCGGCGCAGGAAGGCCCCGATTTCGGCCCGCACCGCGCGCTTTGGTTGCTCGATCTCGACGAACGCGCCGAGCCGGGTGAGGGCGGGCCGCTCGCCGAGGACGGAAGCGAGGTACCGACGGAATGAACGCGCGCGAGGTCTGGGCGATCGACGCCGTGCGCACGCCGATCGGTCGGCTCGGCGGTGCTCTCGCCGGCGTACGGCCCGACGATCTTGCCGCGACGGCCGTGCGCGCGGTGCTGGAACGCACGGGCTTCGATCCCTCGGAGCTCGGCGACATCTACTTCGGCGCCGCGAATCAGAGCGGCGAAGATAATCGCAACGTCGCCCGGATGGCAGCGTTATTGGCGGGGCTCCCCGTCGAGGTTCCCGGAACGACGTTCAATCGGCTCTGCGGTTCGAGTTTGCAGGCGATCAATAATGCGGCGCATGCCATCGCGTGGGGCGAGTGCGATGCCATCGTCGCCGGCGGCGTCGAATCGATGACGCGAGCGCCCTACGTGTTGCCGAAGAGTGCGCAGCCATTCGCCCGCGACGCGCGGCTCTACGACACGACGCTGGGCTGGCGCATGGTGAATCCGAAGATGCCGGAGCGTTGGACGATCTCGCTCGGCGAGACCGCCGAGCGCGTCGCCGAGATCGACGGCATCGCGCGCGAGGAGCAAGATCGTTTCGCCGTGGGGTCGCAGGAGAAGTGTGCGGCGGCGCTCGCGCGTGGGGCCTTCGCGGACGAACTCGTACCGGTGAAAATCTATCATCGCGACGGCGAGCGCGCAGTCGAGCGCGACGAACATCCACGCCCCGATACGAGCTACGAACGGCTCGCCGCGCTCGCCCCGGCCTTCCGCGAAAACGGAACGGTAACTGCGGGAAATTCCTCGGGGCTCAACGATGGCGCCGCCGCATTATTGCTCGTCGAAGCGCAGTGCGCGCGCCGACACGGGTTGCAACCGATGGCGCGAATCATCGCTACCGGCGTCGCCGGCGTCGCCCCCGAGATCATGGGCATCGGCCCGGTTCCCGCGATGCAGGCGGCGCTGCGCTTCGCCGGGCTGCGTCTCGACGAGATCGATCTCGTCGAGCTCAACGAGGCGTTCGCCGCGCAGTCCTTGGCCTGTATCGGGCGGCTCGGGCTCGATTCGGCGCGCGTCAACGTCAACGGCGGTGCGATCGCGCTCGGTCATCCGCTCGGAGCGAGCGGCGCGCGTATCGCCACGACGCTCTTGCACGAGATGCGCCGACGCGGCGCAAAATATGGGGCTGCGACGATGTGTATCGGCGTCGGGCAGGGGATCGCCACGATCTTCGAAGGAATGAACGACCGATGAGCGTGACGCAGCAAGCAACGAAATTATTGATCGGTGGGGCGTGGGTCGACGCCGAGCGTAGCTATACCGACTATAACCCGGCGACGGGAGAAGAACTCGCCTGCGTCGCCGACGCCTCGAAAAGCGATTGCGATGCGGCGGTCGCGGCGGCGAGGGTGGCGTTCGATGCCGGAAAATGGTCGGGAATGCCGGCTTCGCGGCGCGCGAAAATTCTCAACAAAATAGCGGCGCGCATCGGCGAGATGGCGAGTTCGATTATGGACTCGGAGATCCGCGATAACGGCAAAGCGTTGGCGACGGCAAAGGGTGAGATCGGCGCCATCGTCGACTGCTTCGAATTCTACGCCGGAGCGATCCTCACGTTCGGCGGGCAAACGCTCTCGGGTCCGTTGCCGAGCTATTTCTCGTACACCTTGCGCGAGCCCATCGGCGTCGTCGGGGCGATCGTGCCGTGGAATTTTCCGCTCTTGCTCGCAAGTTGGAAGGTCGCCCCGGCGCTCGCCGCGGGCTGTACCGTGGTTTTGAAGCCGGCGCCGGCGACGCCGCTCACGGCGCTCGCGCTCGGCGAAATCGCGCTGGAGTGCGGGCTTCCCGAGGGCGTCCTCAATATCGTTACCGGGGCGGGGCGCGAGTTGGGGCAGTGGCTCGTCGAACATCCGGGCGTCGATAAAATTGCGTTCACCGGCAGTACGCAGACGGGGCGAAGCGTGGCGGCTGCTGCGGCGCAGTCGTTGAAACGCGTGACGTTGGAACTCGGCGGCAAATCGCCGACGCTGGTCTTCGACGATGCCGATATCGATGCTGCGGTCGCCGCGTCGATCTACGCGATCTATTACAACAGCGGACAGGCCTGCGAAGCGCGTTCGCGCGTGTTGATTCACGAGTCGGTCTACGACCGTTTCGTCGAAGCGTTTACGAAGCGCAGCGCGGGGCTGCGCCAAGGCGACCCGCTCGATCCGCAGACGCAGATCGGCGCGATTACCATGCGCGAGCAATTTGAGAAAATCGAACGCTATTGTGCGCTCGGGCTCGCAGAGGGTGCCCGGTTGCTCTTCGGTGGGAAAGCCGCGGAGATCGGCGGCCCCTTCGCGGAGGGAATGTTTTGGCAACCAACGGCCTTCGAGGCCGAGCCGAGCCATCGCATCGCGCGCGAAGAGATTTTCGGGCCGGTCGTCGTTTTCTCGCGCTTTCGCGACGAGCGCGAAGCGATTGCGATGGCGAACGACTCCGAATATGGGCTCGCGGCGAGCGTCTGGACGCGCGATATCGGGCGCGCGCACCGGATCGTTCGTGCGTTACGGAGCGGTACGGTCGCGGTCAACGCGCCGTATAGCGTCTTCCCCGGAGTGCCGTTCGGCGGCTATAAATCCTCGGGATACGGTCGCGAACTCTCCGCCGATACGCTCGCGCTCTACAGCGAAACAAAGAGCGCGCTCGTCCAAATCGGCGAGCGCGCGATGAATCCGTTCGGCGTATAGCGGCACGGGCCGCAGGGCTACGTCCCGAGCGTTAAGGGATTTGCAGCCGAGGTGCTCTGCCAGTTCGAGGTGCACTGTTGGTAGGTCGTCGTCGTCCCCGATGAGCTCGACTGTGTGAAGAAGCAATAGACGGTCCCGGGAGTCAGCGCCGTGAAGTCGACCTCGCCGGAGGCATCCGTCGTCTTTTGTTGGAGCACGTTGGCGGGAACCGCACAGCCGTTACTCGTGCAGAGCGAGACCGCGACGTTGGGAACCGGAGTCGCCGAGGCGGTGACCTTGACGAACGCCGAGGTGATCGATGGGTTCGCCGTCGGCGAAACCGTCGGAGCCGCCGTCGGCGTGGTATATGCGGTCAGCCCATTATTGGAGTTACAGGCGACAACGGAGAGCGCGAGCGCGAGCAGCGCGCCGGCGATGATAAACGGTCGTGGCATAGCCGTGCAGAGTGCGCTATCCGGGCTGCGCGTTCCTCTCGCGCGGCTCGGCGAGCGGCAGCGAGCGGGCGATATGGGCGGGCAGGAAGCCCTTGCCGAGGCGGCTCCATCGAGGGTTCCCGTCGTCGAGCAGCACCGAGGCGCCGCGCTCGCGCACGAGTTCGCCGATGCGCGCCTCCGACTCGATGAATGCCGCGTCGCAATCCTGCGAGCGCGCAAAAGCGACGCTCGCCTCGTCGGTGTCGGCGAGCACGACGACGTAGCCCTCCTCTTCCAGCGTGCGCGCACGCTCGGTGCTCGTTGGATCGATACCCGCGAGGATGACGACGGGCTGCCGAAGGCGCAGAACGCGCGATGCGACGATGGAGAGTATCGTCGAAACCGAGACGGTCAGGACGATGACGACGAAGAGGACCTCGGAGAAGCGATTTCCCCCGCGGAAACCCCACGCCGTTAATTGCGTCGCATAGTAGGTTGCGAGCGAGACGGCAACGATGCCGCGCGGAAAGACAGTGCAGGCAAAGATGCGTTCGCGCAGGTTGAGCGCCGATCGTGCGGTCGCAATCGCCACCACGACGATGCGCAGGAGCACCAACGTTCCGGCGATCGCCGCGCCGACGCCGACGAGCGGTAGGACCGAGGCGATGCGGATCTGCGACGCGAGCAACACGAAGACGGTCGAGAGCGCGAGGATCGAGAGATCCTCTTTGTACGAGCGAAGTAATCGTTCGCTCGGCAAACCGCGAAAATCGACGACGAGAGCGCAGGCGATGATCGCCGTAAGTCCGCTCTCTTGCGCGACGAACTCGCCGAGTGCATATGCTCCAAAGGCCAGCGCGAGCAGCAACAGCTTCGTAACGTCGCTCGACCACGAACGTGCGTAGCGTCGCAGAAGAAAGAGGCCGATCGCGCCGACGATGAGGCCGACGATCGCGCCCGAGCCGAGCCGTTCGATCGTTGCGAGCGCAGTAAGGAACGGGCCGCGTTCGCGCGTCGTAAACGAGGTAAAGGTTGCCGCGGCGACGATGACGCCCATCGCGTCGAGCAGGATGCCTTCGGATTCGAGAAGATGTCGCAATTCCGGGCGGAGACGGAGGCGTGCGAGCAGCGGCCCGGTGACCGTCGGGCCGGTGACGATGCATGCCGATGCCAGCATCGCCGCGACGATGGTGGAGAGACCGAAGGCACGCGCGAGATGCGGAATGACGACCAAGGTGAGCCCCGCACCGAAAACGATGAGCAAGAAGAGCGGGCGTTTCGGTAATCGGCCGATATCGATGCGTAAGGTCGCTTCGAAGAGCACGATAACCACGCAGAGCGAGAGCAGCGCTCGCGTCGCCGGAGCGGCGAGATCGAGTTGGAGAAAATTGAGCCCGCTCGGGCCGAGGGCAAGCCCGACGGCCAAGAGCGTGATGATCGACGGAATGCCGAAGCGTCGAGAGAGCGCGCGCGCGAGCAGCGCCGCGACGAGCACGGCGGCGGCGCCGAATTCCACCACGAGTGCGGGGTACCGAGCGAAAATCGAACTCACGGGCCCGCGTTCCTATCGAAAAAACGATTCGAGCGATCGTAGAGCAACGCGTAATATTCGCGAAAAACCGCCGCAGCGGTGCTACCCGGCCAGTGCGCCGGCAAGAGGACACTGGGAAGCGCCGGATCGACGTAGGTAAATTTGCGATAGTCGTGCACGAGCCAGAGCCGTTCGACGAATGCATCGCGCTCGCCGAAGGCGCGCGCGCTCCGTTCGGCGTTGAGACGCGGCCGATAGAGTTCGGTGAAGCGTTCGTAGGCAGCCGCGATCGCGGGGAGGTTCCAGCAGCGCGCAACCAATGCCGCATCGCTCCCGGGACCGCGATGCGAACTTTCAAAGATGGCGATATCGCCGCTCGCCTCGGCCTCCGCCGCCGCCGTGGCGACCGCCGCGAGGTTACCGTTCGGGGAGATCCAGGTTGCGGTTGCGAGCGGAGCCCATCCGAGGACCGCGAGCTCCTTTCGCAAGCGATCGCGCCGATCGCGGCGCCGCTCGTCGATCGAATAGACAAGCATGCGCCAGTGCCCGTCCCAGTCGACGAGTGGGCCGTAGATGCGGGGGCTGAGCTCCTCGATGCGCCGCCGACCACGGTCGGTCACGGCGTAATAGGCGCGGTTCCCGCTCCGTTCGGCGCGAAGCCAACCCTGGCGAGCGAGGCGCGAGACCGACTGGCGGACCGCGGCCTCCGAGACGCCGAAGGGATCCATCAGGCGCACCAGCCCGGCCAGGGCGACCCGTTGCTCCCCGGGGCGGCGGGTGACGATATCGCCGTAGATGTTGAAGATAAAGGAATTCGGGCGCGAAACCTCTCTGGTGAGACTTTTATCGTATATCATTTCTTGCACGGTATGCGATTCTTTTGTCACAATAGTCCTTGCCGGAGGGTGTATGGCTGCGCGAATCTCGACTTTTGACGACTGGATCGACCTGTTGCAATCCTGGCAGAACGATATCGGTTTAGACCGTGAGCTGATCGAACGTTTCATGCCCGGATATCGCTTCGAGGCGAAATACGGCGAGCTGCCGACCTCGGAGATTTATTTCGGCGATTTTAAGGGCGAGCGCCGCTGGGAGCGGGTCACCGATATTCCCGACCAGCGAATGCGCGATGCAGCGTTGAATATGATCGTCTATCAGGGCGACACCGAGTTTGCTTCGAACGAGCAGCAGCGTTTCCTGGTGAATAATGCACCGACGGAGTACGACCTCGCAGCTCTCGTGCGCATTATGGTGGAAGAAACGCGACACGGATACCAAATGTGCCATCTCCTGGTCGAACAGTTCGGTAGCGAAGGACGGATCGAAGCGCAGAAGATGCTCGAACGACGCGCATTCGGCAAGAAAAACCGTTTGTTGAATGCGTTCAACGAAGATGTAACGCATTGGCTCGATTTCTTCGCGTACACGAATTTTATGGATCGAGACGGCAAGTTCCAATTGACGATGCTCTCGCATTCGGCGTTCGCTCCGCTCGCCGCCTCCATGGGGCCGATGTTGCGCGAAGAGAGCTTCCATATGGGAACGGGAATCTCGGGTTTGCGCCGGATCGCCAAAGCCGGGGTTATTCCCGTGGAGATTCAGCAGAAATATTACAACAAATGGATCTCCGGCTCGCTCGATCTTTTCGGCACGGATCATTCCGGTTCGGCACAATGGGCCTACACGTGGGGAATCAAAGGCCGGGTCGACGAGGATAAGCTCTCCGAAGAGGTCGATAAAGAGGCGCTCAACGAACGGGCGCGCGAGCAGTTTTACGACGAGGTCGTACAGACGGTGCAGCGCGTCAACGACGTGAACGCGAGCGAGAAGAAGCTCTACGTCCCCGACATGAAGTTTAACCGCAAGATCGGCCAGTATTCCGATCGGCATTTCGCAGTTGACGGCCGCCCGCTCTCCGATGAGGAGTGGACGGCATACGAAGCGAGCGTGCTGCCCTCACCTGCAGACGAAGTACTCCTGAAGGAGTACTTCAAAGACCCCTCGTGGATCGCCGCCAAGGGCGACCTCCGCGCGTAAATTCCTGCGATATAACCGAAGAAAGAAAAGAGAACGAACATGAGCGGCAACGGAAGCACGACGCAAAGCACGCCCTTCGGACGCGAGCAACGCGCCTTCGAAGGCAAGCGCGTCATCAACTATCACGTAGACGGGCACGTCGGCGTCGTCGAGATGGACGATCCCCCGGCAAATACCTATACCCACGAGATGATGCGACAGCTCGACGAAGCGATCGTCGACGCGCGCTTCGATTCAAACGTCGAAGTGATTTTGCTCATCGGCAAGGGCGAGAAATTTTTCTCCGCGGGCGCGAATATCGCCATGCTCAATTCGGTGACCCCGGAATTCAAATACATGTTCTGCTTGCACGCCAACGAGACGCTCTCGCGTCTGGAGCAGACGCCGAAACTCGTCATCGCCGCGCTCAACGGCCACTGCGTCGGCGGCGGGATGGAAATCGCGATGGCCGCCGACATTCGCATCGCTCGCAAGGATGCCGGGAAGATCGGGCTGCCCGAAGTCGCGCTCGGCGTGCTCCCGGGAACGGGTGGAACGCAGCGGCTCGCGCGCCTCGTCGGGAAGTCGCGCGCGATCGAGTTGATGGTTACCGGCAAGACGTTCAGCTTCGAACAAGCCGCCGACTGGGGCATCGTTAACGATGTCCTCGAAGGCGATGCGGCGAGCTTCCGCGAGCAGATGCTCGCATACGCCCGTCAGTTCTGCACGCCGAATAAGGCGCCGATGGCGGTCGGGCATATCAAGCGCGCGGTACAGAGCGGCGCGGAGATGCCGCTGGAGGCCGGTCTGACGCTCGAACGAGAACTGCAGTCGTTGCTCTTTAAGAGCGG
>JAJYMV010000105.1 GCA_021786705.1 bacterium
GATGGGCGGGAAGCTCGACGCGGAGCATCGCGGAGCGCAGTGCCGGATTATCGGATGGAACGATCGAGCGAACCGTTCCGCGGAGCGTGCGCTCTCCGAGCGCGTCGACGCGAACCTCGAGCTCGCGTTGGGAGCGCACCGCGGCGAGGTCGTTCAGCGGGATCGCCACTTTTAATTCGAGCGATCCGACGCTCTCGATCCGTGCGACCGGGCTGCCCGCTCCGACGACCTCTCCTTGGCGAACGAACGTCTGCGTGACGATGCCGCTAAAGGGTGCCGCGATCGTGGCGTCGTTCACCGGAACGCTCGCCGCCGCGACGCCGGCGCGTGCCGCCGCCTCGCCTCCCGATGCCGCTTGCACCTGGGCGCGTGCCTGTGCGAGCCCCGCACGAGCAACTTGAAGTTGCATTTGCACCTGGTCGTGTTGTTCTTTGGAGATCGCGCCGGCGCGATAGAGATCGTTCATGCGCTGCGCGGTCTTAGCGGCGAGATCGTAACGGCTCTGCGCCTGTTGCAGGCCCGCGAGTGCCGCCTGCGATCCGGCGCCGGCGGCGCGCGCGCCGGCCTGCGCGCCGGCGAGCATCGCCGAATATTGCGCGCTGTCGACGCGCGCGAGCACCGTGCCCGCTGCGACGCGATCGCCGGCGCGAACGGCAACGAGATCGATGCGCCCCGGCGTCAGCGCGCCGATGGTCGCACGATGCACGGCGACGAGGGAACCGGAGAAATCGGTCGTCGACGCGATCGCGCCGCTCCGGACGGTCGTCGTGCGCACCGCGATTGCGGGCGTGGCTTGCTGCTTGGAATCGCCGCCGCAGGCGGTGAGGGCGAAGGAAGAGGCTACGGCGAGCGCTGCGATCGTGCTACGCTTCACGCGTTTTCCCTCCGACGCCCAACGCACCCAAAATGTTCGACATCATGCACCACCCCGTCAGCGACGATTGGAGGAGGTTCGCGCCGACGAACGCGGTTAGCCAGAGCCAGCGACGATCGAGTAACGACAACGCGAGGCTCGCGAGCACGATCGTGCCGGCGATGCCGCGCACGGTTGCTTCGACCTTCCAGCCACGCTCGCGCGCCGGGCACATCAGTGTATCGGTGAAACGCATTCGAGATACTCCCCAAAAAAGATGGTTAGGAACGGTCGTGATGATACCATACCCCCTAGGGTATTGCAAGACGCCGGGCTACGGGGTAGAGTATCGGCATGGCAAAGCAACGAGCGGGGGCTCCGGCCGACCTTCACGGCAGTCTCGACGCGACGACCGCCGGCGACGTGCTGACGCGCCTACGACGCGTTGAGGGGCAGATTCAGGGCATCGCGCGCATGATCGAGCAAGGACGCGATTGCCACGCGATCGCCCAACAGATGGGCGCGGCGAAAGCCGCGCTCGAACGAGCGACCGTGCAGCTGATGACCTCGAGCCTCGTACAATGTCTCAAGCCCGGAAAGAACGGCGCGATCGATCAACAAGAGATCGCTCGACTCACCGATACGTTTGCGAAAATTCTCGGCTAAAAATCTCGGGCGCTAGCGAATCGAACGCACGCGCATCAAGCCGCGCGCGGAGTTCCCGAGGTAGATCTCCTCGGCGTCGGTGAGATCGTTCGGCGCGAGCGGCGCCTCTTCGGCCTCGCCGGCCTCGAGGAGTTGCGCGCGGAGGATGCCCGGCAAGACCCCCGCCGAGAGCGGCGGCGTCAACAGCCGGCCGCTTCTCCTGACGAACAGCGTGCAGCGGCTCCCTTCGGTAAGTTCGCCGCTCTCGTTGCAGAGCACGGCGTCGAACGCTTGCGATGCGGCGGCGTAGGCGGCAGCCTCCACGAATGCGGGGCGATAGGAACTTTTGATCCGCAGCCACGGATCGTCGGAGCGTACGCGCGTCGGTGCGAGCGCGATATCGATCTCGGTGGGACGTTGCAACGCTTCGCTGCGAACGACGATCGTGCCGTCTCTCCCGAGACGGATGCGTAGCAGCAGCGGTTCGCTTGCGTCGTTGCGGACGCCGTCGATACGCGCGTAGAGCTCGTCTCCGTCGAAAGGCACGCGCAGCAGCTCCGCCGAGCGCTGCAGACGATCGATGTGGAGAGCGATCGTGCGCTCGGGGGCGTCGCTCGCCAGCGTCTCCAAAAGTTCGATCTCCGCGGCATCGCTGAGAAAGCGGAGTTTCGTATCGACCTCGCTGCGTTCGTCGGCGGCGACCGAATCGTAGAGAATGCCGCCGCCGGCAGAGACGCTCGCCGTCGCGCCGTCGATCTGCACGGTGCGTATCGCCACGTTCCACCAGCCGCGGCGCTCCGGTGCGAGATAGCCGATGCTTCCGCAGTAGATCTCGCGCGGGCGTGCTTCGAGCCGCGCGATCCGCTCCATAGCGGCGCGCTTCGGGGCGCCGGTAACGCTCGCGCAGGGAAAGGTCGCGGCAAAAATCTCGGCGAGCGTCGGCGTTCGGTCGAGCTCGGCGCGGAGCGTCGAGGTCATCGTGGCGTACGTTGGATACCGCTCGACCTCGAGCAGTCGATCGACGGAGACGCATGCGCCGAGACGGTGAAGATCGTTGCGAAGAATGTCGACGATCATCAGGTTCTCCGCGCGATTTTTTTCGCTCGCCAGCTCTTCGCTGCGGTCGAGTGGTGCGGTGCCTTTCATCGGACGCGCCGTGATGCACGCGCCGTCGAATGCGAGAAAGAGCTCCGGCGACCACGAAAGGGCTAGCCGTTCTTCATCGCGCACGAACGCTTGGTAGCGTGCCGAGGTGCGCGCTGCAATCGCCGACCAGAGGGCGTAGGGATCGCCGGCAAACGAAAAGCGAAACGGAACCGTGTAATTGACTTGGTAGAGATCGCCGTCGCGAATCGCCGCGACGATCTCCGCGATCGCGCGTTCGTACGCGCGCTCGGAAAAGAGCGGCAGTGGCGCCGCGCAACGCTCCGAGCCGCTCGGTGAGGCGACGCGCGGGGAGGGTGACGCGAAGAGACCGAGGGCGAGCAACGGCCACTCGGCGCGAACCGGGAGGGCGTGATACGCCGATCCGAGCGCGTAATTGAGGTATCCCGCGATCCAATAGCCGTCGGCGAGTCCGCGCTCCGCCTCGGCGAGAGCGCTCTCGGCCTCGGCGAGCGTGCGGGCCCGCAGGACGACTGCGGGTTCGGTGAAGTCGAGTTCGTCGATACCGGCACACGCGACGCGAAAGCTCACGGGCGGCTCACTGCGCTCGCCGTTCGAGCGATCCCTGCGCCGCAGCATGGAATGGCGCGGCGACGGCGTAAGGGCGCTGGCATGAAAGCAAGCCACGAATTGACGCTGCGCGGTGTCGTCATCGGCGCGATTATCACGCTCTTCTTTACTGCAGCGAACGTCTATCTCGGCCTGAAGGTTGGGCTAACGTTCGCCTCGTCGATCCCCGCGGCGGTGATCTCGATGGCGATCTTGCGCTGGTTTAAAGATTCGAGCGTGCAAGAAAACAACATCGTGCAGACCGTTGCGTCGTCGGCGGGGACGCTCTCGTCGATTATCTTCGTGCTGCCCGGCTTAGTGATGATCGGCTGGTGGACGGGCTTCCCGTTCTGGGAATCGTTCTCGGTCGCAGCACTCGGCGGAATCCTCGGTGTGATGTACACTATCCCGCTGCGGCGCGCCCTCGTGAGCAACTCCGATCTTCCCTATCCCGAGGGCGTGGCGGCGGCCGAAGTTTTGCGCGTCGGCGCGTCGTCGAAAACCGGTGCGGCCGAGGGGACGGCCGGACTCGTTGCAATCGTCGCCGGCTCGATCGCATCGGCGGCATTCGCCGCCGTCGTCGCGACGCGCATTTTTATCGGCGAGTTCGATGCCTATCGTCGCTTCGGACATGCGACGACCGGTATCGGCATCTCGCTCTCGCTCGCACTCGTCGGTGCGGGGCATCTGATCGGCTTGAGCGTCGGGCTTGCGATTTTTGCGGGCATCGCGATTGCCTGGGGAATATTAGTGCCGATTCTCACAACGATTCATCCGGCCACGGGCGGTTCGCCGATGGATGTGGCAATGGCGGTATGGTCGCATGACGTGCGTTTTCTCGGCGCGGGTGCGATCGGTGTGGCGGCAATTTGGACGCTATTGAAATTGCTCGCGCCGGTCCTGGAAGGGCTCCGCGGCGCGCTCGCTGCGGCGCGGACGCGGAAAGAAGGGCGCGCGCACGAGCTCGATCGCACCGAACGCGATATTCCCATCGGCATCGTCACCGGCGTCTCGGCGGCGTTGATGCTGCCGCTCGCGGTCTTGCTGTTCGTCTTCGTGCAGGGGGTGCTGCCGCCCGCGGTGGCGATACCGCTCATTATCGTGGCGATTCTCTACATCGCCATCGTCGGGCTCTTCGTCGCGGCGATCTGCGGCTATATGGCCGGCTTAATCGGTTCGTCGAACAGCCCGGTCTCGGGGCTCGCCATCCTCGCGGTCCTGGGGATCGCGTCGATCGCCGTGCTCTTCGGGCACGCGCACCCGACGCTCGAACAACCGCTCCTCGCGTTCGCGCTCTTCGTAACGACGGTGGTGATCTCGGTCGCCACGATTGCGAACGATAATTTGCAGGATCTCAAGACGGGGCAACTCGTCGATGCGACGCCGTGGAAGCAGCAGGTCGCATTGGTGATCGGTGTGATCGTAGGCGCGGCGGTCATCCCGCCGATTCTCGATTTGCTCGCGCGCGGATACGGCTTCATGGGTGCGGCAAATCTGCACGTCGCACCGGGTTCGCACCCGTTGCCCGCGCCGCAAGCGATGCTCATCACCGCACTGGCAAAGGGGGTGCTCGGCGGTAACCTCGACTGGTCGCTCATCGGCATCGGCGGATTGATCGGCGCGGTCGTCGTTGCGATCGACGAGGTGCTCCGCGCGACCGGTCGCGGGAAACTTCCGCCGCTCGCGGTCGGGCTCGGCATCTATCTCCCCACCTCGACGACGGCGCCGGTGGTCATCGGTGCGTTGCTGGGCTATTGGTACGAACGTCGCCTGCGCGGCGAAGCGTTCGCCGATCTCGGACGGCGCTTGGGC
>JAJYMV010000123.1 GCA_021786705.1 bacterium
AACCGACGTGGGTGACCTCAGCCCTCTTTGACCTCGATACGCTTGGGCATGAGCGGCTTGATCGGCGTCAACTCGACCTTGAGGATGCCCTTCTCGATGCTCGCCTTCACGGCATTCGCGTCGAGATCTTGCGGCAACGTCACAGTGCGAGAGAACGACCCGCTACGAATCTCCCGCCGATGGTAGCGCGCGTCTTTGGTATCGCTCCGGTCGCTATGCACGCCCGAAAGCGAGACCGTATTCCCGCTTACTTCGACGTTGATGTCGCGAGGTTCGAATCCGGGTGCGGCGAGCTCCACGACGTATTTTCCGTCTTTTTCGTAGAGATCGAGCGGCGTGGCGCCGACGTAGTTGAAGCGTGGGAACGTGAAATCCAGTAATGGTTCGAACACCTCGTCGATCGTCGCGATGTTCCCATTACGAATTTTCGTCAATGACATGATGGCTTTCCTTTCTCATTTTACCGTACTGAATCTGTGGTAAAGTCGATTATTGGTTTAATGACGCCGTCGGTTTTGTCGCGCATCATGGTAAAGGCGCGGTCGAGCTGCGAAAACGGGAAGCGATGCGTCGTCATCAGCGTCGGGTCGACGAGCTTTGCTGAAAGGACGCGAAGGAGACGCTCGAGGCGAAGGCTTCCGCCCGGGCAGAGCGCGCTCGTAATCGTCTTTTCTGCCATTCCAACGCCCCAGCCGATGCGTGGAATCCCGATCGCATCACCGTGCCCGTGATAGCCGACGTTGCAAATCGTTCCGCCCGGCCGCGTTGCCGTGATCGCCGACGCGAACGTGCTCTCCGCGCCGAGTGCCTCCACTGCTGAGTCGACCCCAATTCCGCCGGTGAGTTCCAGAATTTTCGCGACCGCGTCGCCCTGCGACGGATCGACGATGTCGGTCGCACCGTAGCTGCGCGCGAGTTCTTGGCGCGTGCGAACCGGATCGACGCCGACAATCCTGCCCGCACCGCGCAGGCGCGCTCCGGCGACCGCCATCAGCCCGACGGGGCCGAGCGCGAATACGGCGACCGTTCCGCCGATCGGAATGCGCGCGCCTTCGGCGCCGGCGAAACCGGTCGAGAGCATATCGCTGCAATAGACGGCGGCTTCATCGGATATCTCGGGCGGTATCACCGCGAGATTCGCATCGGCCTCGTTGACCGTAAAATACTCGGCGAAGACGCCGTCTTTGGTGTTGGAGAATTTCCAACCGCCGAGCGCTCCAGTCGACTGCGATGAATGCCCCATTTGCGACGCAGGATCGCCCCAATCGGGAGTAATCGCTCCAACGACCACGCGGTCGCCGGGGCGAATGCGGCGCACCAAGCTGCCGACCTCTTCGACCACGCCGACCGCTTCATGCCCGAGCGTCAAACCGTTCCGTTCGCCGATCGCGCCGGCGACGGTATGCGCGTCCGAGGTACAGACGAGGGCTCTCGTCGTGCGAACGAGCGCCTCGTTGGGAGCGCAGTCGGGGCGCGGCTTCTCCTGGAAACCGACGCTCCCGATGCCCTTCATCACAAATGCTTTCATGCGTTTTTCGCCTCTTTTTCCGAAAACCGACGTATCGTCGGCACGACGCTATCGGGATTGAGTGAAATGGAATCGATGCCGAGGCCGACGAGATAGGCCGCCAACTCGGGATAATCGGAGGGCGCTTGCCCGCAGATGCCGACGTAGCGTCCGTTGCGCTTGGCACCGACGACGGTCTGTCGAAGCATCTCCATCACGCCGGGATCGCGTTCGTCGAATTCGGCGGCGAGCAGCTCGGAATCGCGATCGACGCCCAACACCAGCTGCGTCAGATCGTTCGAGCCGATGGAAAAACCATCGAAACGAGTTGCGAAGGCGTCGATCTGAATGACGTTATTCGGAATCTCGCACATCACGTAGATCTGCAATCCCCGCTCACCACGCCGAAGGCCGTGCTCCGCCATGTGTTTGAGAACGAGGTCGGCTTCGTCGGTGCGGCGACAGAACGGAATCATGAGGATGACATTCTCGAAGCCCATCTCATCGCGTACGCGACGCATCGCCGCGCACTCCAAGGCAAAGCCGTCGGCGTAGATGGGGTGCGTGTAGCGCGACGCGCCGCGTAAACCGAGCATGGGATTTGCCTCGGCAGGTTCGAAGGCCGATCCGCCGATGAGTTGCGCGTATTCGTTGCTCTTGAAATCCGACATCCGAACGATCGCCGGCTTGGGATAGACGGCCGCGGCGATCGTGGCGACGCCTTCGGTGAGTTTCGAAATGAAAAATTCGCCCGGCGTCTCGTACGAAGCCGTCCGTTTCCGAATCGCCTCTGCAGCGGCACTATCGGTAACGCGTTCGGGATGCGCGAGTGCCATTGGGTGAATCCCGATCTCGTCGGCAACGATGAACTCGATCCGCGCGAGCCCGACGCCGTCGTTTGGAAGCATCGCTCGCGAAAACGCCTTATCGGGGTCCGCGAGCGTCAGCATGATGGCGGTGGGTGGCTTCTCGAGCGTTCCGATATCGATCCGCTCGACTTCGAAAGGCACTCGCCCCGCGTAGACCGCTCCCTCGACGCCGCTTGCACAGGAGACCGTAACGGTCGCGCCGGTCCTCAATGCCGAGGTCGCGTTCCCCGTCCCGACGATCGCCGGAATCCCGAGTTCGCGAGCTACGATTGCGGCGTGGCAGGTACGCCCGCCCCGATCGGTCACGATTGCGGCGGCATCTTTCATAACCGGTTCCCAGTCGGGGGTCGTCGTTTGCGACACCAAAACCTCGCCGGGCCGGAAGGCAGCGAGGTCCGCGCGCGAGGTAACGATTCGGACCGGCCCGACGGCGACGCCGCTTCCTACCGCGCGCCCACTCACCAACGCCTCGCCGGCATCGTGGATGTGGTACTGGTCGATGCGTTGCACGTCGCGTTGCGATACGACGGTCTCGGGGCGAGCCTGCACGAGATAGATACGCCCGTCGATCCCGTCCTTTGCCCACTCGATATCCATCGGGGTCGCGTGCCCCGCCAATGCGCTGTAATGACGCTCGACGATGGCGCACTGCTCCGCTATCGTCAACACCTCGTCGTCGGTGACACAATACCGTCCGCGTGCGGCGCTCGGGGTTTCCAGATCGATCGTCGTCCCGCGTAGTTGGTCCCCGGGCGCATAGACGAGCATCCGCGCTTTATCGCCGAGCCGATGGCGCAGCACGCGGCGGTAACCCTTCTCCAGCGTCGCTTTGAAAACGTAAAATTCATCAGGGTCGACCGCGCCCGAAACGATATTCTCTCCGAGTCCATAGGAGCCGGTAACCAACGTCACGCCGCGAAAACCGCTCTCGGTATCGAGTGTAAAGGCAACGCCGCTGGCAGCCCGATCGGAACGCACCATTTTCATGACGCCCACCGAGAGCGCGATGCGAAAATGATCGAAACCTCCGTCGATTCGATAGTGAATCGCTCGCTCCAGGAAAAGGCTCGCAATGGCCTGCCGATACGCCTCCAGCAGCAATTCCTCGCCGGCAACGTTGACGAAGCTCTCGTGCTGCCCGGCAAAGCTCGCGTTCGGTAGGTCCTCCGCCGTTGCCGACGAGCGCACCGCAACGGTCATCGCGTCGCCGTACTGAGCGCGGAGGGAACGGTAGGCCCCCAGGATCTCCTCACGGAGATCGTCGGGAATAACGGCGTGAGCGACGGCACGATGTGCCCGGTGCGTACGCTTGGTGAAGTCTTCGGGCTTTGCCCAGTCAAGCCCATCGAGCGCCTCGTGGAGAAGGGGCAACAGCGCATTGCGTTCGATAACGTACCGGTAGGCATCCGCGGTCACCGCAAAGCCATTAGGAACGAGAATTCCCTCCGCGGTAAGGTGCGCGTACATCTCGCCGAGCGAGGCGTTTTTCCCGCCGACGATCGCGACGTCGGCGTTGCCGATGGTGGAGAACGGGCGAATAAAGCGCGACGCGACCAGACGGCCCTCGCCCAGGCTCGGGTCCGAAATGCTCTGCATGATGCGTCCACTCTATCGCCGGTCGGCGCACCTTTGGAGAACGCGCGTTCACGCCATATTCCTCGCGCTCCCAGGTTCGCGCGCCATGCTATGGATATCATGAATGGACTCGGCTATATCGACCGCGCCGACGCCGGGCGTCGCCTCGCGTCGCTCCTCGGCTCCTACGCCCACCGCCCAGACGCGATCGTCCTCGCGCTCCCGCGAGGCGGCGTTCCCACGGCCTACGAAATTGCGACTCGGCTCCACTTGCCGCTCGACGTACTCGCGGTTCGAAAGCTCGGCCTTCCCGGATACCAAGAACTCGCGATGGGAGCGATTGCCGCCGACGGTCGCGTCGTTTTGGACGATGCGTTGATCTTCGCTGCGCACGTGACGCAGCCGCAGATTGCGGCGGCAATCGCCCGCGAGAGCCTCGAACTTCAGCGACGTATTCGATTGTACCGCGACGGCCGCGGCGATCGATCGATCAAGGGAAAGGTCGTCATTTTGGTCGACGACGGTCTTGCTACCGGAGCCACGATGGGCGTTGCGATACAAGCGGTGCGTTCGCACGCTCCCGGCGGAATCGTCGTCGCGGTTCCAGTCGGCTCGCGCGAGGCGTGCGAGGAAATCGAGGGGCTCGCAGATGTGGTCGTTTGCATGCTCAAACCCGAACCATTCGAGGCAGTCGGCCGATATTATGTAGATTTTTCGCAAGTGAGCGATGACGAAGTGCGAGGCCTCTTAGCACGCGCTGCATCGATGGAGACGAAAAAATGGGCCACGGTGTAATTACTCGATTTAACGACTCGTTGGTCCCGCTGACAGGAGCGGCAAGCGATACCGACCAGATTCTTGCCGAGATCGCAAACGCACGAATCGTTTCGATCGGTGACGGCACGCACGGAACACATGAATTTTACCGCGAACGATCCGAACTGACGAAGCAACTCATCGCTCGACACGGCGTCACCGCCGTCTGCATCGAAGGCGACTGGCCCGACGCATACCGA
>JAJYMV010000030.1 GCA_021786705.1 bacterium
CTTCCGGCGGGATCCTGATGGAACCACATCGAGTAGCCGATATCGTCCCAGGTGCCCCAGCGGCCGAGATTATAGGCGAGCCAGAGTGCGATAACCGGAACGGCGATGGCGAGAAACCCGATCAGGTGCGAGCGCCATGCCGGATGGAGGCGCGGCACCGCCTCGTCGGGCGCGAGCAACATCGCGAGAACGAGCGGCGCGATGACGACGAGACTGAAGCGCGATTCGACCGCAGCGGCGAGATAGAGCGCGACCAACCATCCGCGCTTCGCGGTGCGGAGTTCGAGCCAGAGCAGCAGCGCGAACGCGAAGGCACTGACGTTGGCGATAAACCACACGTCGCCGAGCATCGACGCCCACAACAGGTCCGTACCCGCCAACGTAAAGAGCGCGACCCAGGCATTCGCTCGCGCGTCGAGGCCGTAGCATTCACCGATTCGCCAGAGTGCACCGATCGCGAGCCCGCAGAGCGCGCAGGCGAGCAACGTTTGGTTCGCCGCGGTTCCAAAGATCGCGACGAAGGGCAGAAGCAAGATCGCCGGAAGCGGCGCCTCGATCACATAATGCGCCCCGTGATAGGCGAGTGCGTCGATATAGGCACCGGGCCAATCGATCGCGAGCCGTCCGTGCAAAAACGCGTCGGCGAGCAAGACGTAGTTGTTATACGGCGTCGATCGCCCGTGCGAAACGATCCACGCAACGAAAAACGCTGCGAATCCCGCGAGGAGGCTCGGCGGAACCGCGAAGCGTTTAGATGGGAGGGAGCGTTGCACTCGGAAGCGGCTGCGGCACGCGGAATGTCGTTTCGGGGAGCGAGCGCGGGAAGCGGCAATTGCTCCACACGATACGCTCGTTCGCCGGCTTTCCGCGCACGCTCGCGGTCACGTACGCTTCGTAGGGAACCCAATAGCGCCCGACGCCGTGATAGAGCACGGCACCGTGCCCGCGAACGCCGTCTGCCGACGAGGTAAATGCAATCGCGCTCGGGAGAAAACGCCCGCTCGTAATAGTGAAACCGGTGATCGAAAAGCGAGCGCTCGGGGCGAGCGCGGTCGCCTGATAGCGATATTCAAAATTCGCGCCGATTTTTTGCGCCGAGAGAAAGAGCACTTCGTAATCGTGCAACGTCGGTGCGAGGCGATCGATCGTATAGCGATCGGCGCGACGTGCGATGACGATCGATTTCGCGCGGACGGGAATGCCCTGCGAGGAGAGCAGGCTGTCGCGCACGAGATCGCCCTGACGATAGAGGAGATGCTGCTGTTCGATTTGCACCGGGCCGGCCTGCGAGATCGAGTAGTTACAGATCGACGCGGTCGGTAGCGCGAGCGAACCCATCGCGCGCACGTACTCGTCCAGCACCACCTGCGAATCCTGGCGCTTCGGCGCTGCCGCGAGCGCGAGCAACAGAACGCCGGCGCAGGCGAGCGCGAGGCTCGCGCGGCGCCCGATCACGTTGCTGCAAGCACGGCGGCTCGCATCGCGGCGAGCGCCGTCGGCGCTCCCGCAACGTTTTTGCCGCCGCCCTGTGCGTGGGCGGCCTGCCCGCCGCCCTTCCCGCCGAGCGCGGGTGCTGCGAGCTTGACGAGGTTTCCGCTATGAATGCCGGCGGCGACCGCCTCTTCGTCGGCGCTCACCAAGATGCTCGCACTCTCGCCGTCGGTTCCGATCAACGCGATGGTGCCATGCGGCATCCGCGAACGAATCGCCGCGCTCAAATGGCGCAACGCTTCGGCGTCGGCCTCCGGAACGATCGCTCCGACGAAACGCCGAGCGCCTTCACCCTCGGCGGCGTCGCAATAGCGCGCGGCATCGGCACCGGCGAGCCGCGCCTTGATCTGCGCGAGCGAGCCCTGAAGATCGCGTACCTCCCGCTGCAAGCGCGTCACGCGCTCGCCGAGTTCCTCCGGATTGGTCGCTAACGCGCCGGCGATCGACCCGACGAGTTCTTGTTGCTTGGTAACGAATTGCTCGGCGGCGTCGGAGACGCAACTCTCGATACGGCGCACGCCGCTACCGATCGAGGATTCGTTGAGCAGAACGAAAAGACCGAGCTCTCCGGTGGAATGCGCGTGCGTTCCGCCGCAAAATTCAACCGATGGGCCGGCTTGCACGACGCGCACGCGCTCGCCGTATTTCTCCCCGAACATCCAGAGCGCGCCGGTCTGCTTCGCCTCGTCGAGCGGAAGTTCGCGGGTTTTCAACGGTGAGTCGTCGCGAATCATCCGATTGACGCGGTGGGCGACCTCGCGGCGCTGTTCGGGCGAGAGCGCGCCTGCGGCCCAGCGAAAATCGAAGCGCATGCGATCGATGCCGACCCAGGAGCCCGCCTGGCTAACGTCGTCGCCGAGAACTTCGCGCAGCGCGCGTTGTAAGAGATGCGCCGAGGTATGATGGCGGCGAATCTCGCGGCGCCACCAATCGTGCACCGCCGTCGTCACGCGCTCGCCGACGCGAAACGTGCCGCTACGCACGATACCGATATGGACGATCGCTTCACCCAAAAACTGCGTGTCTTCGACTTCGAAGGCGGCATCAAGGCCGAGCAACACGCCGCGATCGCCGATCTGCCCGCCGCGTTCGGCGTAGAACGAGGTGGAATCGAGAACGATTCGGCCGCGCGATCCGCCGCCGAGCTCCTGCGTCGGTTTTTGGTCGGCATCGAGCATCGCGACGATGCTACCGCCACCTTCGAGCCCATCGTATCCGGTGAAGATCGTTTTGACCGCCGGCAATTCCGCGAGCGTGACGACCGCACGCTTGGCGGCGGCGTCGTTGCGCGCGCGTTCGCGCTGCGCCTTCATCTCGCTTTCGAAAGCGGCGGTATCGATGGCGACGCCGCGCTCGGCGGCGATCTCTCGGCTGAGTTCGATCGGAAAGCCGTGCGTATCGTGCAACGTGAATGCGTCTTCGCCCGAGATGAGGCGCGTGCAATTTTCGTTCGCTTCCTCGATTGTACGGTCGAGAACGGCGAGGCCGCGCTCGAGCGTCCGATTGAATGCGTGCTCTTCGCGTTCGAGCGCGCCGACGATCCGTGCCGTATTCTCGCGAAGTTCGGGGTAACCGCTCGCGAGCGATTCGACGACGGCGGGAACGAGCGCCGCGAGAAAACCGTCGGGATAGCCCAAAAGGCGCCCTTGGCGGATCGCGCGACGTATCAAAAAGCGCAACACGTAGCCGCGATCGCTATTCGAGGGATAGATACCGTCGTTGATAAGGAAGGTCACCGCACGCGCGTGATCGGCAATGATGTTCTGTCGAACGCGCTGCTCGGCAGGCGGGAGCGATCCGGACTGCGGCTGCGGCTGTGCGGCGACGAGATCGAGAAAGAGATCGGTCTCGTACATCGAGGCCTTGCCGTTGACGACCGCGAGCATTCGCTCGAGCCCCGCACCGGTATCGATCGATTTGCGCGGCAATTCCGAGAGCGTGCCGTTCGCTGCGCGATTGAATTGTTGGAAGACGACGTTCCAGATTTCCACGAAACGATTGCCGAGGTTCGGCCCGGTGTCCTCGGGGCCGCTCGCATGGTCCTCACCGATATCGTAAAAAATCTCGGTCGACGGGCCGCACGGGCCGGTCGGTCCCATCGTCCAGAAATTATCGTCGTCGAAGCGCGAGATGCGCGCGGGATCGAGACCGATCTCGCGCTCCCAAATACGCGCCGCTTCGTCGTCCTCGGTATGCACCGTCACGTAGAGCCGCGACGGATCGAGGCGCATGACGCGCGTGACGAACTCCCACGCCCATGCGATCGCTTGCGCTTTGTAGTAATCGCCGAAACTAAAATTCCCGAGCATTTCGAGAAACGTGCCGTGCCGCCCGGTGCGCCCGACGTTCTCGATATCGCTCTTCGCGCCGGCGACGCGCAAACACCGCTGCACGGTCACCACGCGCGGCGCGGGGGCCGGCCGTTCGCCGAGAAATGCCGGAACGAATTGCTCCATCCCCGCAATCGTAAAGAGCGTCGTGGACATCTCGTCGGGGATCAAACTCGCCGAAGGAACGTGTTTGTGCTCCCGGGCAACAAAGAAATCGATCCACGCTTGGCGGAGTTCTTGGCTCGTCATCGGCATAAGCACCCCGTATGGTAGCAGAGAGCCGCCGCTCGCGCTACGACGGTGGTGCCAACAGCGCGCGCAGGCGAGCCAGCGCCCGTTGCTCGATCCGCGAGATCTGCATCTGCGAGGTGCCGAGCCGTTCGCCGACCTCGCGCTGGGTCTGCCCCTCGAAGAAGCGGAGGCGCAGCACGACCCGCTCGCGCCCGGGGAGCCGCTCGAGCGCCCCGGCGATCTCCGCCCGCTCGGGGACGAGTTCGAGGTCCCCATCGGGCACCCCGATGCTCGGGGCGAGCCGCCGCGCGCCCTCCTCGCTTTCGAAGCCGGCGTCGAGCGAGAGCGGCGAGAGCGCTCCCCCCGCCTCCATCGCCTCGAGGATCGCTTCGACCTCAACGCCGAGGTGAGCGGCGATCTCCGCCGGGGTCGGCGTCCGCCCCAGATCGGCGGTGAGCCGGTCGGTCGCCCCGCCGATCGAGAGCGCGAGGTCTTTCAGGCGGCGCGGCACGTGGACCGCCCAGCGTTTGTCGCGAAAATAGCGTTTCAGCTCGCCGAGGATCGTCGGCGTTGCGAAGGTCGCGAATTGCGCGCCGAATTCGGGCTGATAGCGATCGATCGCGTTGATGAGCCCGAGCGTCGCGATCTGCAAGAGATCGTCGTAGGGCTCGCCGCGATCGGTAAAGCGTTTCGCGAGGTAGCGAACGAGCCCGAGGTGCCGTTCGACGAGCTGCGTCCGCACGGCCGAGCGTTCGCGCACGATTTCTTCGTTGTCGCCGGCCTGTTTTAACGCCAGAAAACGCTCGAGGAGCGCCTCCGCCGATTTTTCATCGCTCATCGATCGCTCGATGCGTATTTATCGGCTGCTATCGCCAAACCGCTTAAACATCGTCAGCACGGTGCCGCTATCGTGCTCGACGCGGTACTCCACTTCGTCCATCAACGCACGAATGAGATAGACCCCCAAACCGCCGACGCGCGGTTCGCCGAGATCGCGCGAACGAATGCGTTCGGCTTCGGTTCCGATCCCAAAATCGCGTATGGTAATCTGCAAGCCGTCGGGGTAAATGCGGCAGGTAATGACGATTTCGTCGCTTTCGCGCGCGTGTTGGATGGCGTTCGTGCACGCTTCGGCGACGGCGAGTTTTAGATCGGCGATCTCGTCGACGTTGAAATGCATGCGCGCGGCGACGGTCGCCACCGCAAGGCGGGCGAGTGCAACCCATTCGGCGCGAGACGGAATCCGAACTTCGATCTCGGGAATCTCGGCACCAACCTCGCGCGCCTGCATCATTTCAATGCGTTGACGGCTTCGTCGACACTATCGTAGATATCG
This sequence comes from bacterium, assembly GCA_021786705.1. Taxonomy (GTDB): domain Bacteria; phylum Vulcanimicrobiota; class Vulcanimicrobiia; order Vulcanimicrobiales; family Vulcanimicrobiaceae; genus JABEUX01. The sequence continues at coordinate 5,389 of JAJYMV010000030.1, forward strand.
AACACTTTAATCAACCCGGTGATGTCGAATATTTTTCGCGTTTGCGGGTTGGTCGAAACGAGCGTCACCGCCCCTCCGTGCTCGCGAACGCGCTTGAGGCCGCCGATAAGGACGCCGAGCCCCGTCGAATCGATATATCGCACGTTCTGCATATCGATTGCGAAGGTGTAGGTGCCTTTGTCGATGAGCTTCCCGATAAATTCCTTGACCTTCGGTGAGGTGTAGACGTCGATCTCTCCGTCGAGCGACACGACCGCGATAGAGCCATTCACCGAACGCACTTGCATTTGAATATCCACGCGCGCCACTACGCCTCGTCCGCCCGCTTCTCTGCATGGCCGCCGTCGGGACGATCGTTTCCCGACGTGCGCGCCTGCTCCAATATCGTACGGCCGCGTTCGTAGAGGTCGGCGGCGTTGCTCTGCCACGCAGCAGTCGCCTCACCGACGCGATCGCGAATATCGCCGGTCGCATCGACGGCCTGATTGCTCGCTTCGCGCGCCTTGCCGATAACCGCGTCGCGCGTCTCTTCGTCGGCGAGCAAAAGTGCGGCGGCCGCGCCGATTGCGGCACCGATCAACAAACCGACGACAAAGCCTCCGCCATTGGGGCGATCGCTCACTGCGCGCTACCTCCACGAGCATCGTTCCCACCAACGAAGCGTTTCAAACGTTCCGCGACGATATTCATGCTCTCGCCGAAACTCGTCACCCCGGGAACGACCGCGCTCTTGGAAAGTTCGGCGGTCTGCGCGAGCGCCGATGCCGCGCCTTCGAGCGATTTCGCCGCGGTTGCCAGGTGGCCGACGGCCTGCTCTGCGCCATTCGCCGCGCCGCTGACGTGTTGCAACGTCGATGCGGCAGCGGGGCCGATATCGCCGATCTGCGTGTCGATGACGTCGAGCGTCCGATTGAGGCGGCCGAACGTGCGAGCGAGAGCGATTGCCGCAACGATCAGTGCGAGCCCGGCGAGAAAGGCGCCTCCGCCGACTCCGTAATCGAGAACGGCATGAAGTGTATATGCGTCGTTGGTCATAATACGCTCTCCCTTCGCGACCGATCCCCCGGAGGCTTGCTAACGTACGCGGTCGACCGCCCGAGCGAGCAGATCCGCGGCGAGAACGAGCTCGCGTTCCTCGCTCTCGGGGGCGAGCGAAAAGCGGAGCACCCCGCGCTGAAGCGCCGCGTCGAGCCCCATCGCGGCGATCGCGTGGCTCGGCTCGAAAACCCCCGAGGTGCAGGCGCTCCCCGCGGAGGCGGCGATGCCGTCGAGATCGAGACGCATGAGGAGCGCCTCCGAGTCGGCTCCGGGAATCGCGAAGCTCGAAATATTGGGAAGCCGGGGAGCGGCGCCCCCGTTCACTTGCAGGCCGGCGATCGTACCCCGGACGTGCTCCTCGAAGCGCTCGCGGATCGCGCTCACCCGTCGCACGGCCTCACTGCGCCCCTCGGCCGCGCGGTCGAGGGCGGCGGCAAGGGCAAAGATACCCGGAACGTTCTCGGTCCCCGCTCGCGCCCCGAATTCTTGTCCACCGCCGTAAATGAGCGGCTCGAGCGGAAGCGCGGAGCGCATCGCCAGCACGCCGACCCCTTTCGGCGCGCCGAACTTATGCCCCGAAATCGAGAGCAGATCGACGTCGAGGCTCGCGAGCGAGCAATCCATCCAGCGCGCCGCCTGTACGGCATCGGTATGAAAGAGCGCGCCTGCCGAGCGTGCGAGCGCGGCGAGTGCGGGGATCGGTTGAAGGACGCCGGTCTCGTTATTCGCGAGGTGAATCGAGACCAACAGCGTGCGCTCGTCGAGCTCGCGCCGATAGCTCTCGATATCGAGCAGCCCGGCGCGATCGACGGGCAGCACGACCACCTCGAAGCCCTCGCGTTCGAGCGCGCGCGCCGCATGCAATACCGCGTGGTGCTCGGTCGCGCCGACTAAGATGCGCCGTCGCGAGCGATCGCGAGAAGCGCGCGCCGTTCCCAGGATCGCGAGCGAGTCGCTCTCCGAGCCGCCGCCGGTAAAGCGCACGTTCTTTCGCGGCACGCCGAGCAGGTGAGCGACGCGGTCGCGCGCGTCGTCGAGCAGCGCGTGCGCGGCGCGCCCCTCGGCATGCAAAGAACTCGGATTGTAATCGCTCTCGATCGCGTGCAGGTAGGCATCGCGCGCGGCGGCGGAGATCGGCGTGGTCGCCGCGTGGTCGAGATAGATTCGCTCGCCCATCATTCTTCGAAATACCGGCGCCCGCGCAACCGCTCCGGTAAAAACTCCTGAGCGGCATCGGGATCGTCGTGCGTGTAAATGTAGTCGCGTCCGTATCCTAACGAGCGCATGAGCCCGGTCGGCGCGTTGCGCAGATGCAACGGAACGGGATCGCGAGCGCCTTGCGTCACGTCGGCGAGAGCGGCGGAGTACGCCCTCCCGACGGCATTGCTCTTCGGCGCGCGGGCGAGATAGAGCGTCGCATGCGCGAGCGGATAGTATCCTTCGGGCATCCCGACAAAATGCACCGCCTGCTGCGCCGCCATCGCCAACGGTAACGCCGCCGCGTCGGCGAGCCCGACGTCCTCCGACGCGAGGATGACGAGGCGACGCGCGATGAAGAGCGGGTCCTCGCCGGCGTCGATGAGACGCGCCAACCAGTAGACGCTCGCGTCGGCGTCGCTGCCGCGAATCGATTTAATGAATGCGCTAATCGTGTCGAAGTGGCGGTCGCCGCTCTTATCGTGCGCACCGCGATGCAGCATCGCCGCACGCGCGCTTTCGAGATCGATCCTCCGCACGCCGTCGCGAACCGGGGCGATGCTCGCCGCAAATTCTAAACCGCCGAGAGCCGAGCGCGCGTCGCCGCTCGCCATCGCCACGAATGCCGCTCGCGCCTCGGGCGAGAGCTCGATACGTTGCGCGCCGAGGCCGCGGTCGCTATCGGCGAGCGCGCGATCGAGGATACGCTGCATCGCCTCGTCGTCGATCGGCGCGAGCACGACCACGCGAAGGCGCGAGAGCAACGCCGGATTGACTTCGAAGGATGGATTTTCGGTGGTCGCACCGATCAGCGCGATCGTTCCTTCCTCGACGTCGGGCAAGAGCGCGTCTTGCTGCGCCTTATTGAAGCGGTGAATTTCGTCGAGAAAGAGCAGCGTCGTGCGCCCGACCGCTCGCCGTTCGCGCGCGTCGGCGACGATGCGCCGCACGTCGGCGAGCCCGGCATTCACCGCCGAGAGTTGTTCGAAATGCGCGCCGACGCTCGCGGCGATCGCGCGCGCGATCGTGGTCTTCCCGCTCCCCGGCGGCCCCCAGAGCAAGAGCGAGGGCAACGCGCCGCGGTCGAGCGAGGTGCGCAACGGGCTTCCGACACCGAGGACCTCATCGTGGCCGAGAATCTCTTCCAGCGTGCGCGGGCGCATCCGTGCCGCGAGCGGGACGCTCCCGGAGAGCGATTCTTCGAAGAGCGAGCGCTCCATTTCTAACGATGGATGATTTTCGGGTTCTTGATGATAATCGGCTTGGGAGTCGGCGCGGATTCGCGAATTTGGCTTGGGAAGCGCAGGATGACGTTGCCGTCGGCCTCCGCTTGGCCGGTGATCGTATTGTAGAGCACGTGGTCGGCGATCAGCGAGCGCGCGCCCTGACGAACGTGCACGTCGCCGCGCAGATCGAGTTCGTGCGTGACGTCGTTGAGTTTGCCGCTCTGTGCGTCGGCGGTCGTATCGGCCTGCGTATAATGCATGTGCCCGACGGCCGTGTAGATGCGCGTCTTTTCGTCGATCGTCATTTTGTCGGCGGTAAGCGTCGCCGGTCCGCGTCCGGAGGCTTTTTTCGTGCTGCTCAAACCGCCGAGATTACCGTTCTTGTCGTGCAGCACGACGTGGCCGTAGAGCGTCGCCTGGCCGGTCTTTGCGTTTCCATTCGCGCGGTCGGCATCGATCGTGGTTCCGTCGCGCGTGACAAGCACGTGGTTCGGAGCGCTGAAATCGTTCGTTTTCAGATTGAAATCGACGAGCGACGTGTGGATGTTCCATTCACCGAACATGAACTGCGCTTGCGATTTCGGTGCCGGGTGCGCGGCGGCGAGCAACGTCAGCGACGCCGCAGCGGCGAACGCCACGATTCTGCGTGCGCTCATCGACGCGCCTTCACGACGTGCCGTTCGGCCGCACCCAACCGCGCCTCGATGAGTTCGAAGCTCAGCGTTCCTTCGCGCAGCACCAACGGTCGCTCTCTCGTACAATCCACGATAGCTGCTTCGCCGTCGTAACGAGTCGGCCCGTTTTCGATGAAGAGGTCGGCGGCAGGCAGGCGCTCCAGGCCGCCGCGCCCACGATAGGGCGGGTCGCCGCTGGCATTCGCGCTGCTGACGGCGAGCGGCCCGCAACGGTCGAGAATGGCGCGCGCGAGCGGTTCGTCGGGGACGCGGACGCCCATCGTCGGGTGCCCGGCGGTGATCTCTTCGCTGATAAACGACGGCCGAGCCACGAGCAACGTCACCGGGCCGGGAAGCAAACGCTTTGCCACCGCCGCCGCTACGACGTTCCCTGGGGCGTATTCGAGCAGTTCGGCGACGCCGGCGACGTGGAGCGTGAGCGGTTTATGGTCTGGGCGCCGTTTTTGCAAATAGATCCGGTCGACCGCGTCGAGGCGCAGCGGATCGCATGCGAGCCCGTAACTCGTGTCGTGCGGAAAAATAATGGTTCCGCCCGCAAAGATAACGCGCGCGACCTCCTCGATGAGGAGCTCGCGCGGCGTCGTCCGAGCGTCGAGCGTTGCGGCCACGTCGCTATACGCGGATGCGCATTCCCGTACCGAGCGCGACGCATGAAAGCGGATCCTCAGCGATGATCGCCGGAACGCCGGTTACTTCGGAGAGCAAACGGTCGAGGCCGCGCAGCAAGGCTCCACCGCCGGTGAGAATGACGCCGCGATCGATGATGTCGGCGGAGAGTTCGGGCGGAGTCTTTTCGAGCACGCCTTTTACCGCTTCGACGATCGCACCGATCGGCTCGCCGAGCGCCTCGCGAATCTCTTCGCTGGTCACCTTCACGGTTTTGGGAAGACCGTTGATCAGATCGCGGCCGCGAATTTCCATCGCGAGCTCCTGTTCGAGTTTATACGCGGAGCCGACCTTGATTTTGATCTCTTCGGCGGTCCGTTCGCCGATGGTGAGGTTATGAACGCGGCGGATATATCGCGTGATTGCTTCGTCGAGTTTATTACCGGCGACGCGCAAGGACTGCGAGACGACGATACCGCCGAGCGAAATTACGGCTACGTCGGTCGTGCCGCCGCCGATATCGACGACCATGCTGCCCGAAGGACCGTCGATGGGGAGCCCGGCGCCGATCGCCGCCGCCATCGGCTCTTCGACGATCTCGACCGCGCGCGCGCCCGCGAGCTTCGCGGCATCTTTCACCGCGCGTTCTTCGACGCTGGTGATCTCGGCCGGAACGCAGATCGTTACGAACGGTTTCGGCGCGAAGAGCGAGCTGAACCACGAACGGTCTTTCATGACCTTCTTGATGAAATACGCGAGCATCGCCTCGGTCACTTCGAAATCGGCAATGACGCCGTCGCGCAGCGGACGAATCGCTTGAATGTGGGCCGGCGTTTTTCCGAGCATCTGGCGCGCCTCTTCGCCGACCGCGAGCACCTTGCCGGTGTTCATGTCTTTCGCGACCACCGACGGCTCGCGCAAGACGATCCCCTTGCCCTTGACGTTGACCAGCACGTTCGCCGTGCCGAGATCGATACCGATTTCCAATTTAGACTCCCGTAGAAGAGGTGGTGCCCGTAGCGACACGGGGAAAGCTTTGCGTTTCGAAGAGCGTGCTCGGCTCTTCGAGCGGGGTGATGCCGCTCGAACGTTGCGCCTGTGCGCCCAACGCCGAGAGCATCGTTTCGAGATGTTCGTACCCGCGATCGATGTATTCTAAGCCGATAATTTCGGTCTCGCCCGACGCGGCGAGCCCCGCGACGACCAAACCCGCACCGGCACGGATATCGGGCGCCTCAACCGGCGCGCCGGAGAGCCGCTCGACGCCGGTGATCGTCGCCGTGTTGCTCTCCATCGCGACTTTAATATCGGCGCCCATGCGCGCGAGTTCGTTCACGTAGGAGAAACGCGCGTTGAAGATCGATTCTTCGACGAACGATTTTCCGGGACAGGTGCAGAGCATCGCCGTCATTTGCGGCTGAAGATCGGTCGGGAAGGCGGGGTACGGAGCGGTTACGATCGAGGTGCCGCCCGTCACGCGCTTTCCGTCGACGCGCACCCAGTCGTCGCCCTGCGTCACCGTCGCGCCGCACTCCGTGAGTTTCTCGGTCAGCGCGGCGAGATGTGCGGGGATGCAACGGCGGACCGTCACGTCGCCGCGCGTGGCGACGCCGGCGACGAGCAACGTACCGGCGACGATGCGATCCGGAATGATTTCGTATTCGACGCCGCGCAGTTCGTCGACGCCTTCGATAACCAGCGTATCGGTCTCGATTCCCGAGATCTTCGCGCCCATCGCCGCGAGAAAGCGCGCGAGATCGATGACTTCGGGTTCGAGTGCGACGTTGCGCAACGTCGTCGTCCCTTCGGCGAGCACCGACGCGAGCAACGCATTTTTCGTCGCACCGACGCTGGGCATGCGAAATTCGATCTCGCCTCCGCGCAGACGTCCGTCGCGTGCGGCGGCGAGCAGATACCCGTGCTCGTTGCGCACCTCGCAGCCGAGCATTCGAAACGCTTGTTCGTGCATGTCGGTCGCGCGCGTGCCCAAGACGCAACCGCCCGGAAGCGGCACTTCGGCGCGCCCGAAGCGTCCGAGCAGCGGGCCGACGAGATCGAACGATGCGGCGAGCTTGCGAACCAACGCATAGGGAGCGCGATAGGTTGCGACGTTACTCGCGTCGACGACGAGCGCGTCGCCGTCGTAGCGCAGGCGCGCGCCGAGCGCTTCGAGCAGCGACCACATCACCGAGACGTCGGTAATGTGCGGAACGCGGCGCAGCGTCACCGGGCCACTGGCGAGCAGTGCTGCGGCCATAATCGGCAACGCAGCGTTTTTCGCGCCGTGGGTATCCACCGAGCCTACCAGCGCGCCGCCCCCGCGCACGCGCAAAACCGTATCGAAGCGATCAATCATGCCTTTACCGCGCTAATTCGCGCCCGAGCACGGGGCGCCCCGCCCCGAGAGGCTCCTAGGCGTTGCGTGCGAGCCGCAGCTTCGCCTCGGCGAAGGCGATCGCGTCGGGATCGACGGCGCCGGCGAGTTCGGCGCGAGTCGCCTCGATATCGATCTCCTCGATCGAGAGCGCCCGTTCCACCAGCACGGTCACGCGGTCGGGAAGGGCCTGGATGAAGCCGTCGTCGGTCGCCAATTCGAGGCGACGGCTCCCGGAGTCATCGCTGACCTCGGCCCGCAGAACGCCCGGCTTGAGCGCGCCCACGAACGGGGCGTGCCCGGCGAGGATGCCTTCCTCGCCCTCGGTCGTCACCGCAATCACCAGCGACGCCTGCCCTTCGAAGAGGACGCGCGTCGGCGCGATGAGCTTAAACGCGAACGTTGCCATCGTCGGCGACGCTAGACCTTCGCGCCCATTTTATCGGCGTTCTCTTTGACTTCGTCGATACCGCCGGCGTAGAAGAACGCGCTCTCGGGGAGATGGTCGACTTTGCCGTCGAGCACTTCCTTAAACGACGCGATGGTGTCGCTGAGTTTAACGTATTTACCCGCCCGGCCCGTAAACTGCTCGGCGACGAAGAACGGCTGCGAGAAGAATCGCTGGATGCGGCGTGCGCGGCCGACCGCAATCTTGTCTTCTTCGGAGAGCTCTTCGACGCCGAGGATCGCGATGATATCTTGCAGGTCGCGATAGCGCTGCAGCGTCTCTTGCACGCCGCGTGCGACGGTGTAATGTTCGTCGCCGATAATCTGCGGATCGAGAATGCGCGAGCTCGATGCGAGCGGATCGACGGCGGGATAGATGCCGAGTTCGGAGATCGGCCGGGAGAGCGCCGTCGTCGCATCGAGATGGGCGAACGTCGTCGCGACGGCGGGGTCGGTGTAATCGTCGGCGGGAACGTAGACCGCTTGTACCGAGGTAATCGAACCTTTGCGCGTCGAGGTGATGCGCTCTTCGAGCGCGCCCATGTCGGTGGAGAGCGTCGGCTGATAACCGACCGCCGAGGGCATGCGCCCCATCAGCGCCGAGACTTCGGAGCCCGCCTGGAGATAACGGAAGATGTTGTCCATGAACAACAACACGTCGGCGCCGAGTTCGTCGCGGAAATATTCGGCCATCGTAACGCCGGTCTGTGCGATGCGGAAACGAACGCCCGGGGGCTCGTCCATCTGACCGAAGACCAACGTCGTCTGCGCGAGCACGCCCGACTCTTTCATCTCCAACCACAGATCGTTGCCCTCGCGCGTGCGCTCGCCGACGCCGGTGAAGACCGAGAAGCCTTTGTGGACGTTCGCGATGTTGCGGATGAGCTCCTGAATGAGCACCGTCTTGCCGACGCCCGCTCCGCCGAAGAGTCCGACCTTACCGCCGCGCGTGTACGGCGCCATCAGATCGATCACTTTAATGCCGGTTTCGAAGATTTTCGGCGTCGGATCTTGGTGCTTGAATTCGGGCGCGGGCCGGTGAATCGGCCAGATCGCCGCCGCGCTCACCGGCGCGTCGGTATCGATGGCTTTCCCAAGAACGTTGAAGATGCGTCCGAGCGTGCCTTCGCCGACCGGAACCGAGATCGGGCTTCCCGTCGCGGTCACCGCAGCGCCGCGCACCAAGCCGTCGGTCGAACCCATCGCGAGGCAACGCACTTGGTTATTGCCGAGCTCGTCCTGCACTTCCAACGTGAGGTCGCGCATCTGCATCGCCGTTCCGCCGAGGTTCGCACCGGATTTCGTCGCCGCATTTGCGGCGTCTTCGTTGACGCGAACGGTCAACGCTTCGGTGATTTTTGGCAGCGTTTCGGGGGTGAACTCGACGTCGACGACGTTCCCGAGCACCTGCACGACTTTACCGGTAGCGGTCATGTTCTTGGTTCCTTCTATCAACCGTTGAGCGCCTCGGCACCGCCGACGATTTCCAAGAGTTCCTTGGTGATCGCGGCCTGTCGGGCATTGTTCATTTGGATGGTATATTCGTCGATGAGTTTACCGGCGTTATCGGTCGCATTATTCATCGCCACGAGTTGCGCGGCGAAGAACGCGGCATCGGTCTCGAGCATCGCCGAAAAGATGGTGAACTCGAGATATTTCGGCAGGAGCTGCGAGAGCACCGCCTCGGGGCTCGGCGCGAATTCCACCATCGCCTTCGGCCCGGAGGCTTCGGCGTCGCCGGCGATCCCCTCGCGCGCGACGGGAACCAGGCGGAGCGTTTGCGGGCGTTGCACGAGCATCGAGAGCATCTTCGAAGAAACGAGGACGATCTCGGAGATCTCGCCCGCGATGAACGCCTCGCTCGCCGCCTTCGCTACTTCGCGCGCGACCTCGAGCTTCGAGGGTGCGTTAAGCGGCCACGTGGGGCGCTCTCCGCCGCCGAGCCGACGAACGGCTTGGCGCGCTTTCACGCCGACGGAATACATGGCGGCGCCGGGATGCTCGCGCAAGAAGCTCTCGCCCTGGCGAATGACGTTGGCGTTAAACGCGCCGCAGAGCCCCTTGTCGGCGGTCATGAGAATCATGCCGCTCGGCGCCGAGGCGTTCCCGGGGTTCATAAACGGGTGATCGATACGCGATACAGCACCGACCAATTCGCGCAGCATCTCGCCGAGCGTTTCGGCGTACGGACGCGCCTGTTTCTGCGCCGTTTCCGCACGACGAATCTTCGCCGCGGCGACTTGCTTCATCGCCTTGGTGATCTGCTGGGTGTTTTTCAGCGATCGAATCTGGTCGCGAAGATCTTTAACGCTCGCCATTAGAACGACGTATTGAACTCCGTAAAGGCGGCGTTGAGTTTTGCCTTCACGTCGTCGCCCAGCTGATTGCTGCTGCGAATCGAATCGAGAATGTCGGCATGCTTCTGGTGGAGGAAATCGATCGCCGCGCGAGCCCAGGCCTGCAGTTTCACCGTCGGGATATCGTTGGCGTATCCGTTCGTCGCACCATAGAGCAGCGCGACCTGTTCTTCAACCGGCTGCGGCTGATATTGCGCTTGCTTCAAGAGCTCGGTGAGTTTTTCACCGCGCATCAACTGCATCTGCGTGCCTTTATCGAGATCGCTCGCGAGTTTGGCAAACGCCGCGAGATCGCGATACTGCGCGAGTTCGAGCTTCAGCTGGCCGGCGACCGATTTCATCGCCTTGGTCTGTGCCGAACCACCGACGCGCGAGACCGAGAGACCGACGTCGACGGCGGGGCGGATGCCCTGGAAGAAGAGGCTCGGCGTGAGATAGATCTGTCCGTCGGTAATCGAGATGACGTTCGTCGGGATATACGCGGAGAAATCGCCCGCCTGCGTCTCGATCACCGGCAACGCCGTCATGGAGCCGCCGCCGAGTTCGTCGGAGAGCTTCGCCGCACGTTCCAAGAGACGGGAGTGCAGGTAGAAGACGTCACCCGGATAGGCTTCGCGGCCCGGCGGGCGGCGGAGCAAGAGCGCCATTTCGCGATAGGACTGCGCGTGCTTGGTGAGATCGTCGTACACGATGAGGACGTCTTTGCCCTCACCCATCAACTCTTCGCCCATCGCGCAACCGGCGAACGGCGCGAGCCAACGCAGCGCGGCGGCTTCGGAGGGGCTCGACGCGACGATGGTCGTGTACTCCATCGCGCCCTTCTGTTCGAGAATCTGCGCGAGCGCGGCGACCGTCGAGTTCTTCTGGCCGATCGCGACGTAGATACAGAAAACGTTGCGGCCTTTTTGGTTGATGATCGTATCGATAGCGATCGCCGTTTTTCCGGTCGAACGATCGCCGATAATTAATTCGCGCTGCCCCTTACCGATGGGAATGAGCGCGTCGATCGCGCGGATACCGGTCTGCAACGGCTGCTTGACGGGCTGGCGTTCGACGACCGAGGGAGCGGTGTTTTCGATGGTGCGAAAGCGCGTGGTCTCGATCGGGCCCTTTCCGTCGACCGGTTCGCCGAGCGGGTTGACGACGCGACCGAGCAGCGCCGTGCCGACCGGCACCGACGCGATGCGCCCGGTGCGGCGAACGCGATCGCCTTCCTTAATTTCGGAATCGGGGCCCATGATCACGACGCCGACGTTATCTTCCTCGAGGTTCAGCGCGATGCCCTGAAGCCCGTTCGGAAACTCGACGAGTTCGGAGGCGCGCACGCCGCGCAACCCATAGACGCGCGCGAGGTTCGCGCCGACTTCGATGACGGTCCCGACCTCGTCCTCGCGAACTTCACCTTTGAAGTCGGCGATTTGCTGCTTGAGTATTCCGGCGATTTCGTCGGCTTTTATCATCTGCTTTTTCCTATGGTTCTTTCGTTGTGCGTGCGGTTACGTACGTTGTGCGAAAAGGTTGCGAGCGAGGTCTTCGAGGCGTCCGGCGACGGTTGCATCGATCAGGCGGTCGCCCATCATGACGCGAATACCGCCGATAGCGTGCGGATCGACGCTGGTTTCGACGTCGAACTTTTTGTTGAAACGGCGCTCGAGCTGCCCGACGAGCGCATCGAGATCGGCGGCCGAGATCGGGTGCGCCGTCGTGACGGTGAGCGGCTCGCCGCCCCGCGCCGCGCGTTCGAGCGCGTGATACTGCCGAACGATCTCGCCGAGCAGCGTTTCGCGCCGCTTCCGAACCAACAGGACGACGGCGTGCGCGACGATATCGTGAACCCGCGACCCGAAGGTCGCCAGCAGCGTCCGCTCCTTGAGCGCGCGCGAGATAACCGGTGAAACAAAAAACGAGTGGAGGGCGGCGTCGCCTTCGACCGCATCGCTAACGCTCTTGAGTTCTTCACCGATGCGCGCTTCGAGCTTCGCATCGCGCGCGAGCGAGAAGATCGCCGCCGCATAGCGACGCGCCGCTTTTTCGTTCGCCATGCTTATCGCATCTCCCCAAGCGCCGCTACGAACCGGTCGCGCAACGCGCGTTCGACCTTATCATCGACGCTCGCAATCGCCCGCTCGCGGGCGATTGCGAGCGCTCCCGCAAGCGTCTCTTCGCGGAGGCGCTCGCGTGCGGCGTGACGCGCCCGTTCGAGCTCGCCCTCGGCGCTACGCAGTTCGCGCTCGCCTTCGCTCCGAATCTCGGCGAGATATTTCTCTCGTTCGCGCGCGACGAGATCGCCGACGCGGCCGACGATGAGTTTCGCCTCTTCCTTCGCGCGAGCGGCGGCGGCGCGCGCCTCTTCGCGCTCGGCTTCCATCTTCGCGAGGCGCGTTTCGAGCTCGGTGAGCCGCTGATTCTGCGCTTCCTGCGCCTTCACGACGGCAGGCGTAACCGCTTTCTGCCAGATCCATACCGCGAATGCCGCAAAAGCGACGAAGCAGACGACCTGGCTCCAAACGGCTATCAGCTCGTAATTCATCGCCGCACCTCCGGAAGCGCCTGCGCGAGGATCTGTCCGGCGAGCTGCTCGCGCAGCGTGCCGAGATCGCCCGAGAGCGCCTCCACCTCGCCGCGCACCCGTTCGTTCGCGGCATCGATACTCTCGTTCGCCTTCTTTGAAAACTCGGCGAGGATGCTCACGCCGTCTTCGTGCATGCGCGCGCGCTCGCGAGCGATTGCCGCATCGGCTTCGCGGCGCGCTTCGTTACGCACCCGTTCGGCCTCGCGTCGAAGGGCGTTCGCCTCGCTCTGTGCCTTTTCGTAGCCTCCGACGAGATTATCGAGGTACGCGCGGCGCTGCGCGACGGCCTTACCGACCGGGCGCAAGAACAGCACGTTCAACAGCGCGAAGAAAATCGCGAAGTTGATGAGCTGGACGACGAACGTACCGTCGAAAGAAAAGAGCATCGCGCGAGGATTCCTTCGGGTTTCGCTTACTTGGCGCCGGCGAGCAGGGCCGTAACGAGCGACGGCACGTTGGCAACCACGAAGAAGAGATAGAGCGCGAGACCGAGCGCGATGAAGCCGTTCGCTTCGACGAACCCGACGCCGATGATGAGGAACTGGAAGATGTTCGGGCGCGCTTCGGGCTGACGGGCGATCGCTTCGACCGCGCGCGAGCTCACGAGGCCGTTGCCGATGGTGGTGCCGATCGCAAACGCGGCAGCGACCAGGGAGAAGCCGACGACGGTCGCGGCGGCAATGATGAGTTGAACGTTCACTTAGATGGCCTTTCCAATCGAGTGGTACTAATGCGCCTCGTCCGCGAGGGCGAGCGAGAGATAAACGATCGTCAGCAGCACGAAGACGAATGCCTGAAGAATGCCGACGAGAAAGTTAAAGATCTGAACGAAGAACGGGCCGATCGCCGCGGTGAGCGAGAGATCGAACGCGCCGATTTTGATATGCGATGAAACGATCTGATAGACGACGAGAATGAGGAGTTCGCCGATGAGGATATTGAAGAAGAGACGTAAGGCGAGCGTCGTCGGGCGAAGGACGTCTTCGAGCAGATTGATGATCACCATCGGCCAGAACGGCTGCAGAAGATGCTTGTAAAACTTCAAGCCGCTCTTCCGGATACCGCTGACCTGAATCAAGACGAAGACCAATACGGCGTACGCGGCGGCGGTATTGAGATCGGCGGTCGGCGAGCCGCCGAAGGGCAGCCCGAACGCTTTGAACGGAAACATGCCGAATTCGTTGAGTGCGAAGATGAAGACGACCAGCGCGATGAGGAACGGAACGAATCCCTCGGCGAGCGGACCGATCGTGCTGTGCGCGAGATCGGCGAAATAATCGACGACGCCTTCAAATATGGTCTGACGGCGATTGACCTGCGGCGAACGATAGCTCGCGGCGACCCACCATAAGAACGGCAACGTGATCGCCATCACGATCCACGTCGTCAATACCGTATCGGAATGCACGGTGCCAAGCACCGGCACCTTCCAAAGAGGATGCTCTCCAATCTGTTCGTGCACGTTCCGTTATCTTCTAGCGTTTCGTTTGCGAATCGCTTGCGCTTCCGATGACGCGCAAAGCGAATGGGGTGAAAAGTCCGACGATATAGAGCCCGAGCGACCACCACGGACCCTTTGCCGCGAAGGCCACCGCGACCGTACCGAAAACGAGCAAGCGTGCGAAACTACTTAAGACGAACGCTCGACCTCTTCCGCTCTCAACCAGCCTCCGCGCCGCCCCGGTGAGGAGGTAGAGGTTGAGGATGCCGCAGAGATAGCCTACCACGAAGGCCAGCGCTGCAAAGACCGGTGGGCTCACCGCCGGGCCCCTGCTACGGCACGAAGGCGGCGGGTTCCTCGCCGCCGCGGAAACGGGCGAGGAGGGCGGTCAGAATACGCTGCGAGGCGGCTCCGTCGCCATAGGGGTTCGCGGCGCGCGACATCTTCGCGTAGTGCGCCGGGTCGCCGAGGAGCGCGGCGGCGGCGGCGAGGATGCGATTGGGATCGTGCCCGACGAGCTCGAGCGTGCCGGCGGCGAGCCCTTCGGGGCGCTCGGTCTCGTCGCGCATCACCAAGACCGGCTTCCCGAGACAAGGAGCTTCCTCTTGTAAGCCGCCGGAATCGGTGAGCACGAAATGCGCCGCGCGGACCGCGGCGACCATCTTCGCGTAATCGATCGGCTCGACCAAAATGGCGTCCTCGACCCCGCCGAGCACCTCGCGCGCCACCGGAGCGACGTGCGGCGAGGGATGGACCGGCCAGTAGATCTGCGGGCGCTGCGGCAGGGCGAGAATCGCCCGCATCGCCTCGGCCATCGCCCGCATGTGCGGATGGTTCTCGCGCCGATGCGCGGTGACGACGATGAGCGGGCGCTGCGGATCGACGCGTTCGAATTGCGGCGGCGAGGGCAAGGTCGCACGATTCGCGGTCTCCACAAAGGCATCGATCACGGTATTTCCGGTGACGAAAATATTGCGCGACGGAACGCCCTCGGCGAGCAGGTTCTCGCGCGCGCGTTCGGTCGGCGAAAAATGGTAGCGCGCGAGGCGCCCGGTGAGCCGACGATTCATCTCCTCGGGATAGGGCAACCACGGATCGCCGGTGCGCAGCCCCGCCTCCACGTGCCCGATCTCCGCTTTGCTGTAGAACGCCGCGAGCGCAGCCGCCGTGCTCGTCGTGGTATCGCCGTGCACTAAGACGATCTCGGGGCGCGCGCGTGCGAGCACCGGCTCCATGCCCTCGAGCACGCGCGTCGTAATCTGCGTGAGCGTTTGATCCGAGGTCATAATATCGAGATCGTAGTCGGGGACGATCGAAAAGAGCGAGAGCAGATCGTCGAGCATATGTCGGTGCTGCGCGGTCACGCAGATCGACGATTCGAAGCGGGCGTCGGCGCGCAGCGCTTCGACGACCGGCGCCATTTTAATGGTATCGGGGCGCGTCCCGAAGACGCTCATCACGCGCAGCGGTGCGCTCATACGAGCCTTCCCGAGTGCGAGAAGATGCCGGAAACGACCAGCGCGACGACGCCGAGGACGATGCAGACGGCATAGATGAGGAAGACCGCCTGCCGAACGCCGAGGCCGAAACGGAAGATGAGTTGGTGGTGGAAGTGGCCGCGATCGGCATCGGTGATGCTGCGCCCGTTTGCCGCTCGCCGGACGATCACCGCCGCGGTATCGAGGATCGGCAGTGCGAGCACAACGAGGGGAACGAGCAGGCTGATCGCGATCGCTGTCTTGCTCCCGCCGATGATCGTCACCGTCGCGAATACATAGCCGATGAAGAGCGAGCCGGCGTCGCCGAGAAAGATGCGCGCCGGATTGAAATTATACGGGAGAAAGCCGAGCGAGCTGCCCGCGAGCGCGAGCAACACGAGAGCGACGATGAAATTTCCGTGCAACGCCGCGATGGCGAAAAGAAAGAGGCTCGAAATCGTGGTGACGCCGGCGAGCAATCCATCGAGCCCGTCGATGAAGTTCATCGCGTTCATCATGCCGACGTACCACAAGAGCGTGAGCGGCAGGCTGATCCAGAGCGGAAAATCGATCCACGCGTTCGCGCTACCGTGGGCGAAGGGATTGTTGATTCCCGTAATCGTGAATCCGTAGAGCATCGAAATGCCGGCGACGATGACCTGCGCGACGAGCTTGCTGCGCGCGCGCATTTGCATGACGTCGTCCCAGAGCCCGACGCCGAGAATCAGCAAACTGCCGAAGAGCAGCCCGATGAGGTGATGGGCGATATCGAGTTGGGCGCCGCGCGCGTGCGGCGAGCCGACGACGAACCCGAGCACCGCGAAGAGCGCGGTGGCGAAGCCGAAGAAGACCGCAACGCCGCCGATGCGCGGCGTCGGCGTGGTATGCACCCGGCGCTCTTCTTCGATCCCGTCGATGATGTTGAGATGCGTCGCCAACCGGATGACCAACGGGGCGATCGCCAGCGTAACGGCAGCGGCGAGGAGAAACGCCGCGATCTCCGCGAGGATGGGTCTCATCGCCGCACGCTCACGGTGCGAGCTTCCATTGCATCAACGCGACGCCCGCTTCGGCAAGCAATTCGACGGCGAACGCATCGTCGTATCGCTCCTCGTATACGATGCGTTCGACCCCCGCGCTGACCAACAACTTCGAACAGCCGACGCAGGGCTGGTGCGTGCAATAGACGGTCGCACCGGCGAGGCTCACGCCGTGAAGCGCGCCCTGAACGACCGCGTTCGCCTCGGCGTGCGTCGCGCGCACGCAGTGGTTGTCGACCATCGTACAACCGACGTCGATGCAATGCGCGATCCCGCGCGGTGCGCCGTTATACCCGGTGGTGAGAATGCGTTGGTCGCGAACGGCGACGCATCCGACGCGCGCGCGCGGACAGGTCGCACGCGAACCGACCGTGCGCGCGATCTCCATAAAATAGTCGTCCCAACTCGGCCTCATCGTGTTAACGAGGGGCCACGAAGGTCGGCAGCGAGGTGAGGCTGCCGAAGAGGCGATCGCCGGCGTCGCCGAGCCCCGGCACGATATACCCGTGCTCGTTGAGTTCGGCATCGACCGCACCGACCACGATGCGAACGTCGGGGAACGCGGAATGAATCGCCGCGATTCCCTCGGGGGCGGCGATGACGCTCACGAACGTCACTTCCGTCGCACCGTGCGAAGCGAGTAATCGGAGCGACGCGATGCCCGACGCTCCGGTCGCCAACATCGGATCGAGCACGAAGACGCGGCGCCCGTCGAGACGCGCGGGAACGTTCGCATAGTACGGCACCGCCTGCAGCGTCTGCGGATCGCGATAGAATCCGAGATGGGCGACGACGGCATCTTCGACGATCTGAAGGAAGCCCGGCACGAGGCCGAGCCCCGCGCGGAGGATCGGCGCGATCACCGGCGGCTGCGCGATACGGAGCGCCTTCATGCGCAGCAGCGGCGTCTCCACCTCGGTCTCGCGCACCGGCAGCGTTCGCGTCGCCTCGTAGGCGAGCAACGCTCCGACGTGCTCGAGCAAAACGCGAAACGCGCGCGTCGGCGTATTACGGTCGCGCAGCTGCGCGAGCCGATCGTGCAACGCCGGATGATCGACGACGAGCAGGTGTTGGCCGTTCATACTTCGATGCGCGCCGGCCGCCTAGGGCACGTCGAAGCGCGCGGTGAGTTCGTGCACGCGAGCGCGCAGCCGATCTTGCTGCGCGCGCGCTTCGATATCGCCGAGCGCGTCGCAGATAATCTCGGCGACCTCTCGGCACTCGTCGAGCCCGAAGCCGCGCGTGGTAATCGCCGGCGTTCCGACGCGAATACCGCTGGTAACCATCGGTTTTTGCGGATCGAATGGAATCGCGTTTTTATTCACGGTGATGGCGATCTCGTCGAGATAGCCTTCGACCGCCTTGCCGGTGAGGTTCTTCACCGAGAGATCGACCAACAACAAATGAGTATCGGTTCCGCCGCCGACCAAGCGTAAGCCGCGCTTCGCAAAGACGTCGCCCATCGCGCGTGCGTTGGCGATGACGCGTTCTTGATAGGTGCGAAATTCCGGGCGTCGCGCTTCACCGAATGCGACCGCCTTTGCGGCGATGGTGTGCATCAGCGGCCCGCCTTGGATGCCGGGGAAGAGGCTCTTATCGATCGCGGCGGCGTGCTCGGCTTTGCAAAGGATGATGCCGCCGCGAGGCCCGCGCAGCGTCTTGTGCGTGGTCGAGGTGACGAAATCGGCGAGCGCGACCGGCGACGGGTGCAGCCCGACTGCAACGAGCCCGGCGATATGCGCCATGTCCACGAGCAACGTCGCACCGACCTCGTCGGCGATCTCGCGGAAGCGCTCGTAATGCATGGTGCGCGGATAGGCGCTCGCGCCCGCAATGAGCAGTTTCGGTTTGTGTTCGCGCGCGAGCGCGGCAACTTGGTCGAAATCGATCAGCTCGTCTTCTTTGCGCAGGCCGTAGGCGACGGCGTTGTAGAGTTTTCCGCTGAAACTGACTTTCGTGCCGTGCGTGAGGTGGCCGCCGTGCGCGAGCGACATGCCCAGCACCGTATCGCCCGGCGCGAGCATCGCCATAAAGACCGCCATGTTCGCTTGCGCGCCGGAGTGCGGCTGAACGTTCGCGTGGTCGGCGCCGAAGATCGATTTCAGGCGATCGATCGCGAGCGTCTCGGCGATATCGACGAATTCGCAGCCGCCGTAGTAGCGCTTTCCGGGGTACCCCTCGGCGTATTTATTCGTCATCACGCAGGCCATCGCTTCGCGAACGGCGGCACTCGCATAATTCTCCGAGGCGATGAGTTCGAGGTTTCCGAGCTGGCGCCGTTCCTCGGAGAGGATCGCGGCAGCGACTTCGGGATCTTGGGCGGCGAGCGTGCCGTGCTGGAGCGTCTGCATGATGGGCTTTCTATACGTTACGATTGTGCGGTGCGGGCGTCGTCGACGACCCCGCGTTCGAGTGCGCGCAGCGTGCGCGTGCGTTGATCGTCGGAGAATTCAAAGAGTTGCTCGACGCGCGCGGCGTGACGCCCGCCATCGAACGGCGTCGAGAGAAAGATGTCGAGGATGCGTTCGACCATCTCCCACCCCGTCAAGCGTTCGGCGAGTGCGAGCACGTTGGCATCGTTATGGCGCCGCGCCAATTCGGCGGAATAGGGTTCGGCGACCGGCGCGCAACGCACGCCCGGCACCTTGTTGGCGGCGATCGCAATGCCGATGGAGGAGCCGCAAATGACGATGCCCCGTTCCGCCTGTCCGCTCGCAACGGCTTCGGCGACGGCGAAGCCATATTGCGGGTAATCGACCGGGGTCGCATCGTGCGTGCCAAAATCGATGAGCGAATACCCCCGCTCGCGCAAGAGCGCGGCGATGCGATCTTTGTATTCAAATCCGGCGTGGTCGGCGCCGAGTGCGATGGTCACGGCAGAGGGCTCTCCCTTAGGCAGTCGAACTCGCGCGCCGATGAAGATCGCCTGGGCCAGCAGTGCTTTCGCAGCCGCTTTCGCGCGTGGCGACTGCACGCAACTCGAGTGGCTCGATGCCTGCGCGCGCTGCGCTCTCTGCGACGGCGTCGCGTTCGACCGGGCGCACTTTCCGCGAACCGATGCAGACTACCTCGCCCAAATCAAGAAGGCGGCGACCGATCTCTGCGTGACGCCGGTCGCAACGCTCGACGACGAGTTCTTCCTTGCCGCCCGAAGCAAAAAAGAGGAGTCGCTCCAGATCGCGCTCGCCGTCGGCGCGCCCCTGCTGATCGCCCGGGCGCCCGGGCTCGCAGCCTGCAGCTACCCGGAGTTGGCCGCCGCGCTCGGCGAGGCGACGGGGCTCGCGAAGGCGGCGAACGTAACCATCGCCCTGCGCAACGCACCCGACACCCATGCCGGCAGCGACGCCGACTGCAAGCGCCTGGCGAAGGAGGCCGATTCGGCGTGGCTCCGCTTCGCGCCCGAGCCATTGCGCCTCGACGCGGGGAGTTCGCTCGCGAGCCTGGCCGGGAAAACCGTCGCGATCCTGCACGATCTCTCCGGGGACGCGGAAAGAACGCTCGCTTCAATCGAGCGCGAGGCGCCGGGGTACCGCGGCTTCGTCATCCTCGATTCGCGCGCTGGTGAGCGCTCGCTCGGGGAGATCGATAGAGTGACCGCGTCAAGCGTCTTTCGTGCGAGGTGAGAACCTGCTTTCTCGCAGGTGGGTGCGGCCCGGGCGCGGGTGCGACAGGCAGTTGCCCGTCACGCCTTCGTATCCGGAGCTGATGCTCCCTTAGGGTTTTCGTTGGTCCAGCACCTATGGCACGCTGCGCGCAAAACGCAGTCACCACCCCAACCCTAGCACCGCCGTCAAGACTTGACAGATCGCGATTTCGCGTGAACGAATCGCACGATGATCGCCCTTTCTTTCTCGTCGCAACCCTTCGTTCGGCATGGGAGCCTCTCGGTCGAGCGCAGCCTCAATCGCAGCTACGAGGCGGCGAAGCGCTATTTAAGCGCCGACTCCGTCGAGCGCGGGTTGTTCGCGCGGCTCGAAGGATCGACGAGCAGAGAATTTACATTGCGCGCCGATACGCGCAATAACGATCGCTTCGATCCGAACGACGACACGATTTGGTGGGATCCCGCCAGCGCGTTGCGCACGACGACCGGCGGTACGCAATCGCCCGCGCTCGGTTTAGGGCACGAGATCGACCACGCGGTCGAACGCCCCGCGCGCGAACTCCACCTCGCCGCGCGCTGCGCCGGCCGGTACGATACCGCGGAGGAAGAGCGCGTCATTCGCGGCTCGGAAACACACGCCGCGCAAACGCTCGGTGAAGCGACGCGCCGCAATCACGACGGCACGTGTTTCCGCGTCGCATCGCCGACGGAGCGGTAGCAACACCGCGCCGCCATCCCGAGTAGCCGCTGCGCTGTCATCCCGAGTGGCCGCTACTTTGTCATCCCGAGTAGCCGCTACTTTGTCATCCCGAGTAGATGGCGAAGCCATCGTATCGAGGGATCGTCCACGTGCGCCTCGATACGCCGCCTGCGGCGGCTTCCATGAGAAGGCCGGTGTTGTCAAGTGGTCTCTTCGTCGTGTTCTCTACATATTTTTGCGTTCTGGGTCTCCGCTGGTGAGCTTCCGTGGTGACG
>JAJYMV010000172.1 GCA_021786705.1 bacterium
CGAAATTTCGAAGGCGAAGAACGCGTTGGTGTGGCCAGATGCGTTTTCGAAAAAGCAAAAGAATGCGCTCGGCGAGCGCCTCGCAAACGTGTATCGCGAATACGATCGCAAGCTGCGTGAAGCGAACTCGCTCGATTTCGACGATCTCATCGTGCGTGCGATCGATCTCTTGCAGCGTGACGAAAAAACGCTTGCGAAATACCGCGCGCGTTTCTCGTATATCCTGGTCGACGAGTACCAAGATGTCAACATGGCGCAGTATACGCTCGTCTCGATGCTCGCCGGAGAACATCGCAATATCACCGTCGTCGGCGACGATGACCAGTCGATCTATTCGTGGCGCGGCAGCGACCACCGAATGATCTTGCGTTTCGAGGAAGATTTTCCGGGCGCGAAGGTGTTCAAGCTCGAAGAAAACTATCGCAGCACGCAGCACATTCTCGAAGCGGCCAATGCTTTGGTCGCCAACAATAAGACGCGGGCGAAGAAGAAGCTCTTCACCAAGCGGGCCGAGGGCGAGCCGGTCGTTGCGTACCGCGCGCCGACCGAGCGCGACGAAGGCCGCTTCGTCGTCGAAAAAGTGAAAGAACTCGTGCGCGACGGGCTCGCCTATCGCGATTTTCTCGTGCTCTATCGCACGAACGCGCAGTCGCGCATTTTCGAAGAAGCCCTGATCGCGGAGGGCATTCCCTATCGCGTCGTCGGCGGCGTCGGCTTCTACGCGCGTTCGGAGATTAAAGACGCGGTTGCCTATTTACGGTACCTCGCCAACCCGCGCGATTCGATTGCGTTCAAGCGCATTATTAACGTGCCGCGTCGCGGGATCGGTTCGCAGACGCTCGGCGCGTTAGTTGCCGAAGCGACGCGAGCAAAAGTCGCCGTCGGCGAAGGGCTCTTCGATGCGGCGCTGCTCAAGCGCGCGGTACCGAAGAAACTCAAGGAGATGGAGCGCTTCGCCGATCTCATGCGCTCGCTCATCGAAAAGCAACGTACGCTCGGCATCGCCGATCTGTTGTTGGCCGTGCTCGAAGATTCCGGTTACGCCCGGGAGCTGCAGAGCGAAGAGACCAACGATGCGCGCGCGCGCCTCGATAACCTGCGCGAACTCGTCGGCGTCGCTCGCGAGTACGAAGAACGTGAAGAAGAGCCGTCGCTCGACGGTTTCCTCGCGAATATTGCGCTCATCAGCGATCTCGACGCCCTCGATCCCGAATCGTCATACGTGACGCTGATGACGCTCCACGGAGCGAAGGGCCTGGAATTCCCGGTCGTCTTTCTGACCGGCCTGGAAGAAGGCGTCTTCCCGCATACCCGCGCGCTGAGCGATACCGGCGAGCTCGAAGAAGAGCGGCGTCTCGCTTACGTCGGCGTCACCCGCGCGATGGATCGCCTCTATCTCACGCACGCACAACGGCGCATGATCTACGGCAACACCTACTCCTACCCGAAATCGCGTTTTCTCGAAGAGATTCCCAATCTCGAAACGATCGACGGTGAGGGTGCGGTCGCTCCCCGGCCCGCCGGTGGGCGTTGGCGTGAGGTGGCGATTCACGAGACCGCCGGCGCGGGCTTGGAACTCAATCTCGGGCCCGGCGATAAGGTTCGTCATCCCAAGTGGGGCGAGGGAACGATCCGGGATCTCGTCGGCGCCGGCGGCGACGGCTTGGTCACGATCGATTTTCCGAACGTCGGCGAAAAGATGCTGATGCTCAAATACGCTCCGCTCGAACGTGTCTGAGGCACGGGCGCCGCTGCGCGTCGGCATCGCGGGCATCGCCGGCCGGCTCGGCCGCATCGCCGCCGACGCGGTGCGCGAGGCCGACGCGCTCGAACTCGTTGGTGGTGTGGTAAGCGAACGGACGGCGCTCGATGAAGCGGCCTACGTTCGCTCGCTCGACGATTTACTCGCGCGGGGATCGATCGACGTTCTCCTCGACGTCGCAACCCAACCGGGCAGCGAGCGTTGGACGCGTGAAGCCGTTTCGCACGGCATTCCCGTGGTCAGCGGCAGCAGCGGCTGGAACGAGGCGACGCTCGACGAGATCGGCGGGATCGCCGCCGAAAAACGCGTCCCTGCGCTCTTTGTGCCGAACTTTGCTATCGGTGCGGTTGTGATGATGCGCGTCGCGGCAGAGATCGCGCGGACGTTCCCGCACGCCGAAATCGTCGAGATGCATCACGATACCAAACGCGACGCGCCCTCCGGAACGGCGAAGGTGACGGCGAAAAGAATGGAGGCGGCCGGAGCGGCGCCGGTCGTCATTCACAGCGTGCGCCTTCCCGGACTCGTCGCCCATCAGGAGGTTATTTTCGGGAGTCGCGGCGAGGTGCTGACGGTGCGTCACGATTCGCTCTCGCGGGAATCTTTCGCCGATGGTATCGTCGCGGCGTTGCGCGGCGTGCGCCGTCTTCCGCCGGGGCTGCACGTCGGCCTCGAACTGGTCCTGTGAGCGCGCTTCGCGTCGGCATCGTCGGTGCGACCGGCGCGGTCGGCGAGACCTTGTTGCGGGTGCTCGAAGAGCGGCGTCTGCCGCTCGCACACGTCGCGGCATTCGGCTCGCGCGAGCGCAGTGCGGCGGTTCGTTACGCCGGCGATTTGCTCGACGTTCGTGCGACCACCGGTGAAGCGCTCGCCGATCGCGACGTCGTGTTCTTCGCCGGGGGCGAATCACTCGGCGAGGCATTCGTCGCCGATCTCGCTGCGCGCGGCATCTATTGTATCGACAATAACGCGACGTTTCGCCTGCACGACGATATTCCGTTGATCGTTCCCGAGATCAACGCCGCAACGCTCGAGCGGCGGCACCATATCCTTCCCGTCGGCAATTGCACCGCAATCTTGCTCGCGCTCGCACTCGCACCGATTCGCGACGTCGCCGGGCTGCGCGAGGTGGTCGTCTCGACCTACCAGGCCGCGAGCGGCGCGGGGCGCGCCGGTCTCGACGAACTCGATGCCGCGCAGCGCGCGCTCGCCCTTGGCGAGCCTGAAATGCCCGCGCTCGTTTTCCCGGCGCCGCTCGCGCGCAACGTCGTGCCGCAGATCGGAACGTTCGACGCCGACGGATGGAGCGGTGAGGAACGGAAGGTCGCTGCCGAGACGCGCAAGATGCTCGGATTGCCGGAATTGCACGTGAGCGCGACCTGCGTGCGTGTCCCCGTCCGTACCGCGCATGCCGAGTCGATCGTCGTACGAACGGAGCGCCCGACCGATATCTCCGCGCTCCGCGCCGCCTTCGAAGGCGCGCCGGGGCTACGCTTCCATGCCGAAGGGATCGTGACGCCGCGCGAGGTTGAAGGCGGCGACGCGGTTCACGTCGCGCGGCTCCGTGCCGACGGCGCGGAAGGGACGCGCTTCGCGCTCTGGTGTGTCGGCGACCAACTCCGCAAAGGCGCGGCGACGAACGCGGTGCAGTTGTTGGAACTCTTGCTCGCGCGAGGATTTCTCGAATGACCGCAGCTCCGCGCATCGCCGTCATGAAATTCGGCGGCACCTCGGTCGCAACGATCGAACAGCGCACGCACCTTGTGGAGCGCGTTCGCGATGCGTTGTCGGCGAACTTCGCCCCGGTGCTGGTGGTTTCAGCGATGGGCCGCGCACCCGCACCCTACTCCACCGACGCGTTGCTCGCGCTGCTCGATGGCGAGAGCGCGACGCCCGAGAGCGATCTGTTGCTTTCGTGCGGTGAGAGTATCGCCGCCGCGGTCGTGGCGAAGCATCTTCGCGATAACGGCATCGTCGCGCGAGCGTTCACGGGGCGCGAAGCGGGGATCCTCACCGACGCGCGCTATGGGAATGCGCGCATCAGCGCGGTCGATCCGACCGCGCTCCTCGGAGCGATCGCGGCGGGCTACGTGCCCGTCGTCACCGGGTTCCAGGGAGCGAGCGCGGATGGCTCGACGACGACGCTCGGGCGCGGCGGGAGCGACCTGACCGCCGTAGCGCTCGGCGACGCACTCGACGCCGAGCGAATCGATATCTACACCGACGTCAGCGGCGCGATGACCGCCGATCCGCGCCGCATCGAACGCGCGCGTACGATCGCTCGTGCGTCGTTGGAAGAGATGGCCGAACTCGCAACCCACGGAGCGAAAGTGATGCACGCCGTCGCCGCCGAGTACGCGCGGGAGCGGGAGCGCACCTACGCCATCAAAGGCCTTACCAGCGATCGAGGGACCTTAGTCGTCGAGAGCCTGCGCCACGATGCGCCGGTGACCGGCGTTGCGGTGAGCGACCGGCTGACGTGGGTACGTGTCATTCGCGGTGATATCGAATCCCCGAAACGGCGCATGCAGGTCGAACTCGAAATGTTTTCTCGCGTCGCTGATGCAGATATTTCGATCGATCAGGTCGCGATCAATCAATCGGGCGTCTCGTTCGTCGTCGAAGGCGACCGCGGAAGCGAATTGCGGGCGTTGCTCGGCGATCTCAACCTCGCCGTTCGCGTGCGCGAGGGCTGCGCCAAACTCTCCATCGTCGGTGCGGGCATGCGCGAACTGCCCGGAGTCGTTTTGCGGGTCGTCGAAGCTCTGAGCGCCGAAAACGTCGAGGTCATTCACCTCACCGACAGCAACGTCACGATTTCGGTCCTCGTTCCGGCGTCGGACGCCGCACGTGCCGAACGCGCGGTCTTCGATGCATTCGAGCTCGCAGAGCAGAAAGTGATGAGCGGTGAAACTCGGTAGCATAATCACGGCGATGATTACGCCGTTCGATAGCAGCGGTGCGCTCGACGTCGGGGAAGCGAAACGCGTGGCGCGCTGGCTCGTCGATCGCGGAAACGACGGATTGGTCGTTGCGGGATCGACCGGCGAAGGGATGGCGCTCGATGAAGGCGAGCGTTTGGAGCTCGTTGCCGCCGTGAAAGAAAGCGTCGGAAACGATGCCTGCGTCATCGCCAATGCCGGCACCAACGAAACCCGCGGATCGCTTGAGGCGGCGCGCGGCATGCAGGCGGCGGGAGCCG
>JAJYMV010000157.1 GCA_021786705.1 bacterium
CAGTAAATCGGTCTTCGCGTCGCCGACGAGTTTGATGATGCCGTCGCTCTCGTTCATCGTGCGCGCGCGCCCGCTCGCCGCGAGCGGGAACTTGCCAATACGCACCTCGTAGCCTTTCGCTCTTGCTTCTTCCTCCGAGAGCCCGACGGTCGCGACCTCGGGATCGGTGTAGACGCAGTTCGGAATCGCGATCGGATCGAATGCGGCGCTGGTATCGCCGCCGATCACCTCGGCCGCGACGACGCCCTGTTTCATCGCGCGATGCGCGAGCAACGGTTGCCCGGTGACGTCGCCGATTGCATAGATGTGCGAAACCTTGGTGCGCATTCGTGCATCGACGGCGAGAAAGCCTTTCTCGTCGACGGCGAGCCCGGCTGCCGCGAGATTGAGCGCGTCGGTGACGGGGCGGCGCCCAACGGCGACGAGTGCCATCTCGAATTCGCGCGTCTCGTCCTTGCCGCCGGTCCCGGCTCCGGCGATCGTCGCTTTCACGCCCTTCGCGGTCGTTTCGAGTGCGGCGACCTTCGTATCGAGCATGATCTCGACGCCCTGCTTCTTGAGAATGCGTCCGAGCGTTTTCGAGATCTCGATATCGCTCCCGGTGAGGATCTGCGGTAACGCCTCGACGACGAGCACTTGCGCGCCCATGCGCGTGTAGACCGTCGCGAATTCCAAACCGATCACGCCGCCGCCGATGACGAGCATTGTTTTGGGGATCTGCTTGATGGCGACCGCATCGTCGGAGTTGATAATGCGCTTGCCGTCGCGCGGCCACGCCTTCACATCGATAGGCGCCGAGCCCGTAGCGATCACGACGTTTGCAGCGCGAATGCGTTCGCTGCTGCCGTCTTTGCCTTTGAGCGCGATCTCATTGGGAGAAACGAACGAGGCTTCGCCGTACATGAACTGCACGTTGTTCGCTTTAAAGAGCGTCTTGACGCCGCCGACGTTCGCGCTCACGACCTCGTTCTTGAATTTTTCGACGCCGGCTCGGTCGACGCTCGCTTTGGGCACCTTCAATCCGATCGCTTCGGCGTGGTCGATGTGGCGGATCACTTCGCCGACGTGCAGGAGCGCTTTGGTGGGGATGCAGCCCCAGTTCAGGCAGACTCCGCCGACCTCATCGCGATCGACGCAGATGACGGTTTTCCCGAGTTGGCCGAGCCGGATGGCGGCATGATAACCGCCGGGGCCCGCACCGATGACGACGGCATCGACCTGATGTTCGGCCACGAAAAGACTCCTTACGCGCAGGCGTGGATGAAAGGTTGGTACTTGGCGATTATTCCGCCGCGGAAGGCGGCGGGCCTCCGTGGTCCAATTGGACCCATCCATGAGCAAGATTGGTGCGCCCAACCTTCCCCTGCAGCTCGATCGCGATTCGATCGTGCCGCTCTATCGGCAGCTCTACGAGGGGCTTCGCGAGGCGATTCTCTCCGGCTCGCTGCCGGAGTCGACCCGGCTCCCTCCCGAGCGGGCGATGGCCGAGCGTCTCGAGATCAATCGCAGTACCGTCGTCCGCGCCTATCGCGAACTCGTCGCCGACGGCCTCCTGGATCAGCGCGTCGGCTCGGGTTCGCGGGTGGCATCGCGCAAACGCGCCGTTTCGGCCGGCGAGCGCGGCGCCAGCGTGCCGTGGTGGGTGACGCTCCCTCCGTGGCGGGTCGGCGAATTTCCAATGGTGCTCGGCGAACTTGCGGCAAAACAAGAGCCGGGGCGCATCTCGTTCGTCCAAGGGGTCGCCCCCGACGAACCCTCGCCGCTCGCCGAACTCGCCGGCTCCTTCGCGCGCGTAGCGAGCGATCCGCGGTTCATCCTATCGTACGGGGATTCCGAGGGCTACGAACCGCTGCGCGAGGCGATTGCGGCGCGCATGCGCGCTCGCGGAGCGCGCAGCGTCGTCGCTAAGAACGTCATCGTTCTCACCGGTTCCACGCAAGGCATCGCGATCGTCGCGCAGAGCCTCGCCGAAGCGGGGGACGAGATCATCGTCGAGTCGCCCTCCTATCCTGGTGCGCTCCAGATTTTTCAAATCGGCGGATTGCGCGCGATCCCAATACCGGTCGATGAGGACGGAATGCGCGTCGATCACGTCGAGGCGATCTTGCGCACGCGGCGCCCGCGTTTCATTTACACGATGCCGTCGATGCATAACCCGACCAACGTGACGATGAACGCCGATCGTCGCGAGCGTCTCGCGACGATCGCTCGGCGCGCCGGCGTTCCCATCATCGAAGACGATCCATACGGGCCGCTCGCATCGCATCAGGAAACGCCGCTCGTCGCGCTCGCTCCCGATCACGTCGTCTACCTCTCGACGTTTAGTAAAACCATCGCCCCGAGTCTGCGGGTGGGGTGGATGGTTGCTCCGCGTACGATCGTCGATCGTTTGTTGATGCGCAAGCAGGCCTACGATATGGCGACGAGTCTCTACGTCCAGGCGGCGATCGTCGATTATCTCGAGCGCGGCTACGACGCGCATATCGAGCAGCTTCAAGAAGAGTTGCATCTCCGTCGAAAAATCGCCGATGAAGCGATCGCAAAATATTGGCCAAACGGCGTTCGCGCGATCGGTCCGAGCGGCGGTTTTTATCTCTGGGTTGCGACGCCGCGGGAGATGCGCGCTCGTCCCCTGCTCGATGCGGCCGAACGCCTCGGCGCTTCTTTTCTCTTCGGCGAGGCGTTCTTTGCCAATTCCGGAGGCGATCACAATTTTCGCTTGGCACTCACGGCGGTTCGGCGCGACGAGATTCCCGAGGGGATCCGCCGCATCGGCGAAGCGATGCGTAGCCTGCGCGGATGACTGCTCTCCAGAAGCGCCTCCTCGCCTGGTACAAAAAATATGGGCGGGCAAATTTGCCGTGGCGTGTCGTGCGCGACCCGTACTACACAGTCGTGAGCGAATTCATGTTGCAGCAGACGCAGGTCGACCGCGTCGTGCCGATCTTCGGAACCTTTCTATCGCGTTTCCCCACGTTTTCGGCGTTGGCTAAGGGGCCCCAAGCGGAAGTCGTGCGCTATTGGAAAGGGCTCGGCTATAACACGCGAGCCGTGCGCTTGAAGGCGCTCGCCGATGCGGTCGTTGCGCAGTTCGGGGGCGAGATGCCGAGCGAAGAGAAACTGCTGCTCGAATTACCGGGAGTCGGCCCCTACACCGTGGCGGCGATACGCGCATTTGCGTTTAATTACGATGCGGCACCGGTCGATACGAACGTGCGCCGAATCGTGCATCGCCTCAACTTCGGCATCGAGTATCCCGCCAAGGCGACGACCAAAGAACTCGACCTGCTCGCGCGTCAACTCGTTCCCAAGGGAAAGGCGCACGATTGGAGTTCGGCGATGATGGATCTCGGTGCGCTGGTCTGCACGGCGCGCACACCGCGATGTGCCGCCTGTCCTCTGCAGACGCTCTGCGTTGCGGCTCCGATCGATGCGGCGCGCCTCGAGCGTTTGCGCGAAGAATTCGCCAAGCCCGCATCGGCGAAGGAGCCGGTGCCGTTCGAACTGACCGCACGCTTCGCGCGCGGGCGTATCGTCGACCGTCTGCGCGATCTGCCTCCCGGAGAAAAGATCTCGTTGCTCGATTTGGAGCGAGAGATCGTCGGCGTCGTCGCCCCCGAGGTGGGAGAACGGTTCGACGAACTGGTCGCGGCGCTGGAAAAAGATGGGATCGTCGCGCGCGACGGCGACGCGATTTCGTTAGCTTAGGTCGGCGTCGTAGCGCGACGAAGCGAACGAGATGCGTGCCCCCGACTCGTCGTAGATTCCGAAGGTCGTAAAACGGGGAGCGTACACGTGAAGCGAGAGCGCCTCGTGCGACCCGGGATTTGCAACGCTATGGAGTTCTCGCGCGCTTTGCAGCGCATCGCCGTCGCCGGCACGTTGAACGCCGCACTCGACGAGCCGCATCGCGATAGCGCCTGCCTCCTCGGTGCGCTCGTAGCGCACGACGTGGAGTTCGCCGGCGAGGACGCGCGTGGCGCAATACGATTCCCCGTGGTCGTGAATCGGCGTGAGCGCACCAGGAAACCAGAAGAGCGCCAAAACTTCGTACGTATCGCAGGCGGCGAGGCGCGTCCGCGTATAACCGGTTCTGCGCCGCGGGAGCAACGGCTCCCACTGGAGGCGGCGCGCGACGTGCTCGGCGACGATGCGTTCGATCTCGATCTCGGCGATCACGCGACGCATGCCTCGAGATCGCAGGCGATGCGCCGGGCGATGGCGCGAGCCTGCTCGGCGATCTCCGGCACGGCGGTCGTTTCGTAGAGAACGCCGCGCAGGAGCGGCCCGATGGCGAGCAGGCGTTCGTCGGCGAGTCCCTCGCGATCGATCGCTTCGCCCTGCAACGTGGCGTCCAACCCCAGATGCAACGCGTCGGGGCGTATCAGGCCACGTTCGAGCATCGAGCGAAGCAGAGGATCGGGATTCGATCGCACGTCCCCATTGGGCCCGGTGCAATTCAGCACCGTTGCCACGCGCAGTCGATGGAGCGCGCCGTCGACGGAGTAATCGACGATGAGTGCGTCGCGCTCTTCGCTCGCCGCAACGATTTCGCCGCGGAGGGGCACGTAGCGTCCGGCAGCGCGCAGGGCTGCGACGGCGTCGTCGGTCGCCGGCGGTACGCGATAGCGCAACGAGCCCCAGAGCGCGGCCACGTGTTCGACGAATTGTCGGCGCTGGGCGGTCGTCCAGCCGATCCAGACCCGCTGCGAAGGGCGCCGAAGCGCCTCGGCGATCTCCCGCCAGTCGCCGCCCTCGGCGATGCGATCGCGCATCGCCGCGCGGACCGAACGAAACATACCGAGCGGCGAGCGCTCGTCGAGGCCGAGTTCCTCGTAGCGAAGCGTGCGAATCTCGGCGCGCTCGCGTGCGG
>JAJYMV010000019.1 GCA_021786705.1 bacterium
CGCGCGTGCGGCGCGTGCAGTGCGGACGCGGCGGTCGTAACGAGCGCTTAAGCGAGCGGCGAGGACCCTGACATTGCTTGTCCGAGCCGCGAGCGTCTAGCGAGTCACGGGCGACGTGGCCGTCGATGCACGCGCGGCGTGCGGCGCCTCGATACGCCGCTTTCAGCGGCTACTCGGCGTGACAATGTTCGGTTACTCAGCGTGAAACCACGCGGCTACTCGGCGTGACACCGTTCGCCTACTCGGCGTGGCGCTCGTCGCCGAACGCGCGTTCCATCTCGACGTGCACGATGCCGGCATCGAGAAATTCCGGGCCGTGCGCGGTGAACCCGGCTCGCTCGTAAAATCCGCGCGCGTGCGTCTGTGCGTGTAGCACGACGCGCGGATAACCGCGTCGTTTCGCCTCATCGACGAGCGCGTCGAGAATCGCGCGTCCATAGCCGAGTCCGCGAAATTCCGCGCGCACCGCCATCCGACCGATCTGCACGGCACCATCGGGGCGCGCGAAGAAACGTCCCGCTGCAGCGGGGCGTCCGCTCAGTACGAGCAAGGCGTGGCAGGCAGATGCATCGGTGCGGTCGTGCGCGTCGATCTCTTCCTCTTCGGGAACTCCCTGCTCGCGCACGAATACCTCGCGCCGCACCTCGAACGCCCGTTCCAATCGCTTGCCGTCCTCGACGCCAAAGAGCTCGACCCTCATCGCGGCGAACTTCCGCTCTCATGGCCGAACTCTTCTCGCTCGCGGTCGACGCACGGGTCCTCGCGGGCGATACGCGCGGAATCGGGCGTTATGCCCGCGCGGTGCTGCGCCGCCTCGCCGAACGGGACGACCTAGCGATCGCGCTGCTGCTTCCGGAGCACGTTCCATGGCTCCGCAAAGGTGCACTCGCCCGTGCGATCGGTTCGGAGCGCTTTCGCGTCGCCGCTCGCCCCCCACGGCAGACGCAGCTGCTCTGGCATCCCGCGAACGGCACCTTCTTCTCGGCGCCCGGCGTCCCGTCGGTCGCCACGATTCACGACGCGGTGCCCTTTCGTTTTCCGAATCCCGATCGCAGCGCGAGCGAGCGCGAGCGCGAGCCGATCCTTCGTTCGGTCCGCGAGGCGACGCATTTTATTGCCGTGTCGCAGTTCGGTGCCTCGGAGCTCGCCGAGGTCTTCGCCCTTCCCCACGAACGCATCACCGTGATCCCGCATGGCGTCGAGCCGAGTTTCACTCCCGGAGTTCCCGACGCACTGCCCGCACCGTTACGTGCCGGCGAGTATCTGCTCTTCGTCGGGGATCCCGGGACCGAGCGACGGAAAAACTTCTCGCTGCTTGCCGCCGCTCACGCTCGCGCCTTCCCCGACGGGAAGCCGCCGATCGCGATCGCCGGCCCGCGCGCGGCCGGCTACGGCGCGAGCCTCCACGTCGGTGAATTTCGCGACGATATCTCCGGGCGCAAGAACACCGGGTTGCGTTCGCTCTACCGCGGCGCTCGCGCGCTCTGCGTTCCCTCGCTCCACGAAACCTTCGGCATGCCCGGCATCGAGGCGATGGCCTGCGGAACGCCAGTCCTCGCGTCGCAGGCGAGTTGTCTCCCGGAGATCTACGGAGAGGCCGCATCGTTTGCGCCTCCCGACGATGCCGCCGCATGGAGCGCGAACCTCGCGCGCATCGTCGCCGACGACACCTTCCATGCCGAGCGACGCGAATGCGGCCTGCAGCGTGCCGCCGCATACGATTGGGAGCGCAGCGCAGCGGCACACCTCGATCTCTTCCAACGCATCGCCGCCGAGGCCCCCGCACGACGATGAGCGAGCGCATTTCACGCGTCCATCTCGCGACCGGGCTCTTACGCCGCGGCGACCGCGTACTGTTGGTTGCCTCGCAATATGCATTTCCGCGCGATCCGCTCTGGGGGCTTCCCGGCGGGCATCAACGGGGGCGAGAATCGCTCGCGCATTGCGTGGAGCGCGAGTTTTTCGAAGAGACGGGGCTGCAAGCGCGTAGCGGCGAGCTCCTCTACGTGAGCGAGAGTTTCGACGGCAACACGCAGTATCTCAACAGTACCTTCGCAATCGAAGCGGAGGGCGTACCGCAGGTTCCGAAACGCGACGATCGCGTCGTCGCCGTCGAGTTCGTTCCGATCTCCGAGATCGCGACGCGGATGGTCGTTGCCGTGGTGCGCGAACCGCTGCTCGCGACGCTCGCGCGTCCGGGCGAACGGCGTTACTTCTTCTTCCCCTCCGCCGACGTCAGCGTACGATTCGGGCGCTCTCGCCAGTCGCGTGCCTCCAAGACATAGGAGACGACGTCGACGGGCTGCCCACCGACCGTCGCCCCGCGCGGCAACGTTATATCCCGCGTAAATCCCAAGCGTTCGAGCACGGCGATCGAGGCGGAATTTTGGGGGACGCAATACGCGCACAAGCGCTGCAAGTGAACGACGTTCAACGCTTCCTCGACGAGCGCGCTCACCGCTTCGGTCGCGTAGCCACGACCGCGAAATTCGGCGAGGAGCGTATACCCGACTTCGGCTGCACCCGGGTCGCGCTCGGGAATCCGTAACGAGATCCATCCCGCATTTTCGCCGCTCTCGCGGAGCACGACGAGCCATTCGTAGCGCCCGTGTTGGCCGGAACCGAGGTGCAGGGGGCGCCGCGAAACGCTCTCGACGAACGCCGTCAACCGCAATCCCGGAAGATCTTGATAGGCGCGAAGATCGGCGGCCTGCAAGATCTGCCATAACTGGTCGGCGTTCAGCGCGCTTACCGGCTCCAGACGCAACCGTTCGGTGAGCATCACGCGCATCGGCACGCCCTCTTGTCTACGGCATGCATGCGCGTGAAGGGAGCAACGGAGGTTTCACGATGATACCGATTGCCGCCGCTTATCACGCCGATGGCCGTTGCGAAGTAGCTTTCTCGGGACGCGTCCTCGACGCACCGCATTTTTTCTTCGGCACCAACACGCAGTGCGAACACGAGGCGTTCGACGCGCGTACCGCCGCCGGGCCGGTCGAGATCGTCGACAACGTTGGCCTCGCCCCGCGCATTCCACTCCGTCCCGGCGACCGTATCGAGGTCCGCGGCGAGATGGTCCACGATACCGGCCGCCCCGAACCGATCGTACACTGGACGCATCGCGACCCTGCGGGAAAACATATCGACGGCTTCATTCGCGTTCACGGGCAAACCTATGCGTGAGCGGCGCGTTTGCGCGCGATAGCAACGTCGTGCCGGAATTCTTCGGGCCCGAAGCCCTCGAAAGCCCGTACGATTTCTTCGTAGCGTGGATCGAGAAGCGAGCTGCTCTGCACTTCGAGAATACCGTTGGTCGAACGTGACGCATCGATATGCATGGAGTGGTACTTCGCGGCCGTCGTCGCCCAAAAATGGGGATCGCTGAACACGATCGTGCGGCTTCCGCTCTTTCCGCCGACGCTCTGCTTGGCGACGAGCGTATAAATCGCATCGTCTTTCGAACGCGGCGCCTTATCGGTCAGCTTCCAGAGCCCTTTCTGTTCGAGCGCCTCAAAGAAGAACGAAACGTTGTAGGTGCTATGCGGCGGTTGCGTGACCTTTACCAGCAGCCCGTTGTAGCTGCGAACCTGATATCGATACTTTGAAATTCCGTTGATATCGGTAATGGAATACTGCTCTTCGTAAATCGGCGGCTTCGGGTAGCGAATCGTCAAGGTCAGCTCGATCGAGCTGGGAGCCTGAGCGACCCGAACGACGCCGTTCCATCGGTTCAGCTCGTCGGCGGCATAAAAATTCCATCCCCAAACGACCAAAATCGCCGTCACGATCACCATGAAAATGGTGAAGCTATGGCGTCGCATCGGCTCGCTCGTTCTCCGACCGCTGGTGTGCATCGAGGACGCGGTTCACGAGCGCGTCCGCGAGTTTATTGAGCTTGCGCGGAACGTGCCCGATATCTACGGAGCGAAACCCGCGTAGCAGTTCCAACGCCCTGCGGTGTAGCGGCTGAAGCGCCGCATTTTTCACGCGGTACTCGCCCGAGAGTTGTTTGACGACGAGTTCGGAATCCAGCCGCACGGTGAGCTCTTGCACGCCGAGGCGCGCTGCCGCTTCGAGCCCCGCGAGCAGGCCGTTCCATTCTGCGACGTTGTTGGTCGCATGCCCCAGGTAGCGAAAGGCTTCCTCGATCACCGCACCGCCATCGTCGACGAGCACTGCCGCGCCCGCTGCAGGGCCCGGATTATTCCGAGCACCGCCGTCGGCGAAGAGCGTTACGTGTCGTGGGCCCTGCATCTCCATAGCCCTTCGATTAGCCGTCGTGCAGGCTTTCTCCGGCTGCCAGGGCGCTCGCGACGTATCGAGAAACGTCGTACGCCGTGGAAGGCAACGGCGCGAGCAAGACCCTCGTCCTGCATATCGGTACGCATAAGACCGGCACGACCGCGCTGCAAAGCATGCTGATACTCAACCAGCAGGTCCTCGCTCGGCAGGGGATCGTCGTTCCCAACACGGGGCGATTTCACGAAACGGCGGATTACGATACCCCGGGGCATCACGAGCTCGCCTGGAAGGTCGCCGAGCCGCCGCCGCACGCGCTCGTCACGCGCGTCATCGATGAATTGGAGGCGGCCGGGGCACGGACCGCCATCATCAGCAGCGAAGAATTTCATACGTTCCATCATCGCACCGAAAACATGTCCTCGCTCCGTTCGGCGTTTGCCGCACGCGGATATCGCACCGTTGTAGTGCTCTATCTTCGCGCTCAAGCTCGCTACGCCGAATCGATCTTTCAGCAAAACATCCGCGATCGCCGGAACCCGTCGTTCGACGGTTTCATCGACGAGATTATCGAGCGTGGGCGGATCGAATTCGACCTTTCGCGGCTCGAATTTGAATACAAGATCG
>JAJYMV010000156.1 GCA_021786705.1 bacterium
TATTGCTCCCCCGCGCCGAGAGCGCTCCACGGGGATCGGGCATCGTGCCTTCGACATCGAGAGCGGCCCCGGGGTGAGCCTCGAAGAGGACCTCGGGCGTCGAGATTTCCGTATGAACGCGATCGCGCGCGCACTCCCTGAGGGGCGGCTCGTCGATCCGTTCGCCGGCGCCGCCGATATTGCGGCGCGTCGCATCGACATTCTCTGGCCGGGAGCTTTTCGCGAGGATCCGCTCCGCCTTTTACGGGCGGCTCAGTTTGCCGCGCGCTTCGACTTCTCGGTAAGTGCCGAGACCCGGAAGGCCATGCACGAGGCCGCGCCGCTCGTTGCGTCGGTCTCGGCAGAACGCGTGATGGATGAGCTGCAGAAGCTGCTCGCTCTCGCCGCGAAGCCGTCCTCGGGGCTTCGCTTGCTCGAAGAGACCGGCATTTTGGCGGTCCTCCTCCCCGAGGTGGTGGAGGGCCGGAACGTCGAGCAGAACGAGTGGCACGCGTACGACGTCCTCGACCACAATCTCGCGACGCTCGATGCGGTGCCACCGGGCGACATCGTCCTTCGCCTTGCGGCGCTCCTCCACGACGTTGGGAAGCCGCGCACCAAAGAGGGGCCGCACTTCTATCGCCACGAGCAGGTCGGCGGCGACCTCGTGCGCGCGATCATGCAACGCCTCCGTTTCTCCGGCGACGCGACCGACGAGGTCGAGGCCCTGGTGCGCAATCACATGTACGTCGCCGATCCCCAACTGAGCGAGGCCGCAGTGCGGCGTTTCATCCGGCGTATTGGGGCCGCTCGGCTGCAGCGGCAATTCGCGCTTCGAGCCGCCGATATCGTCGGCTCCGGGCTCCCCAAGCGCGACGGCTCGAACGAACGCTTCGAGGAGCGCGTATGGGCGGAGCTGGAGAAAAAACCGGCGCTCGATGTCGGCGATTTGGCGATCGGCGGCGAGGATATTATCGAGGAGATGCGTGCTCGAGGGCTTGTCAACGAGGCATTTCGAGGTGATAAGAGGGTAGGGGCGGCGCTCGCGTTGCTCCTCGAGAAGGTTACCGAGCGGCCCGAGCATAACGAGCGGGGTTCGCTCCTCACACTGCTTGGGGAGTATCTTGCATCGTCGGAACCCGAGAGCGACAGCGAATGTTTCACGTGAAACATTCAAGGAGAGCGTCCTGACTCGTATCATCGCATTAGTCAACCAGAAAGGCGGCGTTGGAAAATCGACGACCGCCGTCAATCTCGGCGCCGCGCTCGCGCTCGAGGGCCGGCACGTGCTCGTTATCGACTGTGACCCGCAGGGCAATACCACCACCGGCTTCGGTATCGAAAAAAGCAAATTGCGCGCCGATACCTATAGCGTTTTGCTCGGCGACACGCGCATCGACGACGCGCTCGTGCCGACCGAAATCGCGCATCTCGATCTGCTTCCGGCGACGCTCAATCTCGCCGGAGCGGAGATCGAACTCGTCTCCGCACTCTCGCGTGAAACGCGTCTGCGCGCGGCGCTCCAGCCCATCTCGTCGCGCTACGATTACGTGCTCATCGATTGCCCGCCGTCGTTGGGTTTGCTGACGATCAACGCGCTCACGGCGGCCGAAGAGATCGTGATTCCGGTCCAGGCGGAGTTCTACGCGCTCGAAGGGCTGACGCAATTAACCGCGGTCGTGCATAAGGTTCGCGAAGCGCTCAATCCGAGTCTGCACGTCAGCGGCGTGCTCGTCACGATGTTCGACGGACGCACGCGTTTGGCGAGTGAAGTAATCGACGAATTGGAAAAATTCTTTCCCGAGCAGATGTATAAAACGCAGATCCCGCGCAACATTCGACTCAGCGAAGCTCCGTCGTACGGCCAACCCGCGATTCTCTTCGATATTAAGAGTCGCGGCGCGCAAGCGTATATTGCCCTCGCCCAAGAGATTGGCCTGCGTGCCAAGGTGCGCGCGTGAGCGCGCCCAAACGCGGGCTCGGCCGCGGCCTCACCGCGTTGCTCGGCGATGCGGGCGTCGCGCCGACTCCCGTTCGCCCGACCGCTCCGGCCGAAGAAGTGACCGGCGATGTCGTTCGCAATATCGCGATCGATCGCGTTGCGCCGAACGCCGCGCAACCGCGCAAACACTTTAACGAAGAAGCGCTCGCGGAATTGGCGGCCTCGATCGAACAGTACGGCGTGCTCGTGCCGATTATCGTGCGCGCGCGCGGAGAGCGCTTCGAAATCGTAGCCGGCGAGCGGCGCTGGCGCGCGAGCGCGATCGCCAAAAAAAGCAGCATTCCGGCGATCGTTCGGGCGAGTAACGACGTCGAATCGATCGAGATCGCGATTATCGAGAATCTCCAACGCGAAGATTTAAATCCACTCGAGGAAGCGTACGGCTTCGCGCATCTCATCGAAGAATATTCGTTCACGCAAGAACAACTCGCCGTTCGCATCGGCAAGAGCCGCCCGGCGATCGCCAATGCGTTGCGCTTGCTCGCGCTCGACGACGAAATCAAGGCGATGCTCGTCGAGCGGCGCATCACCGCGGGGCACGCCCGGGCCTTGCTCGCCATTCCCGCCGAAAAGCGCCTCGCGCTCGCGCGGCGCGTCGCGCAAGAACAACTCTCGGTGCGAGCGATTGAAGACATCGTTCGCGAAGCGAGCGCGCCGAAGCCTCGCCGCACCGAGCACGCGGCGGCCGACGAAACCGGCGCCGACGAGCGCGCCTTCGTCGAACGCGTTCAGCGCCGATACGGCACGGCCGTGCGGATCGTTCGCGCCGGACGGGGCGGCCGGATCGAGCTCCGCTTCGCCGACGATGAAGAACTCATGCGACTCGGCGACCTGCTCCTCGACGCATAGGAACGCTCGCATGAACTCCGGCCCCGGCCCGCTCTTTCCGTTTACGCGCGCGCTCTCGCTGGCGATGGGGGCGGTCCTCTGCTTCGGCTTCATCGTTCCGCTCGCGTTGCAGCGCGGGCAACGCTGGGTCGCGGTCGGTGCGATCGTCGTGTTTTGCGCCTACGTCGCCGCGAACGTCGTCATGTGGGTGCGTTTGCGCCCGACCAAGAAGAAACCGTGATGCGCGCGGAGGCACGCGCGCTGTTGCGCGGCCCGTACGCCATCGTGAACGAAGCGCCCGACGCGCGTCGCCTCATCGAAGCGGTGCTCGTCGCGGGATTTCGGATCGTGCAGTATCGCGCGAAAGAAGGCATCGATCGCGCCCGGCTGCGCGCATTCGCCGATCTCGCCCGCGCGCACGGCGCACTCGCGATCGGCGACGACGATTGGCGCGCGGCGCGTGAGGCGGGTTGCGACGGCGTGCATTTGGGCCCCGGCGACGATGGATTCGAGGATCCCGCGCACGTGCGTGCGGCGTGGCCCGAGGCGATCGTCGGCCTTTCGATCGGCAACCCCACCGAAGCGCGCGCGGCCGATCTCGGCGTGGTCGACTATCTCGGCGTCGGCGCGGTTTTCTCGACTGCGAGCAAGGCCGATGCAGGCGCTCCGATCGGGCTCGCCGGCCTGCGTGCGGTCGCCGACGTGACGACGCTGCCGATCTGTGCGATCGGGGGCATCACCGCCGAGCGGCTCGCCGGCGTGCGTGCGAGCGGCGCCGCGATGGCCGCGACCATCGCCGCAATCGCGCAGGCCGCCGATCCCGCCGCGGCGGCCCGCCGCTTCGTCGCCGCCTGGGAGAGCGCGGCAGCATGAAGGCCGTCTTGAGCATCGGCACGACGCATCCGTGGAACGTCGCGGGGGTGGGGCTCGATATTCGGCTCGGTGCGCGGACCGGAAACGATGTGTATACGGTGGTCGCCGCGGTGAGCGCGCAGGATGCCGGTGGGGTGCGCGCGCTTCACGCCGTCGATCCGGTGACGCTTCGCGAACAACTCGGCAGCGTTCCATGGCCGCAGATCGCCGCGGTGCGCGTCGGCGCGCTTCCCAGCGCCGAGCACGTTGCCATCGTCGCCGAACGGATCGCGGCGCACCCGCGCCTCTACACGGTCGTCGACCCGGTGCTCTCCGCCTCTCCCGGCGGCGCGCTCGCCGCGCCGGGAACGCTCGAGGCCCTGCGCGACCGTCTCCTCGCGCTCGAAAATGCGATCGCGACGCCGAATCTCGCGGAGGGTGC
Organism: bacterium; assembly: GCA_021786705.1. Taxonomy (GTDB): domain Bacteria; phylum Vulcanimicrobiota; class Vulcanimicrobiia; order Vulcanimicrobiales; family Vulcanimicrobiaceae; genus JABEUX01. Next base: position 4,104 of record JAJYMV010000156.1, read on the forward strand.
CGCGCTCCTCGGGCGCCGCGCGATCGAACGCGAGGAGATGGATGACGCCGCGCGTGCGATACTCGCGTTCGGTGGTTGCGCCGTGGTTCTGACCGGCGGCCACCTCGAAGGCGAGCCGCGCGACGTTCTCGTCGAGCGGGCTCGCGAACGCATTCGTTCCGAATCGCTCGCGGCGTCGCGCATTCCCGGCAAGCATCGCGGCACAGGCTGCACGCTCGCGTTCGGCATGGCGGCCGCGCTCGCCGACGGCGCCTCGATCGGCGATGCGCTTCGCTCGGCGCGCGCGTTGGTGCGCGCACGGCTTGGCGAGGCGGTATAACGCATTGACGCTCGCAGCGACGGCAAGGTAGAAACAAACGATGGCACTCGAAAAGAAACCTCGCGTGATGTCGGGCATGCGCCCGACCGGCGGACTGCATCTCGGTCATCTCGTCGGCGTGCTCACGCAGTGGCGCGACTATTGCGATAGTGCGGAGGCGTATTTCGAGATCGCCGATCTCCACGCATACACGACCGGCTTCGAAAATCCGCAAGCGATTCGCGATGCGCGCAAAGAAATGGTCGCGGTCTGGCTCGCCGCCGGCGTCGACCCGCAGAAGGCGACGATTTTCTTGCAGAGTGCGGTGCCGGAGATCGCCGAATTACACCTATTGCTTTCGATGGTTACGCCGGTCTCGTGGCTCGAACGCGTGCCCACCTATAAAGGGCAGATCGAAGCGCTCGGGGCCGAGATCGCCACCTACGGGTTCC